>NZ_JBNCAQ010000009.1:17956-289685 GCF_049808595.1 Streptomyces aurantiaciflavus | reverse complement strand
ACGGCGTTGTCAGTGGTGGGGTGCACCATGAGGGCATGAGCGTGAGCATCGACATCGCGGGGCTGCGGCCGGAGAGGGTCGCGATCGTGCCCTCGCCCCTGGCCGAGCTCGGTATGGCGCTGCACGCGCTGTCCGAGCCGGGGCACCACCCCGGCCTGCAGGGCTGGGTCACGAGCGTCACCGCGCGCCTGGACCCGCACCTGGCCGACCGGATGTGCGAGGCCGACTTCCTGTGGCGGACGTCGTTCTCCGACACCTTCCTGCCCTGCGCAGGCATTGCCGGCGGAAGCACGCTCCCCGGCGCGACGCTCGCCGAGGAGCTGGACCTCCTGGACAAGCTGACGGACGAACAGTTCGTGGACGCGGCCCTGGAGTTCACCTGCACGTTCGCCTACGACGCCCATGCGCCGAACGCCCTGTCGGACGAGGCCGTGCGCCGCCGCGCCCTGGAGGTCGCCGCCTCCCGCGGCCCCCAGCAGGTGCGGTTCACGCGGCGTCTCCTCGACGATCCGCCGAGCGTCCGCGGGTGGCTGAGACGCTTTCTGGAGGACTGCGACGAAGCCTTCTTCGCGGACACCTGGTCCCGGCTGAGCCACCAGCTCACGGCGGACGCCCGGCACAAGACGGAACTGCTGCGGCACCGGGGGCTCGCGGAGGCGCTGGCCGCGGTCTCCCCCGCGGTCACGCTGGACGAGGCCGCCGGGCGGATCGTCGTCGACAAGCTGATCGGGGGCCGCACCACCACCGCGGGCGGCGGCCTGCTCCTCGTCCCCACGAGCCTGGGCCGGCCGCATCTGAACGTGCTGCACCGCCATGGCTGGCAGCCGCTCCTGCACTATCCCGTCGGCGCCCCGGAGCCCGCCTCGCCGCCGTCCGTCGAGCAGCTCGCGCTGCGGATGACGGCCCTGTCCCACCCCGTCCGCATGCGGATCTGCCGCCACTTGGCCCGCAGCACGTACACCACCACCGAGCTGGCCCAGGTGCACGGCATGTCGGCCCCCGAGATATCCCGGCACC
Organism: Streptomyces aurantiaciflavus; assembly: GCF_049808595.1. NCBI lineage: Bacteria > Bacillati > Actinomycetota > Actinomycetes > Kitasatosporales > Streptomycetaceae > Streptomyces > Streptomyces aurantiaciflavus. Next base: position 288,668 of record NZ_JBNCAQ010000009.1, on the reverse strand, counting down.
TCGCCGTCCTGAAGAAGGCGGGGCTGATCACCACCCGCCGACGCGGGCGGTACGTGCTGCACCAGCTCGACGTGTCGACAGTGGCGCGGCTCGGGAGCGACTTCCTGGAGGGAATCCTCAGATAGGCCCGGCGGGGGTTCCGGGTGGCGCCGCGCGGTGGCCGTCAGTCGAAGCGGATGTGTTTCAGGCCCACGCGGGCCTGGCGCAGCCGTGTCCGCAGAGTGCCCTCGTTGTTCGGCTCCAGTGTCAGACCGGCCAGGACGGCGATGCGGTCCGCCGTCTTCGGCACGGTCGAGTGGTCGGTCCACAGGTGCTCGGCGAACTCCGGTTCACGCAGCCGCTCCAGGCAGTGGTCGAGCTGCTGAACGGCCCAGCTCTCCCAGCGCAGAGGGGCGTTCTTTCCGGCGACGTACCGAAGGAGGTGTCCGAAGCCGCGCTCGCGCAGCCGCCGCAGGACGGTCTCCCGCTCGGCGAGAAGGGCGAAGTGCCGTACGTCGTGGCCGAGTGCGCGCAACCGGCCCACGGTCTCCTCGAAGTAGCCGGAGTCCGTGACCGTCATGGGCGCGATGACCACGCCGTCGTGACGGGTGAGGGCGAGGTCGAGGACCTCGACGACGCCCTGCCGCCAGGACGTCAGATCCTGGAAGTCACCACGGAGTCCGGGCGGCAGCATGCGGTGCAGGCCGAAGCCGACGTGCTCGGGGTCGCAGACGACGCTGCCGGGCAGGCGGCGCTGGATCTCGTGTGCGGTCTGTGTCTTGCCGCCCCCGAAGGGGCCGTTGATCCACAGGAGCATGCGCAGACCCTAGTGCGCGCCGGGCGCGCGCGGGGCGCGTTCCCCGCGGTTCAGTGCCCGCCGGCCCGCACCAGGCCCGTCTCGTACGCGAGGACCACGACCTGCACCCGGTCCCGCAACCCCAGCTTGGTCAGGATGCGGCCCACGTGGGTCTTGACGGTCGCCTCGGACAGCACCAGCCGGGCCGCGATCTCGCCGTTCGACAGGCCCTGGGCGACCAGCACCATCACCTCGCGCTCCCGCTCGGTGAGCCGCTCCAGCTCCTTGTGCTGAGGCTCCTTTCCGGTGCTGGGCAGCATCGGTGCGAACCGGTCGAGGAGGCGGCGGGTGGTGGAGGGGGCGACCACCGCGTCACCGCTGTGCACGGAGCGGATGGCGGCGAGAAGCTCGCCGGGCGGCACGTCCTTGAGCATGAAGCCGGAGGCGCCCGCCTTCAGCCCGGAGAAGGCGTACTCGTCGAGGTCGAAGGTGGTCAGGATCAGCACCTTCGGCGGGTCGGTCTCCGCACAGATGCGGCGAGTGGCCTCCACGCCGTCCAGCTTCGGCATGCGAACGTCCATGAGCACGACGTCGACCGCCGTCGAGCGCACGATCTGCAGGGCCTCGACGCCGTCACCCGCCTCCGCCACGACCTCCATGTCCGGCTGGGCGGCGAGCACCATCCGGAACCCGGTGCGCAGCAGCACCTGGTCGTCGACGAGCATCACGCGGATCGTCATCGGGTCCTCTTCCGTGGGTCCTGGTGGGGCTTTGGGGGCGTGACAGGTGTCAACAGGGGGCGTGCGTCGGCGTCAATGCGCCGGTTTGAGCGGGAGCAGGGCGCTGATGCGGAATCCTCCGCCGGGTCGTGGGCCCGCGTCCAGGGTGCCGCCGACCATGCCGACCCGCTCGCGCATACCGATCAGGCCATGGCCCTGGCCGTCGGCGCCGCCCTCCTCGTACAGCTCGTGCGGGGCGCCCTTGCCGTCGTCCTCGACGAGCAGACCGAGGCCGTCGTCGAAGTAGACCAGGCGCACGCTGGCGCCCGCGTTCGGCCCGCCGTGCTTGCGCGTGTTGGTCAGCGCCTCCTGCACGATGCGGTACGCGGTCAGCTCCACGCCGCTGGGCAGCGGGCGCGGGGTGCCCTCGATCTTGAAGTCCACGGGCAGTCCCGAGCCGCGGCACTGCTCGACGAGGTCCTCGATCTGCTCGACGTCCGGCTGCGGCACGTACTCCCCGCCCTCCTGGTGCTCGCCGGTGCGCAGCACACCCAGCAGGCGGCGCATCTCGGCGAGGGCCTGGCGACCGGTGGACGAGATCGTCTCCAGGGCCTTCTTCGCCTGGTCGGGGGCGGCGTCGAGGACGTAGGCGGCGCCGTCGGCCTGGACCACCATCACCGACACGTTGTGCGCGACGACGTCGTGCAACTCGCGCGCGATGCGGGCGCGCTCGGCGGCGACCGCGACCTTCGCCTGCGCCTCGCGCTCCTTCTCCAGGCGCGCCGCGCGCTCCTCCAACTGCGCGAAGTAGGCGCGACGGGTGCGGATCGAGTCGCCGAGCACCCAGGCCAGGGCGAACGGAATCGTCAGGAAGACCATCTGCGCGAGGTTGCCCAGCACGCTCGCGTCGTCGTTCGGCCAGCGCAGCTGCGCCAGGGGGGCCGCGCACAGGCCGATGCCCAGCGCGAGCCGGGAAGCCCAGCGGGCGCCGGTCGCGGCGACCGTGTAGACGATCACCAGCAGGGCGAAGTCGGCGGCCGTCTTCGTCACGTCCAGCACCAGCTGAGCCAGTCCGAGCACGACGGCCAGCAGCAGCATCTTCTCGGGCATGCGGCGACGCAGCGCGATCACCAGGCAGAGCAGGAACAGGATCGGGACGATCAGTGCCGGGGCGTCCGTGCCCGTGGCCTCCTGTCGCGCCGTCTCCGCGAGAAGCGAGAGCCCGAACAGGACGAAGGCCCAGAAGCCGTCGACCCCGGTCGGGTGTCTGCGAAGGAAGTCATAGAGGCGCTGCACGTAACCCAGCGTAGGGAAGCGGGATGCGTGCAGGGGTCAACCGGAGGGCCGATCCGGCGTCGCCGCGTGTACTCCGCAAGGTGGAGGCCGTGATCACCTGTACGCCTAGTCTGGCCGGGTGGTGAAAACGGTGACGGGCTCCGGCGAATGGCGCGGCTGGCGGGCGGCGACGGAGTCCGCCCTGTACGGAACGGACGGCTTCTACCGCCGCCCCGAGGGCCCGGCCGGCCACTTCCGCACGTCCGTGCACGCCTCCCCGCTCTTCGCCGACGCCGTGGCCCGGCTGCTGTGCCGCGTCGACCAGGCGCTCGGCCGGCCCGCGTCCCTCGACTTCGTCGACATGGCCGCCGGACGCGGCGAACTGGTCACCGGCGTCCTCGCCGCACTCCCCGCCGACGTGGCCGCCCGCACGCGTGCGTACGCCGTCGAGATCGCCGCCCGCCCGGAGGGACTCGCCCACCGGATCGAGTGGCTTCCCGAGCCGCCGCCGCAGGTCACCGGGCTGCTGTTCGCCAACGAGTGGCTGGACAACGTGCCCGTCGAGGTAGCCGAGGTCGACTCCGCGGGCGTGGTTCGGCTGGTGCTCGTCCGCGACGACGGCACCGAGCGGCTCGGCGAACCGGTGTCCGGCGCGGAGGCGCAGTGGCTCGCCCGCTGGTGGCCGCTCGCCCACGAGCAGGGCCTGCGCGCGGAGATCGGCCTCCCTCGCGACAGCGCGTGGGCCTCCGCCGTCTCCCGTGTCGCGCGCGGGCTCGCCGTGGCGGTGGACTACGCCCACACGGCGGATGCGCGCCCCCCGTTCGGGACACTCACCGGCTTCCGCGAGGGCCGCGAGACACCGCCCGTGCCGGACGGGTCGTGCGACATCACGGCCCACGTGGCGCTGGACGCGTGCGCGGAGGCGGGCGCGCACGCGACGCCGAACGCGCGCGCGGGAGCGGAAGCGGCGGTCAGGGGGGTGGGGGCGGACGCGGCACCCGGCGTCGGAGCCGGGACAGGCGCGGAGGTGGCGGGTGCGCCGGTGGGCGCGCGAGCCGATGCGCTGACGGGCGCGGAGGTCGGCACTTCCGCCGGCGCGCACGACAACGCCCCAGCTCGCGCGGAGCCCGATCCGGAAGCAGCGACGGGCGCACAAGCCGGCGCGGAGCCGGGCACGCCGGCGCGCGCGAAAACCGATGCGCTGGCGAGCACGGAGACCGGCGCGCCCCCCAGCGCGCACAACGACACCCCAGCCGGCGCGGAGTCGGACGCGCCGGCGGGCACACAAGCCGGCGCGGAGCCGGGCACGCCGGCGCGCGCGAGTGTCGACGTGCCGGCGGCCGGTGGTGATGGGACGGCGGGTGGGGCGGCATGTGCGCCTCCCGGCGTGCGGCTGCTCAGTCAGCGGGACGCGCTGCGCGCGCTGGGGATCGTCGGCGTGCGCCCCCCGCTCGCGCTCGCGGGCACGGACCCCTCCGCGTACGTGCGCGCCCTGGCGCGCGCCGGGGAGGCCGCCGAGCTCACGGCGCCGGGCGGGTTGGGCGACTTCGGGTGGCTGGTCCAGCTGGTTGGAATTCCGAACCCGCTCGGTCTGCCCGACCCGACCGGCTGACCTGCGTCTCCCTACTTGTCGATGTCCCCGACCACGAAGAACATCGACCCCAGGATCGCCACCATGTCCGCGACGAGCGTGCCCGGCAGCAGCTCGGTGAGCGCCTGGATGTTGTTGTACGAGGCCGAGCGCAGCTTCAGGCGGTACGGGGTCTTCTCGCCCTTGCTGACGAGGTAGTAACCGTTGATGCCGAGGGGGTTCTCGGTCCACGCGTACGTGTGCCCCTCGGGTGCCTTGAGGACCTTGGGGAGCCGCTGGTTGATCGGGCCGGGCGGGAGGTCGGCGAGGCGGTCCAGGCAGGCGTCCGCGAGGTCGAGCGCGTTGTGCGTCTGCTCCAGGAGGCATTCGAAGCGGGCCAGGCAGTCGCCCTCGGACCGGCTCACCACCTTCAGGGTGTCCTGCAGTTCGCCGTACGCCAGGTAGGGCTCGTCACGGCGCAGGTCGAAGTCGACGCCGGAGGCGCGCGCGATCGGCCCGCTCACGCCGTACGCGTGCACGGCCGCCGGCGTGAGGGTGCCCACGCCGCGCGTGCGGCCCCGGAAGATCTCGTTGCCCAGCACGAGGTCGTCGAAGACGTCCATGCGCGAGCGCACGGCGGAAACGGCGCCACGCGCGCGTGAGGCCCATCCGGCCGGCAAGTCCTCCTTGAGGCCGCCGACCCGGTTGAACATGTAGTGCATGCGCCCGCCGGAGACCTCCTCCATGACGTTCTGGAGGACCTCGCGCTCGCGGAAGGCGTAGAAGACCGGAGTGATGCCGCCCAGCTCCAGCGGGTACGAGCCCAGGAACATCAGGTGGTTGAGCACCCGGTTCAGCTCGGCGAGGAGCGTGCGTGTCCACACCGCGCGCGGGGGGACCTCCATGCCGAGCATCCGCTCCACGGCGAGGACCACGCCCAGCTCGTTCGAGAAGGCCGAGAGCCAGTCGTGGCGGTTGGCCAGCATGACGATCTGGCGGTAGTCGCGCGCCTCGAACAGCTTCTCCGCGCCGCGGTGCATGTAGCCGATCACCGGCTCCGCACGCATGATGCGCTCACCGTCCAGCACGAGCCGCAGCCGCAGCACACCGTGCGTGGAGGGGTGCTGCGGGCCGATGTTGAGCACCATGTCGGTGCTCTCCGCGGCACCGCCGATCCCGACCGTGGTCTCCGTCGTAGGAGTCATGGCCCCAGTCTCCCCTACGTACGCTGGCCGTATGGAAACGGGGAGCCCGGGGGGCGTGGAGACGACGGGGACCGAGGCGGCGTGGACCGGACTACCTCCGGGGCTGCTGCGGATGCGCCGGCTGTTGCTGGTGGTGTGGCTGGGGCCTGCGGCCGTGGGCCTCGGAGTACTGCTCGGCCTGTTCGCCGGCCCGGCGTGGTCCGCGTTCGCGCTGCTGCCGCTGGCGGGGATCGGCTGGGGCTGGGTCATGCTGGGCCGCAACTGGCGCTCCTGGCGGTACGCCGAGCGCGCCGACGACCTGCTGATCAGCCGGGGGGTGCTGTGGCGTGAGGAGACGGTGGTGCCGTACGGGCGGATGCAGCTCGTCGAGGTGACGTCCGGTCCCGTGGAGCGGCACTTCGGGCTGGCCAGCGTCCAGCTGCACACGGCGGCCGCCGCGACCGACGCGACCATCCCGGGCCTGGACCCGGCCGAGGCGGAACGGCTGCGCGACCGGCTCACCGAGCTCGGTGAGGCCCGATCGGCGGGGCTGTGACGGCGCCGGGCGTCGACGACGGCGTACGCGGCGACCTCCCGCAGCGGGCCGACGTCACCGAGCGCCGACTGCACCCCGTCACGCCGTTCCGGCGGGCGTGGGCGCCCGTCGCGGTGATCGTCGGCTGGGCGGCGCACGACCCGAACCAGACGCAGGAGCAGCTGACGCGGCTGACCACGACGACGCTGCTGATCGCGCTCGCCGTGATCGTCCCGGCAGCCGCCCTGTACGGGTTCCTGTCCTGGTGGTTCACGCACTTCGCGGTCACGGACGCCGAACTGCGCATACGGACCGGGCTGTTGTTCCGCCGCACCGCGCACATCAGGCTGGAGCGCATCCAGGCCGTCGACGTCACTCAGCCGCTGCTCGCGCGGATCACCGGTGTGGCGAAGCTGCGGCTGGACGTGGTCGGCGCGGACAAGAAGGACGAGCTCGCCTTCCTGGGCGAGGCGGAGGCGCGCGCGCTGCGGGCGGAGCTGCTCGCGCGCGCGGCGGGTTTCGCACCCGAGACGGCGCGCGAAGTCGGTGAAGCGCCGGCGCGCGAACTGGTCCGCGTACCGGCGCGCGAGCTGGCGATCGCGCTGGTGCTGACCGGCGCGACCTGGGGCACGCTCGCCGCCGCGCTCGTCGTACCGCCGGTGCTGTGGCTGGCCACCCACAGCGTGTGGACGGTTCTCGCGACCGGCGTGCCCCTGCTGGGTGCAGCGGGCGCGAGCAGCGTGGGGCGGTTCGTCGGCGAGTACGACTGGACGGTCGGCGAGTCGCCGGACGGGCTGCGGATCGACCACGGTCTGCTGGACCGCACGCATGAGACGGTGCCGCCCGGGCGTGTGCAGACCGTGCGCGTCGTCGAGCCGTTGCTGTGGCGGCGGCGCGGCTGGGTACGGGTGGAGCTGGACGTGGCCGGTTCGGCCAACTCGGTGCTCGTGCCGGTCGCCCCGCGCGCGGTGGCGGAAGCGGTCGTCGCGCGCGTGCTGCCCGGGGTGGCGGTGCCGACGGCGGCCGCCCTGTCCCGGCCCCCGCGCCGGGCCGGGCGCTGCCTCCCGCTGTGGTGGCGGGGCTACGGCATCGCCGTCACGGAGACGGTGTTCGCCGCCCGGCACGGACTGCTGCGCCGGAAGCTGGCGCTCGTGCCGCACGCCAAGGTGCAGAGCGTGCGCCTCGCGCAGGGGCCCTGGCAGCGGCTCTGGCGCCTCGCCGACGTCCACGTGGACACGGGGGCCAACCAAACGGTGACGGCCCGTCTACGGGACGTACAGGAGGCTGCGGACCTGCTGCGGGGTCAGGCGGAGCGCTCACGGACCGGGCGCCGCGACGCGCGACCCGATCGGTGGATGGCGTAACGCGGCCGGACGGAGGGAGCCGGCCTTTCGCGAACCGGCCTTTTCGCGAGCCGGCCTTTCGCGCGTCGGCCGGGAAGCCGCCGTGCGATGGTTCGCCGGACGTCGCACCGCGGCCCGCCGGACGTCGTTCGACGGCTCGCCGTCCCGTACCGGCCGCTCGCCTGCATGGCAAAGGGCCTGCCCGCCGTACCGGAGGCGGCGGGACAGGCCCTGTCGGAGCGTTCAGGAAGACCAGTGGGGCGTTCAGGAGGCGGCGGTGCGCAGGCTCTGGAGGTCGATCTGCTCGGTCTCGTCGTGCGCGGTCAGGTCGATCACCTGGCCGACGGCGCGCGCCTGCTCGTCCGCCGGCTTGAACTCCGCCTCTGACTCGGCCTTGTGCAGCGCGAGCGCCTCCTCGCCGACGACATCGGCGAGGTCCTCGTTCTGCACCGCCTCGAGCGCGTCGGACGCCGACGACTGCTTCGTACCGAAGAAGTCGAACCCGCCCTCGGCCGCCGGGGGCCGCACCGGCTGCGCGGCCGGTACGACGGCCACGGCGGTCGGCACGGTGAAGTGCCCGGAGGGGCGCTGCACGGGGGCGGCGGGGCGCGGGACGAGCGTTCCCGTCTCGGCGGCGGTGGGCTCGGCGGGCTGCGAAGCCCCTGCGGACCGCGCGGCTTCCGAGGCCTCCGGGGCCCGGTCGGCTTCCGCTTCCGGGGCCCGGGTGCCTTCCGGAGCTTCCGGCGTCTGCCCGGCGTGCGTGCTCTCCGCGTCCTCGGTCCGGGCGGTGGCCTCTTCCGGAGTGGCCTGCTGCGCCGGGGTCTCGTTCTCCTCGGTGGCCGTGTGGGGGGCGGCCGCGCGCGTGTGCTCGTCGACCGCCTCGGGCTTCCCCTTCGCCTCGTCCTCCTGCGCGGCCTCCGCGTCGCCGTCGGCCTGCGCGGGGGCGGCCTGCGCGGGCTCGGCCTCGGCGGGCTCGTCGCTCTTCACCGGCTTCGCCGGCTTGGCGGCGTCGACGTCGAACCGGGCCAGTGCCGCCTGGGCGCGCAGGTACAGCTGGGAGCCCTCCGGGGAGAAGGCCGCGGGAGCCTTCGGCTCGTCCTCGGCGGTCTCGGTGTCCGCAGTGGCGGCCTCGGCCTCGGCGAGCTCGGTCTCGGGTGCCTCGCCTTTGGGTGCCTCGCCTTTGGGTGCCTCGCCCTTGGGCGCCTCGGTCTCGGCGGTGTCGGCCGTGGTGGCCTCCCGCGTGGCGACCGCCCCCGTCTCCGCCTCGGACGCCTCCTCGGCGGCCCGCGCGGGCGGCAGGGCGCGCGAGGGGGTCGTGCTCTCTATCTCGAGCAGACGACGGCCTTCCAGGGCGCTCGCCCGCTCGGTCTCCGCCGTGGCGTAGCGGCGCAGCAGTGCCGCGTGCTCGTTGCGCAGGCCGGCCAGTTCGGTGCGCTTGGCCCGTAGGCGCTGCTCCAGCTTGACGCGCAGCTCACGCGACTCGTCGAGGTCGCTCTCCAGTTCGGCGACGCGCTCCTCGAAGCGCCACTCGTCGCCCGCACGCGCGCGCGTGAGGTCGGCGACCTGTTTGCCGGCCTGGATGTCCCAGCGGCGCATGACGACCGCGCCGACGATCGCCGTCACCGCGGCGGCCGCGGCCAGCACGCGGAGCACCAGTGGCTCCGTGAACACCCAGGGGCCGAGGGCGCAGACGAGGGAGACGCCTGCGATCGCCGAAGGAGGCAGCAGCCTGTGCAAAGGCGGGGAATGGCGGTGACGTCCACGTGGCATGGCCAGAAACTTACCGCGCGTAGGCGAATGTTGGCGCCCCGCCCCGTAAAAACACAGCCATACCGAAGCCTCCACAGGACATCAGGAAACAGACCGGTCGCCGAATTCCACCGGAATCAAGATCATTTCTGGCCGGTGCGGCCGTACCCCGACGTCACCGGCCGCTCAGCCGCCGGCTGATCCACTCCAGCGTCGGCGGTATCTCGCGCCGCCATGTGTTGAAGTTGTGTCCGCCGCTTTCGAGGGTGATCGACGAGATCCTGGTCCTGTTCGTCGCCTTCACCTGTTCTATGAACTTCAGCGTGGCCTTGTAGTTGGTTTCTCCGGCCTTGCTGCTGGTGACCAGTAGCGAGGTGTCCGGCGCGGGCCGGTGCTTCAGGAACCACCGCAGGTCGGCCTCGTTGCGCCGGGTCTGGTCGCCGTGGAAGAGGTCGCCGGTGGTCGGGTCGGTCGGCGCCTTGTAGTACGCCGACAGACCGGCGCCCGCTGCGTAGACGTCGGGGTGGTGCATCGCCAGCTTCAGCGCGCAGTAGCCGCCCGTGGAGTTCCCGATGATGCCCCAGCTGCCCGGCTTGCGGTCCACCCTGTAGTGGGCCGTCACGGCCTGGGGCAGGTCCTTGGCGAAGAACGACTCGGTCTGCGGCCCGCCCGGGATGTCCACGCACTCCGTGTCCCGCGGCGGCGCCACCGTCGGCCGCAGCATCACCAGGATCATCGGCCGCATCCGCCCGTCCTCGGCGAGCTCCCGCGCGGTGCGCGGGTAGTCCAGCTTGGTCACGAGCGCCTGCGCCGTACCGGGGTAGCCCGTGAGGATCACGGCCGCCGGGAACGTCCGCGTGCGGTAGCGCGGATCGAAGTACTCCGGCGGCAGGTACACGTACGCGGGCGTGGCGATCCGCGTCGTACGACCGGTGATGGCGACCTTCTGTATCTGCCCGCCGGACCGCGGTCCTCCGCCCGCGCCCTCCACGCGCCGTGTGTCGACCACCTGCAGCGGTCCAGCCGGGCCGCCACCCGCGGCGTGGTCGACGACGACGCCCTGGTCGGTCTCCCGACCGAAGAGGTCCGCCCAGCTGGCGTAGAAGCCGAAGGCCTGGTTGGCGGCCAGCCCGACGGCCGCGAATAGCGCCAACTGGGTGGCGAGCAGCAGGCCGACGCGCCCACTGACGGCCCGCCAGCCCCGCCCGGCGAGACGCGGCCACTGCCACACCGTGCCGGCGAACAGCAGTACGGCGGACAGGACTGCCAGCAGCAGCACTGTGTTGCTCGTGAGACCCATGCGGTGTTCCTGCCTGCGCTCTCCGCCCGGGATTCCCGTCTGCCTCGCTATCCTTCGCGAGGGCTTGTCCCGGACTTTCCTTGGCCTTTTCAGCGGCTTTGAGGAGTCGAGTGAACCTCTCTCCCCGAGACACCGTCCTAGAGGGCGCAATGTCGCCGGATGCCCGAATCGGCACCGGGTTCAAGGTCTCTCGCGGAACTACGGGATGCGATGTCTGTCACGGTAGATGGGGAAATGTCGGGCGGGGTTCCGAGCCGATCAAGCCGGGTGCGTCAGCTGGTCCGGGGCCCGCGCCCCGAATCCGTACCCGCCCTCGTCGGAAGAGCCTGCGCCCTCGTGGGACTGGTGGACGTCGCCGCCGGCGTCTTTCCCCGGTTCCGGCACAGCCGTATGCACACCATGGCCGAAGTGCTGCCCGGCGCGCTCGGCCCGTTCGCGGCCGCGCTCTCGCTCAGCGCCGGCGTCCTGCTGCTGCTTCTCGCGCACGGACTCAAGCGCGGCAAGCGGCGCGCGTGGCGCGCGGCGGTCGCACTCCTCCCGGCGGGCGCCGTCGCGCAGTTCACCTACCGGCACTCGATCGTCGGCGCGCTGATCTCCGTCGCGCTCCTGGTGCCCCTGCTGGTCCATCGCGACCAGTTCAGGGCCCTGCCCGACCCGCGCAGCCGCTGGCGCGCCCTCGCCAACTTCGTCCTCATGGGCGCCGGTTCGCTCGGCCTGGGGCTGGTCATCGTCAGCGCCCACCCCGGGCGCATGGTCGGCGACCCGAGCCTGGCCGACCGCATCACCCACGTCCTGTACGGCCTGTTCGGCTTCGAGGGACCGGTCGACTACCAGGGCAACACCTCCTGGACGGTCGCCTTCTCCCTCGGCGCCCTCGGCTGGATCACCGCGGTCACCACCATCTACCTCGCCTTCCGCCCCGAACACCCGGCCGCCCACCTCACCGAGGAGGACGAGACCAGGCTGCGGGCCCTGCTGGAGAAGCACGGCGGCCGCGACTCCCTCGGCCACTTCGCCCTGCGCCGTGACAAGGCCGTCGTCTTCTCCCCCAGCGGCAAGGCGGCCGTGACCTACCGCGTCGTCTCCGGTGTGATGCTGGCCAGCGGCGACCCCATCGGCGACGTCGAGGCCTGGCCGGGCGCCATCGAGCGCTTCATGGACGAGGCCAAGGCCCACTCCTGGACCCCCGCCGTCATGGGCTGCTCGGAGACGGGCGGCGAGGTGTGGACCCGCGAGACCGGCCTCGACGCCCTCGAACTGGGCGACGAGGCGGTGGTGGACGTCGCGGATTTCTCGCTCGCCGGCCGCGCGATGCGCAACGTGCGCCAGATGGTCAAGCGCATCGAGCGCGCCGGTTACGAGACCCGGGTCCGACGTGTCCGTGACCTCGGCGAGGCCGAACTGGAGCGCATCCGGCGCGCCGCGGAGGACTGGCGCGGCACCGACACCGAGCGCGGGTTCTCCATGGCCCTGGGCCGCGTGGGCGATCCCGCCGACGGCGACTGTCTCATCGCCACCGCCCACAAGGCCGACCCCGAACCCGGCCCGTACGGGGATCTCAAGGCGATCCTGCACTTCGTGCCCTGGGGCACGGACGGCGCCTCCCTGGACCTGATGCGCCGCGACCGCTCGGCCGACCCGGGCATGAACGAACTGCTGATCGTCGCCGCCCTCCAGGCGGCCCCGAAGTTCGGCATCGCGCGCGTGTCGCTGAACTTCGCGATGTTCCGCGCGGCGCTGGCGCGTGGCGAGAAGATCGGCGCGGGGCCGGTGCTGCGCGCCTGGCGCGGGCTGCTGGTGTTCCTGTCGCGCTGGTTCCAGATCGAGTCGCTGTACAAGTTCAACGCCAAGTTCCAGCCCCGCTGGGAACCGCGCTTCGTCGTCTACCGCGCCTCGGCCGACCTGCCCCGCATCGGCTTCGCCGCCATGCAGGCCGAGGGCTTCGTCAACCTCGCTCTCCCCCTGCCGCGGTTCCTGCGCCGCAAGCCCGCCGCCGCACGCGTGTGTGCCCACCAGGTGGCGGAGAGAGACGTACGGGCCGCCTAGCGGCGACGACCTGTGGACCGGGCCACCGAGACCGCCCGGGCGGAAACCTCGCCCCCTCAGCCCTGGGGCTTCCGCCCGGGCCGCACGGCATCGCGGCCCCCTCCTGGGCCTACGCTGAACGTATGAGCAAGCAGAGCGGACGCGGGCGCGTCGCCGGTCTTCCGGAATGGGACCGCTGCGCGGTCATGGGAGTCGTCAACGTGACCCCCGACTCCTTCTCCGACGGCGGCCGCTGGTTCGACACGACGGCCGCCGTCAAACACGGCCTCCAGCTCGTCGCCGAGGGCGCGGACCTCGTCGACGTCGGCGGCGAGTCCACCCGCCCCGGCGCGACCCGCGTCGACGAGGCCGAGGAACTCCGCCGTGTCATCCCCGTCGTCCGTGGCCTCGCCTCCGAGGGCGTCGTCGTCTCCGTCGACACCATGCGGGCCTCCGTCGCCGCCCAGGCCCTCGCGGCCGGCGCCGCCCTCGTCAACGACGTCAGCGGCGGCCTCGCCGACCCGGAGATGATCCCCGTGGTCGCCGACTCGGGGTCCCCCTTCGTCGTCATGCACTGGCGCGGCTTCCTCGACGGCGGCAACGTCAAGGGCGTGTACGACGACGTCGTCCGCGAAGTCGTCGACGAACTGCACGCGCGCGTGGACGCCGTCCTGGCCGGCGGCGTCGCCCCCGACCGCATCGTCGTCGACCCCGGTCTCGGCTTCTCCAAGGAGGCCGACCACGACCTCAGCCTGCTCGCCCACCTCGACCGGCTGCACGCCCTGGGTCACCCCCTGCTCGTCGCCGCCTCCCGCAAGCGGTTCCTCGGCCGCGTGCTGGCCGGCCCGCAGGGCGCACCGCCGCCCGCGCGCGAGCGCGACCCCGCCACGGCCGCCGTCTCCGCACTCGCGGCGCACTCCGGCGCGTGGGCGGTCCGCGTGCACGAGGTGCGCGCGACGGCGGACGCGGTACGGGTCGCGCGTGCCGTGGAAGGGGCGCGTGCGGGCGACAACACGCCGGGCACGCGCACTCAGCGCCAGGCGCGCACTTCCACGAACACACCCATGTCCGCCCCCGTGCCCGCACCGACACCGGCACCGGCGCCGGCACCCGACGCCACACCGGGGGCGCACGCCGCGACCGACACGCCCGGCGCGCACGGCCCTCACGACGCCCCCCGGCCCCCGCACACCCCCGACGGCGCAGAAGGAGCCCGGTGAGCGCCCCCCACACCGACGTCGAGCAGGTCGAGGCCGCCAACACCGCCTTCTACGAGGCGCTGGAACAGGGCGACTTCGAAGCGGTGTCCTCGTTCTGGCTCACCCCGTCCGACCTGGGCGTCGACGAGGAGTACCACGACCCGGCGGACGTGGGTGTGGTCTCCTGCGTGCACCCGGGCTGGCCCGTGCTCACCGGCCGCGGCGAGGTACTGAGGTCCTATGCGTTGATCATGGCGAACACCGACTACATCCAGTTCTTCCTCACCGACGTGCACGTGTCCGTCACCGGCGACACCGCCCTCGTGACCTGCACCGAGAACATCCTCAGCGGCGGGCCCGCCCCGGAGGCCGGCGAGGAGCTGGGGCCCCTCGTGGGCCAGCTGGTGGTCGCCACGAACGTGTTCCGCCGCACCCCCGACGGCTGGAAACTGTGGTCCCACCACGCCTCCCCGGTTCTGGCCGAAACCGAGGAGGACGAGGACGAGGACACCCCGTCCTGAGTGGGTAGGCGCCCCGGTGGACGGGTGACGCACAGGGACCGGGAAGTGGTTGGAATCACGGAGCGCGGGTAGAGGCGGCTACCAGCCCGTGAGCCGCCGGGTTCCCCAGGGGAAACGCACGGTGAAAACCTCTTGGCGCCCGCCGGGCCGAAGCCCCCTTGGCCCGGCCCTGTCAGTGCTCGCAGGTAGATTCGTTCGAGGCCGGTGTGCCGTCCCCGCACGGTACGGACCGGCCGTCACCGACGATTGCAGGAGTGATTCGCGTGGATCGTGTCGCGCTGCGCGGCTTGAAGGCCCGCGGGTACCACGGGGTGTTCCCCAAGGAGCGCGAGGAGGGCCAGACCTTCATCGTGGACCTCGTCCTGGGCCTCGACACCCGTCCGGCCGCGGCCGACGACGACCTGGCGAAGACCGTGCACTACGGCATCGTGGCGGAGGAGGTCGTGGCCGTCGTGGAAGGCGAGCCCGTCAACCTCATCGAGACGCTCGCCGAGCGCATCGCCCAGGCCTGTCTGAAGCACGAAGGGGTCCGGGAGGTCGAGGTCTGCGTCCACAAACCGGACGCACCGATCACGGTCCCCTTCGACGACGTGACCGTCACCATCACCCGGAGCCGAGTATGACCGCGTCCTTCACCGAGGGTCACAGCGACCCGACCGTTCAGCCGGTACCCGCCTCCGTCGTCGAGAAGGTCGACGCCGCCGACACCACCCTCCACAATCCGAAACGGGCCGTGATCTCCATCGGTTCGAACCTCGGCAACCGCCTGGAGACCCTCCAGGGCGCCATCGACGCCCTCGAGGACACCCCGGGCGTGCGCGTCAAGGCCGTCTCCCCCGTCTACGAGACCGAGCCGTGGGGCGTCGAGCCCGGCAGCCAGCCGTCCTACTTCAACGCGGTCGTCGTCCTGAAGACGACGCTCCCGCCGTCCTCGCTCCTGGAGCGGGCGCACGCGGTCGAGGAAGCCTTCCACCGCGTACGGGACGAGCGCTGGGGCGCGCGCACCCTGGACGTCGACATCGTCGCGTACGCCGACGTCGTCTCCGACGACCCGCACCTCACGCTCCCTCACCCGCGCGCCCATGAGCGCGCCTTCGTCCTCGCCCCGTGGCACGACGTGGAGCCCGGCGCCCAGCTGCCCGGCCGCGGCACGGTCGCCGACCTCCTCGGCGCCGTCACCCGCGACGGTGTGGAAGCCCGCAAGGACCTGGAACTCCGGCTGCCCGAATAGTCGTTAAGGTCAAACGACGACAGTCCCACGGCCACAGCCCGTGGGATCCGGGGGAACCGAAGGGACACCGTGAGAGAGCTGCGCATCAGGTTGCTGGCCGGCGTCTTCGTTGTGGCCGGCGTCCTGTCCTGGGCGGGCGCCCGCCTCTGGAACTCGATCGGGACCCTCCCCAGCGTCCCGCTGGCCGCCCCCATCGTCCTCGCCGTGATCGCCGTGATCCTGCTGGCCACGGCGCTCTCGCTGCGCGCCCGCCTCAAGGCTCAGCGCGAGCGCCGCCCCGAGGCCAAGGGCGTCGACCCCCTGATGGCGGCCCGCGCGGTCGTTTTCGGCCAGTCCAGCGCCCTGGTCGCCGCCCTGGTCGCCGGCATGTACGGCGGCACGGGCGTCTTCCTCCTGGAGTCTCTCGACATCCCGGCCCGCCGCGACCAGGCCATCTACGCCGGCTTCTCGGTCCTGGCCGGGGTCGCCGTCATAGCGGCGGCGCTCTTCCTGGAACGGGTCTGCAGGCTCCCGGAGGACGACGACAACAACACGGGGGCGGCTTCCACAGCATGACGCCGAAGGGATCCGGATCGCTCAGCGCGCCATGATCAGGCTCATCGCCTCGTTGCGCGTCGCCGCGTCCCGCAGCTGACCGCGCACTGCCGAGGTGATGGTCTTCGCACCGGGCTTGCGGATGCCCCGCATCGACATGCACATGTGCTCGCACTCCACGACGACGATGACACCGCGCGGCTCGAGGATTTCCATCAGGGAGTCCGCTATCTGCGTGGTGAGTCGTTCCTGCACCTGCGGACGGCGGGCATAGACGTCCACGAGACGGGCCAGCTTGGACAGACCCGTGATCTTGCCGCTGGTGGACGGAATGTACCCGACGTGAGCGACCCCCCGGAACGGCACCAGATGGTGCTCACACGTCGAGTACACCTCGATGTCCTTGACGAGCACCATCTCGTCGTGACCGAGGTCGAACGTCGTCGTGAGCACGTCCTTCGGCTGCTGCCAGAGCCCCGCGAAGATCTCCTTGTACGCCCGGGCCACCCGCGCCGGCGTCTCCCTGAGCCCCTCCCGGTCAGGGTCCTCACCGACCGCGATCAGCAGTTCGCGAATGGCGTTCTCGGCCCGCTTCTCGTCGAACTCGCCGATCGGGCCCTCGCCGTCCAGCGTCACGGGGTCGGTCATTCTGGTGCCTCGTTCCTGTACGGGGTCGCGTGTGGATCACGCGTGATGCGTGCGGCATGACCAAAACGCCGCGCCCCCCAGGCTAGAACCTGGGGGGCGCGGCGTTCATTCCGGGCCTGGTGAGGCCTCCGTAGGGCCGGATCGTCAGCTCTCCGGGCGGTCCTCGGGGGCCGGCTCGGTCACCGGGGCGGGGTCCGTCGCGGTGGACTTGGCGGTGCTGATCGCCGGGGTCGCGCCGTTCGCACCGTTGGTCAGTGCGAGCTCCTTCGGGGAGAGCACCGGCGGGCGGGTGGACGGGGTGCGCCGCGAGGAGCCGGTCCAGGCGGGCCGCGGCGGGCGCTTGACGATCGGAGCGAAGATCTCGGCGATCTCCTCCTTGCCGAGGGTCTCCTTCTCCAGCAGCTGGAGCACCAGGTTGTCGAGGACGTCGCGGTTCTCGACCAGGATCTCCCAGGCTTCGTTGTGCGCGTTCTCGATGAGCTTCTTGACCTCTTCGTCGACCAGCGCGGCGACCTCTTCCGAATAGTCGCGCTGGTGAGCCATCTCACGGCCGAGGAAGGGCTCGGTGTTGTCGCCGCCGAACTTGATGGCGCCGAGACGCTCGGTCATGCCGTACTGGGTGACCATCGCGCGGGCCGTGGCGGTGGCCTTCTCGATGTCGTTCGCGGCGCCCGTGGTCGGGTCGTGGAAGACCAGTTCCTCGGCGGCGCGACCGCCCAGCATGTAGGCGAGCTGGTCGAGCATCTCGTTGCGGGTGGTCGAGTACTTGTCCTCGTCCGGGAGGACCATCGTGTAGCCCAGAGCACGGCCTCGCGAGAGGATCGTGATCTTGTGGACCGGGTCGGAGTTCGGGGAGGCCGCCGCGACCAGGGCGTGACCGCCCTCGTGGTACGCGGTGATCTTCTTCTCCTTGTCCGACATGATCCGGGTCCGCTTCTGCGGGCCCGCCACGACACGGTCGATGGCCTCGTCCAGCATCTGGTTGTCGATCAGCTTCTTGTCCGAGCGGGCCGTGAGCAGCGCCGCCTCGTTCAGCACGTTCGACAGATCGGCGCCCGTGAAGCCGGGGGTGCGGCGGGCGACCGCCGACAGGTCGACGTCGGGCGCGACCGGCTTGCCCTTCTGGTGGACCTTGAGGATCTCCAGGCGGCCCTGCATGTCCGGGCGGTCGACGGCGATCTGGCGGTCGAAGCGGCCGGGGCGCAACAGCGCCGGGTCGAGGATGTCGGGCCGGTTGGTGGCGGCGATGAGGATCACACCGCCCTTGACGTCGAAGCCGTCCATCTCGACGAGCAGCTGGTTCAGGGTCTGCTCGCGCTCGTCGTGACCGCCGCCGAGGCCGGCGCCGCGGTGGCGGCCGACCGCGTCGATCTCGTCGACGAAGACGATCGCCGGGGCGTTCGCCTTGGCCTGCTCGAAGAGGTCACGGACTCGGGAGGCACCGACACCGACGAACATCTCGACGAAGTCGGAACCGGAGATCGAGTAGAAGGGGACGCCCGCCTCGCCGGCGACGGCGCGCGCGAGCAGGGTCTTGCCGGTGCCGGGAGGCCCGTAGAGCAGGACGCCCTTGGGGATCTTGGCGCCGACGGCCTGGAACTTCGCCGGTTCCTGCAGGAACTCCTTGATCTCCTGGAGCTCCTCGACGGCCTCGTCCGAGCCGGCGACGTCCGAGAACGTCGTCTTCGGGGTGTCCTTGGTGATGAGCTTCGCCTTGGACTTCCCGAAGTTCATGACCCGGGAGCCGCCGCCCTGCATCTGGTTCATCAGGAACAGGAAGACGACCACGATGAGGACGAAGGGGAGCAGGGAGAGCAGGATGCCCACGAAGGGGTTCTGCTTGGACGGCGACACGGTGTAGCCGTCCGGGATCTGCTTGTCCTGGAACTTGGTCTGCAGCGTGTTGGCGATGGTCACGCCCTGGTCGCCGATGTAGCTCGCCTGGATCTTCGAGCTGCCCTCGACCTTTGTGCCGTCCTTGAGCGTGACCTTGATGGTCTGCTCGTCACCGGTGGTGAGCTTGGCCGACTCGACCTTGTTGTCGTTGATCGCTGCCACGACCTGGCCGGTGTCCACCGTCTTGTAGCCGCCGGACGAGCCGACGACCTGCATCAACACGACCACGGCAAGGACGGCCAGCACGATCCACATGACCGGCCCACGGAAGTATCGCTTCACGTCCATCCATACGGAGCGGTGTCGCCCCGTCCCTCCTGCCATAGTGAGTTTGATAAGACAGTTCTTCTGACGGTACCCCAGCTTCGCTGCCCGAAGCCGCACGGGACGGCTGGCAAGCCCGTCTGCATGCTTCAACGGAGCGGAACCCGCTGGGGTTCCCGATCGTCCTACTGGCCTTGGCCTGTCTGGCTCAACCGCCGTAGACGTGGGGCGCGAGCGTACCGACGAACGGGAGGTTGCGGTACTTCTCGGCGTAGTCGAGGCCGTAGCCCACGACGAACTCGTTGGGGATGTCGAAGCCGACCCATTCGACGTCGATGGCGACCTTGGCGGCCTCGGGCTTGCGCAGCAGCGTGCACACCTTGAGGGAGGCGGGCTCGCGGGAACCGAGGTTGGACAGCAGCCAGGACAGGGTCAGGCCCGAGTCGATGATGTCCTCGACGATGAGGACGTGCTTGCCCTTGATGTCGGTGTCGAGGTCCTTGAGGATCCGCACGACGCCGGAGGACTGGGTGCCCGCACCGTAGGACGACACGGCCATCCAGTCCATGGTGACGGGGGTGGACAGCGCCCGGGCGAGGTCGGCCATGACCATCACCGCGCCCTTGAGGACGCCGACGATCAGCAGGTCCTTGCCCTCGTACTCAGCGTCGATCTTCGCGGCCAGCTCGGCCAGCTTCGCGTCGATCTCTTCCTTGGTGATGAGTACCTGCTTGAGGTCGGCACCCATGTCTTTCGCGTCCACCCACATCACTTTCGGTCGTCCCACCGGCCGGCCGGCCCCTCCGTGGAGTGCGGGGAGGGCCCGGATTCAGCCTTGCCGAATCACCAGTCTGCCACCCTGCCGCTGGGCGACGACTTTGCCGGGGAGATTGATGGCTCCCTGACCGCGCCAGCCGGTGATCAGCCGGTCGACCTCCTCGATGTGCCGGGCGAACAGCGAACCGGCCGGGGCGCCCGCCTCGATGGCGGCGCGGCGCAGGATGCGGCGGCGTACGGCGGGCGGCAGGGCGTAGAGCTTGGCGCACTCCAGCAGGCCCGCGGAGTCCCGTACGGCGGCCTCGGCCTGGCGGGCCCAGGCGTCGAGGGCGTCGGCGTCGTCGCGGGAGAGCTGGGCGGTGCGGGCGAGGGCTTCGACGACGCCCTTGCCGAGGGCCTTCTCCAGGGCGGGCAGGCCTTCGTGGCGCAGCCGGGAGCGGGTGTAGGCGGGGTCGGCGTTGTGCGGGTCGTCCCAGACGGGCAGGGACTGGACCATGCAGGCCTTGCGGGCGGTCTGCCGGTCGAGTTCGAGGAAGGGGCGGCGGTAACGGCCGCCGGCCCCCGAGACCGCGGCCATTCCGGACAGGGAGCGGATGCCGGAGCCGCGGGCGAGGCCGAGGAGGACGGTTTCGGCCTGGTCGTCCCGGGTGTGGCCGAGGAGGATCGCGGCGGCGCCGTGGCGTTCGGCGGCGGCGTCGAGGGCGGCGTAGCGGGCGTCGCGGGCGGCGGCCTCGGGGCCGCCTTCGCGGCCGACGGTGACGGCGGTGGACTCGACGGGGTCGAGGCCGAGTTCACGCAGGCGCAGGACGACTTCTTCGGCGCGGAGGTCGGAGCCGGGCTGCAGGCCGTGGTCGACGGTGATGCCGCCGGCACGGATGGCGAGTTTGGGGGCCTCGAAGGCGAGGGCGGAGGCGAGTGCCATGGAGTCGGCGCCGCCGGAGCACGCCACGAGCACGAGCGGCGACGGGGGGCGCTCGTGCGGGGGGACGCCCGGGGAGGCGTCGGGGGTGCCGGTGTGTGCGGTGAGGATGTCGTGGAGGACGCGGCGGACCGCCAGGCGTATCGCCGCGACCGCTGGATGGGGACCCATGTCCGGTTCCCTTCATGAAGTTTTCGGGGGGTGAGCCCGAGTCCGGTCACGCAGAGTGTGTAGATGGTGACAGAACCGGGCCGTTCCCCGAGCATTGCACGCCTGCCGTGGGCTCACGGTCCCTCGGACGGGTGATTGGAGGGACGTTCGCCTGCCGTCGGCCGTTTTCGGTTCACGAGGGATCACAGCGGATCACGGGGGATCACCGCGGGGCTGCCCGGATTCACGACTCCGCCTTGCGGTGCACCCGTGCGACCCAGTCCGCCGGTTTGGCGATCTCGGCCTTGGTGGGGAGGGTGTTCGGGGAGGTCCACACGCGGTTGAAGCCGTCCATGCCGACCTGGTCGACGACGGCCCGTACGAACCGTTCGCCGTCCTTGTACTGCCGGAGTTTGGCATCCAGACCGAGCAGCTTGCGCAGGGCCATGTCCAGGCGGGAGGCGCCCTTGGCGCGGCGCTGCTGGAACTTCTCGCGGATCTCGGAGACGGTCGGTACGACGTCCGGTCCCACTCCGTCCATGACGAAGTCGGCGTGGCCCTCCAGGAGGGACATCACGGCGGTGAGGCGGGCGAGGATCTCCCGCTGGGCGGGGCTCTGCACGAGTTCGACCAGGGAGTGGCCGCCGTCGTCCTCCTCGCCCTCGGGGCGGCCGCCGGCGAGGGACTGGGCGGCGTCGCGGACGCGTTCCAGGAAGGTCATGGGGTCGACGTCGGTCTCCGCCAGGAACGACTGGATCTCGCCCTCGAGGTGGTCGCGCAGCCAGGGCACCGAGGAGAACTGGGTGCGGTGCGTCTCCTCGTGCAGGCACACCCAGAGGCGGAAGTCGTGCGGGGCGACGTCGAGTTCGCGCTCCACGTGGACGATGTTCGGCGCGACGAGGAGGAGGCGGCCGCCGCCGTTCGCGCCCGCCGGCAGGTCGCGCGTGGGCGGGGCGAAGGTCTCGTACTGGCCGAGGACGCGGGAGGCCAGGAACGACAGCAGCATGCCGAGTTCGACACCGGTGACCTTGCCGCCGACGGCGCCGAGGACCGCGCCGCCGGGGCTGTTGCCGCGGCGTTCCTGCATCTTGTCGAGGAGGGGTTTGAGGATTTCCCGGAAGCCGGCGACGTTCGCCCGGATCCAGCCGGGGCGGTCGACGACGAGGACGGGAGTGTCGTGGATCTCGTCGGTGCCCATACGAGTGAAGCCCCGGACGTGTCCCTCCGAGGCTTTGGCGTGCCGGCGCAGTTCGGCGACGACGGCACGGGCCTCGTCGCGGCTCACCTCGGGGCCCGGCCGTACGAGCCGGGTCGCGGTCGCGACCGCGAGATTCCAGTCGACCATCCCGGAAGAGGCACCACCGATGCTCGTCATGTGTCAACCGTACGTGAGCGGGGCTGCTGGGGGCAGGTCGCGGGGGTCGGTCGCCGGCGTCGGGGCTGAGGGGCGGGTCGCGCGGCCCGGCGCTCGCGGGGCGCCGCCGCGGCCACCCGTGCCGCCCCGGCGGCACGACTGCCCGAGGCCGGACGACGGGGCGGGCCGAGGTGCGCGGCCGCTCCCGCGGACGGACGACGAGGCTGGCCGACCCGGATGGGCGACAGGGCGGCGGACCAGCAGGGCGGCGGACCAGCCTGCGCATCCGCCCGCGCGGAAGAACAACGAGGCCGACCAGCAGGCGCAGTCGCCCCGGCGGGCGGTCGTTGGAGCGAGTCGGCATGCACAGCTGCCGCCGGAAATGGACGGCGAGAGCAGTCCGTATGCGCACCCTTCGTCCCGTGGGTGAACAGCGACGCGAGTACGCCCGCGCACCCGCCCCCGTGAACACCGCACCGCACCGTCGCGGTCCCGTGTGATCTGCGGGCCCGGGTTCATCGGCAGCCGCACTCCGCCAGGGCCGTGGCCGTGCGGTCGAGGGCTGACTGGGCTGCTGTGGGGTCTGTGGTGTTCGAGGTGAGGAGGGCGAAGGCGAGGAGGCGGCCGGTTCGGTCGACGACTGTGCCGGCGAGGGTGTTGACGCCGGTCAGAGTGCCGGTCTTGGCGCGGACGATGCCGGCGGCGCCCTTGGTGTAGCGGGTGGTGAGGGTGCCGGTGAACCCGGCGACGGGGAGGCCGGTGAGGGTCGGGCGGAGGTCGGGGTGGGCCGGGTCGCCGGCCTTGGCGAGGAGGGCGGTCAGGAGGTTCGGCGTCAGGCGGTCCTGGCGGTCGAGGCCGCTGCCGTCCTTGAAACGGGCGCCGGACAGCGGCAGTCCCAGCTTCCGCAACTGGTCGTGGATCGCCCTGCCCGCGCCTGCGAAGTCCGCCCGCACGCCCGTCGCGACGGCGGTCTGACGGGCGAGGGCCTCGGCGATGTCGTTGTCGCTGTTGGTCAGCATGCGTTCGACCAGGGTGGCGATCGGGGGTGAGGAGACCGTGGCGAGGGTCACCGCGCGCGGGGTCGCCTTCGACGGGCCCGGGGGCGTGGTCTTGACGCCCTGCGCCCGCAGGAAGTCCGCGAACTTGCCGGCCGCGTCGGCCGCCGGGTCCGCCACGCGGGGTGCCGGACCGCTCGTCGAGCCGTCCGTGCGGCCCTCGTCGGCGGTCAGGGCGGTGACACGGGCGAGGTTGGGGTTGACCCCGATGGGGTGAACTTCGGAACCGGCGTACAGGGTGGTGTCGTAGGAGAGCGTCGCCTGGGTGATGCCGCGTTGTTTCAGGGCCGCGGCGGTCGAGGCGGCGAGGGGGCGCAGGCCGGCGAAGCCCTCGGTTTTCTCGCGGGCGGTGAGGGTGGGGTCGCCGCCGCCGACGAGGACGACTTTCGTGGTCCCGGGTTCCAGCGCGACGCGGGTGGTGAGGCGGTGGTCGGCGCCCATCGCGGAGAGCGCGGCGACCGCGGTGGCGATCTTCGTGGTGGAGGCCGGGGTGAGCGCCTGGTCGGCTCCGGCGCCGTAGAGGCGCTTGCCGGTGGCGACGTCGACCACCGCGGCCCTGGGGCTGGTGCCGAGGGCCGGGACGGCGAGAAGTGGGTTCAGGACACGTGCGAGGGCGGCGGAGCCGGGGGCCGACTTCACCGGGGTCGTGGCGCCGCCGAGGCCCGTGAGGACGGAGGCCGCGCTGGGGGCGGGCCGCGGCGCCCCGGCCACGGTGCCGGACGTATCGGACCCTTCGCCCGGACGGCCGTGATCTGTGCCACCCGTCCGCTCCAGTGCGGCGGCCCGGTCCCGCTCGGCCGTACGCTGACCGGTGGAGTCCCAGGGGCCGGCGGCGGTCACCACGCCGACGGCCAGTGCCAGTCCGGCGGTCGCCGCGCCCGCGGTGTACTGCCAGGTCCGGTCGGCCTTCGGCCTCGTGATCCGCGCCAGCTGCGGTTTCGCCGCCTGCGTGAGCCGTGCGACCTGCGGCTTCGCGGCTGCCGCGACGCGCGCGAGACGTGGTCGTACGATCCCTGCGGCCCGTGCCAGATGCGGTCGTACGGCGTCCGCGGCCCGCGCCACATGCGGTCTCGCGGCCCGCCAAGGCCTCAGCTCTGGCACGACCACCAGCCCCTTTCGCGATCACACACCTGCGTGAGGGACACTTAATCACCAGAACTATGTGCTGATCATGGAGGAGCCACCGGTGGAGTTCGACGTCACGATCGAGATCCCGAAGGGTTCGCGGAACAAGTACGAGGTGGACCACGAGACCGGTCGGATCCGCCTGGACCGTCGACTCTTCACCTCGACCGCCTACCCGACCGACTACGGCTTCGTCGAGAACACGCTCGGCGAGGACGGCGACCCGCTGGACGCGCTGGTCATCCTGGACGAGCCGACCTTCCCGGGCTGCCTCATCCGCTGCCGCGCGATCGGCATGTTCCGTATGACGGACGAGGCCGGCGGCGACGACAAGCTGCTGTGCGTCCCGTCGACGGACCCGCGCGTGGAGCACCTGCGGGACATCCACCACGTGTCGGAGTTCGACCGCCTGGAGATCCAGCACTTCTTCGAGGTCTACAAGGACCTGGAGCCCGGCAAGTCCGTCGAGGGTGCCAACTGGGTGGGCCGCACCGACGCCGAGGCGGAGATCGAGCGGTCGTACAAGCGCTTCAAGGAGCAGGGCGGTCACTGACCTCCCGTAGCCGAGGGGCCGCACGCGCGCGTGCGGCCCTTTGGCATGTCCCCGGACGGGGTCTGCGCATACTGAGGCCTACGGGATGTGTCGTTCAGGGAGCGTTGCTCAGTGACGGAGGCGGAGTACCGCAAGCCGCAGTCGGACGAGGCGAGGGGCACGTTCGATTCCGAGATCACCTCGGAGTTCGCGATTCCGGCGGGGCTGGCCGTCCCCAGGGTCGGGGGCGAGTCGGAGACCACGTCGGAGTTCGCCGTTCCGGAGGGGCTGGACACCCCGCAGCCGGTCTCGGGCGAGGCGGAGGGGTCGGCGTTCAGTCCGCCGAGCACCTACAGCGCCCGGCACGCCCCGGCCGCGTTCACCCCGCCCGAGGGCATACCGGTGGTCAGTCTGACCAAGGACGTGCCCTGGCAGGACCGGATGCGCACGATGCTGCGGATGCCGGTGGCCGAGCGGCCCGCGCCGGAGCGCGTGCCCAAGGCGGAGGACGAGGGTCCGGCCGTTCCGCGCGTGCTCGACCTGACCCTGCGGATCGGCGAGTTGCTGCTGGCGGGCGGAGAGGGCGCCGAGGACGTGGAGGCCGCGATGTTCGCGGTCTGCCGCTCCTACGGGCTGGACCGCTGCGAGCCGAACGTCACCTTCACGCTGCTGTCGATCTCCTACCAGCCGTCGCTGGTGGAGGACCCGGTGACGGCGTCGCGGACCGTGCGACGGCGGGGCACCGACTACACGCGGCTGGCGGCCGTGTTCCAGCTCGTCGACGACCTCAGTGACCCGGAGACGCACATCTCCCTGGAGGAGGCCTACCGGCGGCTCGCGGAGATCCGGCGCAACCGGCACCCGTACCCCACCTGGGTGCTGACCTCGGCGAGCGGGCTGCTCGCGGGCGCGGCGTCGATGCTCGTGGGCGGTGACCTGATCGTGTTCGTGGCGGCCGCGGTCGGCGCGATGCTCGGCGACCGGCTCGCCTGGCTGTGCGCGGGGCGCGGGCTGCCGGAGTTCTACCAGTTCCTGGTGGCCGCCATGCCGCCGGCCGCGATAGGGATCGCGCTGACGCTGGCGCACGTCGACGTGAAGGCGTCCGCGGTCATCACCGGCGGACTGTTCGCGCTGCTGCCCGGGCGGGCGCTGGTGGCCGGCGTGCAGGACGGACTGACGGGCTTCTACATCACCGCGGCGGCGCGGCTGCTGGAGGTCACGTACTTCTTCGTGGGCATCGTCGTCGGCGTGCTGGTGATGCTCTACCTCGGTGTGCAGCTCGGCGCCCACCTCAATCCCGACGCCGCGCTGGGCATCAGCCAGCGGCCGCTGTGGCAGATCGGCGCGTCGATGCTGCTGTCGCTGACCTTCGCGGTCCTGCTCCAGCAGGAACGGTCCACCGTGCTGGCCGTGACCCTGAACGGCGGGGTCGCCTGGTCGGTGTACGGCGCGATGCACTACGCCGGCGGGATCTCGCCGGTCGCCTCCACCGCCGTGGCGGCGGGGGTGGTGGGGCTGTTCGGGCAACTGCTGTCGCGGTACCGGTTCGTGTCGGCGTTGCCCTACACGACCGCGGCGATCGGGCCCCTGTTGCCGGGGTCGGCGACCTATTTCGGGCTGCTGGCGATCGCCCAGAACGAGGTGGACGCCGGGTTGGTCTCGCTGAGCAAGGCGGCGGCGCTGGCCATGGCCATCGCCATCGGGGTGAACCTGGGATCGGAGATCTCGCGGATGTTCCTGCGGATCGGGTCCGCGGAGAAGCGGCGTGCCGCCAAGAGGACGCGGGGCTTCTGAGCGGGGGTTTCGAGCGGGGGCGCCTTCCGACTCGGCGGGTTCCGTCGTCCGGCGGCCGCGGGTCCGTTGCGGTTGGTCGCTCCCCCACGCTCGGCGTCGCTCGAGCGGGAGGGACCCCCATCGCGGCGGAGCCGCGCACCGGCACTGCCCCGCGCCCCTTGGGGACTGCGCCCCGAGGGGCGCGTTCTAGTAACCCTGGTTGTAGGGGTACTGGCCGTTCTGGTACTGGCCGTTCTGCTGCTGCGGGTTGCCGTACGGCTGCTGCTGGGGCTGCCAGTCCTGCTGCGGATACTGCTGGCCGGGGTACTGCTGCTCGGGATACTGCTGCTGCGGGTGCTGCTGGCCGTAGTACTCGTTCTGGTACTCGTTCTGGTACTCGTTCTGGCTCTGCCGGCCGTACGGGTCGTGCTGCTCGTGCTGGTCGATGCGGCGGAGCTGGGTGGTGGCGTCGTCCATGACCGGGGGCTGCTGGGCGGGGGCCTCGGACTGCGGCGGGTTCTTCTTGGACTGGGAGCGGGCGCGCAGGAACTCGATGATGATCGGGACCACCGAGAGGAGGACGATCAGCAGCAGGATCGGCTCGATGTTGGTCTTGACGAAGTCGATGTTGCCCAGCCAGGAGCCGAGCAGGGTGACACCGGCGCCCCACAGGATGCCGCCGACGACGTTGAAGATCAGGAACGAGCGGTAGCGCATGCCGCTGACGCCGGCGATGATCGGCGTGAACGTGCGCACGATGGGCACGAAGCGGGCCAGGACGAGGGACTTCGGGCCGTACTTCTCGAAGAACTCGTGGGCCTTGGTGACGTTCTCCTGCTTGAAGAGGCGGGAGTCCGGACGCTTGAAGAGCGACGGGCCGACCTTCTTGCCGAACATGTAACCGGCCTGGTCGCCGAGGATCGCGGCGACGCAGATCAGGGCGATCGCACCCCACAGCGGGAAGTCCAGCTGGTCGGAGGTGATCAGCAGGCCGGCGGTGAACAGCAGGGAGTCACCGGGCAGGAAGAAGCCGATGAGCAGGCCCGACTCCGCGAAGACGATGAGCAGCAGGCCCCAGATGCCGAAGGTGTCGAGCAGATAGTCGGGGTCCAGCCAGCTCGGTCCGAGGGCAAGGGTCGTCACGGTTCCGGGCTCCTGACGGGGTGGGGAGAGATACGGCGTCCTTCTGTGGCCGCACAAAGCTATCAACGCAACGGGGCCTCCCCAGGTTCCATGGGGTACCCCGGGATGCGCTGTGCCCCCGCTCGGGGAAACCTTTGAGCATGGGTATCGAGGACTACGGCGGCGGGCAGGGCCCACAGCCGGACGTACTGGTCGTCACCACGAACGACGTGCCCGGACACCGGGTCGAGCAGGTCATCGGCGAGGTCTTCGGGCTGACGGTGCGCTCGCGGCACCTCGGCAGCCAGATCGGTGCCGGGCTGAAATCGATGATCGGCGGTGAGCTCAAGGGGCTCACCAAGACGCTCGTCCAGACCCGCAACCAGGCCATGGAGCGGCTGGTCGAGCAGGCACGCGTGCGTGGAGCCAATGCCGTACTGGCGTTCCGGTTCGACGTGACGGAGGCGGCGGACGTGGGCACGGAAGTGTGCGCGTACGGGACGGCGGTGGGGGGGGGGGCGGGGGGGGGCGGCGGCCCCCCCCCCCCCCCCCCCCGGGGGCGGCCCCCCCCCCGCCGGGCCCCCCCGGGGGGGGGGGGGGGGGGGGCCCCCGGGGGGGCCCCGGGGGGGGGGGGGCGCCCCCCCCCCCCGCGGTCCGCGGCGGCTCCCGAACGGGTCTCGCGGGTCTTACGGGGGCGCAAGGGGCCCAGGGAACACACCCCTTACGGGTCGTACGGGTCGTGCAGGCCCGACGGTCGCGCGCATGGCCGTGCGAGCCGTACGGGTCGTACGGGCCGTGCACGTGGTCGTACGGGTCTTACGGGTCTTACGGGTCGTCCGGGGCGTCGTGGGACTGCGGCTCAGTGGGCCACGACGCGTGCCATGGAGCCTCGGTGCGGCTGCGCCGGAACACCACGGGCGGGTTCCGGAGCGGTCCTGCCTCCCGGTCCGGCCGGGCGGCCGGCCTGTGCCGGGCTGCGACGCGGCTGTGCCACCGCGCCGTTCTGGACGTCCATGACGGCGTGCGCCACGAGTCCGCCCATGGGGTCGTGCCTGATGAGATCCCGCAACCGGGAGCGGGACGAACGTCCCTCGTTCCCCGGGTACAGGTGCTTGCCGAGGCCGACCGCGTGCGCCAACGCGGCGAGCGCCGCGGTCCGCGGGTCCGGCGGTACGCCGGTGCGGATCGCGGAGTCCAGACGGGCTCTGATCTCCCGGCTGATCTCGGTGTCCGTCGCCTGGTAGCGAGTCGTCGGCAGCACTCCGCACATCTGGCCCGCCACGGCATGCACCATGCCGCACCGCTCCAGATGCGAGAGGTAGGTCTGGCGCAGCCCGAGACGCGGCCCGCCGATCCAGTGGACGGCCCGTACGGGAGCGCCACGCCTTCGCAGCAACTCCAACGCGCAGTCCAGAGTTGGATCTCCAGTCGGCCGTGGGGACACCACGGCGATACGATCCCCGTCTGGGGCTATCCGTCCGGCCAGCGCCAGCTCCACTAGCTGTGCTCCGGCCAGACCAAGGTCGAGCGACTGCGGCTGTGCAGTGGTACCCGTGGCCGGGTCCAGTGCCAGCAGCAGAAGCTCCTCCGGAAGTGTTCTGCGGCTCCTGCCCATCCATGCCTCCCCGCGTGGATGAATGACAGGGTGACCCCTCTCACATTCATCTGTCGAGGGTGCGTGACCGGTTCGTAGTGGAACCAGTAGGTATGTCGTTCTCGTCTACCGCAGGAGCCAAGGCCACTACACAGGACACTGGTACATGGTTCGGACAGTGCCGTGAAGCAGGTCCCGGGTGGGCGGTTCATGGTTCGACAGGCGCGCGGTGGGCGTGCGGCACATGGAGGAGGCATCGGTGGCGGGCGAGTCCCCCGACAGGTCGAAGCAGCGCGAGTCGTCGGCAGAACCGACGCCGGGGAGCGCGGGGGCGGTTCCCGAGGCGCGGGATCCGCGGGTCGCGCAGACGCGCGGTGGGGTGGATACGGCGACTCGGGTGTTCTCCGTACGGCAGTTGAAGACGGACGGCTCCACCGAGGACTCCGCGGAGCCCGCCGGGGGCGAGGAGCCCGAGGAGGCCGCCCAGGACGCCGCTGAGCGGGGCGAGGCCTCCGGGAGCGCCGAGAGCCCCGGGAAGCGCGTCGGCACCTCCGAGAGCCGCGACGAGCGGCTGCGGGCGGCTGTGGCCCAGTGGGTGGCCTCGGCGGACGAGAAGGCGACCGGCGAGACGGGCGAGGACTCGGGGGAGGGGCCCGGGAAGGGTTCCGGTAAGTCCCGCGGCTCCAAGGGAGAGTCCGCGCGGGACGAAGCCGAGGACACCGGCGACTCCCCTGCCGACGCCACCGAGCCGGAAGGCGGCCGGGAGCCCGCCGCGAAGACCGACGCGAAGCGCGAGCCCAAGTCCGCGAAGACCACGCCCAAGTGGGCGACGAGCACCTCCACCGACGCGGAGGACGAGCCCGGCGGGGACGACACGGCCACCGAGGACGCCCGGGGCGACGACGCCGAGCCCGGCGAGGCTGACGCGCGCGGCAGGGGCGAGCAGGCCCCGCGGTCGCGTGAGTCCGAGGACGAGGCCGCGGACGGAGCCGCCCCGGCCGACACGGACGGCAGGGGCGCCGACGCAGCCCCGGCCGTGGCGCTCGACAGGACCGGCTCCGCCGCCGAGGACGACAAGGCCGACGAGAGCGACAAGTCCGGCAAGGGCGACGCACCCGGCGACGGCGACACCGCCACCAAGTCCGAGGCGCCCGAGAAGGCCGGGTCCGCCGGCGACGTCCGCCCGTCCGGTACGGCCGTCGCCGCTGACGCAGGCGACGAGCCGAAGGCCGACACGACCGCCACGGCCGACAAGACCGGCTCCACCGACAAGACCGACGAGGCCGGCAGGACCGCCACGGCCGACGAAGGCGACGAGCCGAAGGCCGACAAGACCGGCGCCGATGACAAGACCGACGAGGCCGGCAGGACCGCCACCGCCGACGAAGGCGACGAGCCGAAGGCCGACGGGGCCGGCGCCGATGACAGCGGCGCCGAGGCCGACCCGGACGACAAGCCCGGTACGGCCGGCGCGCCCGCCGAGTCGGCCGTGTCCGACGTCCCCTCCGACACCCCCGTCGACCAGCCCACCGCCGTCTTCAAGGCTCCCCGGCCCACCAAGCCCGCCGTCGATCAGCCGACGACCATGCTGAAGCTGGGCGGCGCCGCCAAGGCGGGCGACAAGGACAAGAAGGACGCCGAGGGCGAGAAGCCGCAGACGGACGCCAAGGCCCAGCCGGGCGACAAGCCTTCGGACGCCACGACGCAACTCGGCGGCAAGGCACGGCCGGGCGCGAAGGCACAGCCGGACGTGAAGCCGCAGCCCGATGGCAAGGGCGAGGCCGAGGACGACAAGGCGGAGCCCGCAGCGGCCGAGCGGACCAGTAAGTTCGTCGCGCTCAAGCCGCTCGACGATCCGTCCACCCGTCAGCCGAAGCCCCCCGTGGAACCGGCGAAGCCCGTCGCACCGGCGGACTCCACCGCCGTCATTCCGCAGATCGGTCCCGAGCGGACCACGCAGCAGCCGTTGCCGCCGAAGCCGCCGCTGGATCTGCTGGCCGAGCTGACGAACACGCCGCCGCCTCCGCCGACGCCGCTGCGGACGCTGGCCCGCCGGGTGAAGATCTGGACGCCGCTGGTCGTGCTGCTGGCGGTCGTGTTTGCGATCGTGCAGGCCATGCGACCGCTGCCGGCGACCGCGCTGACGCTCACCGCGAAGGACTCGTACACCTTCGAGGGCGGCAAGCTGTCGCTGCCGTGGCCGGACGAGGGCCAGGGCTGGATGGACGTCGACGGCGTCGGCGCGATGGGCAGCTTCGGCAAGCAGACGCCCGTCGCCATCGGCTCGGTGGCCAAGACGATGACCGCGTACATCGTCCTCAAGGACCACCCGCTCAAGACGGGCGAGGAGGGTCCGAGCATCACCGTCGACGCCACCGCCGAGAAGGAGGGCGGCTACAACCTGGCCGGCGAGTCCACCCTCGACACCGTCAAGGCCGGCGACAAGCTCACGCTGAAGCAGGCCCTCTCGGCGGTCATGATCCCGTCGGCGAACAACATCGCCCGGCTGCTGGCCCGCTGGGACGCGGGCTCGGAGGCGGCGTTCATCGAGAAGATGAACGCGACCGCCAAGCAGCTCGGGATGACGAACACGACGTACACCGACCCCTCAGGGCTGAAGGAGACCACCGTCTCCACGGCCGAGGACCAGGTGAAGCTGGGCAACGCGGTCGTGAAGATCCCGGCTCTCGTCGCGATCACCAGCGCGGCCAGCTGGACGGACCCCTCCGGGCGCTACTACTCGAACTACAACGAGCTGCCCTACCTCATGGGCGCGATCGGCATCAAGACCGGCTCCACCACCAAGGCCGGCGGCAACCTGCTCTTCGCCGCCCGCAAGGAGGTCGGCGGCGAGACGGTCACCGTCGTCGGCGCGGTCCTCGGACAGCACAAGCCGGGCATCCTCAAGACGGTCAACACCGTCAGCAGGACGGCACTGACCGCCGCCGAGTCCGAGCTGACCTCGGCGAAGATCGTGAAGAAGGGCGACGTCGTCGGGTATGTGGACGACGGTCTCGGCGGCCGCACCCCCGTCGTCGTCACCAAGGACGTCACCGCCGTCGGCTGGGCCGGGCTGACGGTGAAGCTGTCCTTCGCCGCCGGAGAGGTCCCGCACACCGCGAAGGCGGGCACCCAGGTGGGCACGCTCACCGTCGGCGACGGCTCGGGCAGTGCGGTCAAGGTGCCGGTCGCCCTTCAGGACGAGTTGGTCGAACCGGGCTTCATGGACAAGCTGACGCGCGTCGGCTGAGCCGCGCGTCCCGTCCGCACCCGTCCCGCACCCCGCCAGGGCAGCCGCCCGGCGGGGTGCGTGCTAGCGTCACGAAACGGGACAGGTCGGCGGCCGCGGGGAAGCGGCCGTGAAGCGGGCGCGAACGGGACGCGACCGAGAGCAGAAGACGGGACACGGGGAGTGCCTTCAGGTGGCCACTGCGGAGCCGACACGCGCCGACGACACCGGTCCGGGCCCGGACACCGGCCCGCGGGTACACGTGCCCGCGCCGCAGTCCGGTGACCACGACCGCGACCGCGCACCGAAGACGGGTGAGCGGGAAGCCGTCGCGGAGGTGTCCCGCGTGAGAGCCGTCGCCCGCCGGGCCGGCGAGTGGCTCCGGCGGCATCTCGTGTTCTCCGTGACGGCCCTGTCGGGCGCCCTGCACCTCATCTGGTTCTTCGCCTTCGCGAACAGCGGCGGGGACCTGGCGGCGCAGGACGCGTGGGCCGAGTTCGTCGGCCGGCACCCGGACTCCGCGTACAACCTCGCCTGGTACGGCGGTATGCACCCGGTGTCGTACAGCGTGGTGTCGCCGTATCTGATGTCCGTCCTCGGTGTCCGGACGACGATGATGATCGCCGGGACGCTGTCGGCGGGGCTGCTGACGCTGATCCTGCTGCGCTGCCGGCCGGTGCGGAACCCGGTGTGGCCGGCGCTGGCGGGGGTCTTCGCGCTGCTGTGCAACGCGGCCTCGGGGCGGGTGACGTTCGGGCTGGGCAACATGTTCGCGCTGGCCGCCGTCGCCGTCGTGTTCTGCTGGCCGTACCGCTGGCGCTACAAACGGTGGGCGAAGGCGCTGTGCGCGGCGCCGCTCGCCGCGCTCGCCACCATGGGCTCACCGGTCGCGGGGCTCTTCGTGGGGCTGGTGGCCGCCGCGCTGTTCCTGCAGAAGCGGCGGCCGGGCGCCTGGGCACTGGGGCTCGCCCCGACCGCCGTCGTCGCCGTCTCCGCCTGGCTGTTCCCGTTCTCCGGCACCCAGCCGATGTCCTTCGGCTCCGCGTCCCTGCCGCTGCTGTTCTCGGCGGTCGTCTACGCCGTCGTGCCGCGCGACTGGAAGACCGTACGGATCACGGCGGCCGTGTACGGGCTCGGCGTGCTGCTGGTGTGGATCATCAGCTCGCAGATCGGGTCCAACATCACACGGCTGGCCATGCTGTTCGCGGGTGTGGTGCTGATGGCCGCGCTGCCGTTCGCGGTGCCGCGCAGCCGCAAGTGGTACGTGATCGTCCTGTCGTCCGCCCTCTTCGTCGGCTGGATCGGCTTCAAGTCGGTCGACGACATCGTCCGTACGACGCCGGCGGCGTCCTGGGCGCGTGAGCTGGCGCCGCTGGTGAACCAGTTGCAGGAGGTCGGCGCCGAGAAGGGCCGGGTGGAGGTCGTCCCGGCCCGCTCCCACCGCGAGGCCTCCGCGCTCGCGCCCTACGTGAACCTGGCCCGCGGCTGGAACCGGCAGGCCGACATGGAGCGCAACCCCCTCTTCTACGACGACACCCTCAACTCCGCGAACTACCACGAGTGGCTTCAGCGGTGGGCCGTGCACTTCGTGGTCGTGCCCAAGGACGCGCCCGACGGGGACGGCGGGGAGCGGGAGCGGGAGCTGGTGCAGCGGGGGCTGCCGTATCTGACGCAGATATGGGGCGACGCCAACTGGCAGCTGTTCCGGGTGACGGATCCGGCCCCGCTCGCCGAGCCGAACGCGGTCGTGCAGCGGGCCGCGCAGGGCGAGATGACGATCGACGTGAAGAAGGCCGGGCGGATCCTGATCCGGATCCCGTACTCGCCGTGGCTGAGCATCGTCGACGCGGAGGGCAAGAGCCTGAAGCCGCCGCAGGAGACACAGGCGTCCAAGGACCGGCCGGAGGGCCGGCCGAAGACGTACGAGAACGTCAACGGCTGCCTGTTCGAGACGCAGGAGGACGCGGACGGCGACAAGTGGACGATGCTGGTCGCGCCGAAGGCGGGGACGTATCGGCTGGCCGCGCCTTATCAGTGGCGTCGGGGCACCCCGTGTCCGGACGAACTGAAGTGAACGTGGGCTGAGGGCGGGCCCGGCCCGAGGCGGGCGTTGCCGGGGGCCGCCACCCCCGGACGGGCCCGGGTGTCGCCCGCCCGTGCCGTGTCAGCGCAGGTCGGCCACATACCGGTCCGTGCCCGGCACCGTCGGGATGAACGGCGCCACCAGTTCCACCCTGCCCAGCCCCGACTCCCCCACCGCCTCCCCGAGGCCCGTGAAGTGGGCCTCCCAGCACTCCCTCGGGTCGGTCTCCAGGAACCACAGCAGGGTCAGGCGGGTGTCGACGCCCTCGACCTGCTTGACGTAGGTCATGCGGTCGCCGGGGAGGGGGGTGGGGCGGAAGACGGTCACCATCGCCGTCGGGGAACCCGCGAGGCGCCTGGGGAGGTGGCGGGTGCGCAGCCACTCGAGGAGGTCGGCGCGTTGCTGCGGCGACTCCGCGTCGACGACCTGGAGGACCAGGCCCCGGTAGGGGTGGTCCAGGGCGTGGAAGTCGCGGGGGCCCGCCGCGCCGTCGCGGTACACCGTCGTCTCGTGGTCCTGGAACGCCGTGAAGACGTGGGTGCGGTCGCGGTAGACGCGGGCGTCGCGGTTGAGGCGCTTGTTGATGGAGACCGTCCAGCGCATGTGGTCGTCGTAGCGGCCGGCGGTGATCCAGTAGGTGGAGAGGTAGCAGCCGGCGGTGACGGGCTCGGCAAGGGCCGACTTCTCGGGGGAGCGGAGGAGTTGGAGGTCGCGGGTCGCGACCCAGCGGCGGCCGGCGTACATCCAGGGCATGGCCATCGCGCCGGCGTAGTAGTGGTCGTCCTCGTACCAGCGGTTGTAGGCGTACTCGTGGCCGGGGTGCGGTTCGACCATGGTGATCAGGGCGTGGCCGGGGTGGACCCCGTAGGGGCCGACGGCGGCCAGTTCGGCGTACGTCTCGCTGCGGGTCTCCTCGCGGGGCTCCTCGCTCATGGCCTTCCCTTCCGTCTTCCTCTTCCTCTTCCTCGGCGGGTCGCCCATACTCTGACGCTCCGTCAGATAATGCGCCAGAGGCAAGGAGAGTCGTCATGTCACTGCTCACCGGCAGGACCGTCGTCGTCTCGGGAGTCGGCGCCGGGCTCGGTCACCAGGTCGCCGCGGCGGTCGTACGGGACGGCGGGAACGCGGTGCTGGGGGCGCGGACGGAGGCGAACCTCGCCAAGAGCGCGGCCGAGATCGATCCGGACGGC
Source organism: Streptomyces aurantiaciflavus (assembly GCF_049808595.1). Classification (NCBI taxonomy): domain Bacteria; kingdom Bacillati; phylum Actinomycetota; class Actinomycetes; order Kitasatosporales; family Streptomycetaceae; genus Streptomyces; species Streptomyces aurantiaciflavus. The sequence continues at coordinate 252,997 of NZ_JBNCAQ010000009.1, read as the reverse complement.
ACGCACACGGCGTACCGGGCGACCGACATCACCGACGAGGGGCAGTGCGCGGCGTTGGCGGGGCTGGCGAGGGAGCGGTTCGGGGGGATCGACGCGGTGGTGCATGTGGCGGCCTGGGACTCCTACTTCGGCGGGCTGGAGGACGCGGACTTCGCCACCTGGCAGTCGGTGCTCGACGTGAACCTGCTGGGGTCGCTGCGGATGACACGGGCCTGCCTGGACGGGCTGCGGGTGCGGGGCGGTTCGGTGGTGTTCATCGGCACGCAGTCGGCGGTGGCGGCTCCGTCCCAGGTGCGGCAGGCGGCGTACGCGGCCTCGAAGGGGGCGCTGACCAGCGCGATGTACTCGCTGGCGCGGGAGCTCGGGCCGTACCGGATCCGGGTGAACACCGTGCTGCCGGGGTGGATGTGGGGGCCGCCGGTGCGGGCGTACGTGCAGTTCACGGCGGCGACGGAGGGGGTGCCGGAGGAGGTGGTCCTGGGGCGGCTGGCCGAGCGGATGGCGCTGCCCGAGCTGGCCACGGACGGGGACGTGGCCGACGCGGCTGTCTTTCTCGCCTCGGACCGGGCGCGGGCGATCACCGGACAGTCCTTGCTGGTGAATGCCGGGGAGTTGATGCGATGAGGGGCTGATTCCGGCCAATTTCCACTCCGAGTGGCTGTTCAGATTTATGAACTGAAGTCATCACGGAGAACTTTTTTACGTGCTCTTGACCTTCCGCTTGCTTGCCGTGGGCATGCCGCCGAACTCAGAGTTCACATGCCTGACCCTGGCGGCGGACCCTGGAAGGGGGCACATGAACGGTCTCGACTGGGCCGTGCTCATCGGCTACTTCGGCGTGATGGTCGCCATCGGCGTCTGGTCCCACAAACGGGTCGACAACGTCAGCGACTTCTTCACCGCGGGCGGCAAGATGCCCTGGTGGCTGTCCGGCATCTCGCACCACATGTCGGGCTACAGCGCGGTGATGTTCACCGGGTACGCCGGCATCGCCTACAGCCACGGCGTCACCTCCTTCGTCACCTGGTCCTTCCCCATCGCCCTCGGCATCGCCATCGGCTCCAAGCTGTTCGCGCCCCGCATCAACCGGCTCCGCTCACGCCTCCATGTCGCTTCCCCGCTGGAGTATCTGAAGAACCGGTACGACCTGAAGACGCAGCAGGCGCTGGCCTGGTCGGGGATGCTGCTGAAGATCGTGGACGTGGGCGCCAAGTGGGCCGCGATCGCGACCCTGCTGTCGGTGTTCACCGGCATCTCGCTGAACCAGGGCATCCTCATCACCGGCACGATCACCGCCGTCTACTGCACGATCGGCGGGCTGTGGGCGGACGCGCTCACCGAGTTGGGCCAGTTCGTCATCCAGCTGCTCGCCGGTGTCGCGATGCTCGTCGCCGTGCTGATGGAACTCGGCGACAAGGGCCTCGGGCCCATCAGCGCCTGGGACGAGCCGGCGCTGCAGGGCCACGACAGGCCGCTGGTCGCCGACTACGGCACGGTGTTCCTCCTGGCGTTCCTGTTCATCAAGCTCTTCGAGTACAACGGCGGCATGCTCAACCAGGCCCAGCGCTACATGGCCACGCCCAACGCGAAGGAGGCCGAGCGGTCGGCCCGGCTGTCGGCGGTGCTGTGGCTGGTGTGGCCGCTGGTCCTGTTCTTCCCGATGTGGATGTCGCCGCTGCTGGTCGAGTCGCACAAGCCGGACGGGTCGGACTCGTACGCGTTGATGACCGAACAGCTGCTGCCGCACGGACTGCTGGGCCTCGTCATCGTCGGGTTCTTCTCCCACACGATGGCCATGTGCTCGTCGGACGCGAACGCCATCGCCGCCGTCTTCACCCGGGACTGCGCGCCGGTGGTGTGGCCCAGGGCGCGGACCTGGAGCCAGGGGCAGGGGCTGCGCGTGGCCCGGGTCGCGACCGTCGTCTTCCTCGGGTTGTCCATGGCGGCGGCCACGCAGGTCAACTCGCCCGCGTTCAAGGACATCATCACCGTCGTCATCAAGTGGGTGGCCGGGCTGATGGGCCCGATGGCGATCCCGATGATGCTGGGCCTGCTGCGGCCCTTCCGCCGCTCCGGGCCGACGGCCGCCCTGACCAGCTGGTCGATGGGTCTGCTCGCCTTCTGGCTGGTCAACTACCCCATCAACTGGAACGTCGAGGGCGGGGTGCCGCTGCAGTACCAGGTGTCCGTGCCGCTGGCGGTGTCGCTGGTGCTGTACGTCCTCGTCGGCTTCCTGAAGCCGGAGGACACACCGGAGCGGCTCGCGATCATCGACCGCATCAACTCGGACGGGGACGGCGACTCCTCGGGCGCGGCAGCCGCCGTACCGGAGCCGCGGGACGTGATGCCGACGCCCGCGAAGGACTAGCCCTCGAGGGACCGGCCGGAGACGGACCGGCCGGGGACGGACCGGCCCGCGAGGGACTAGACGCCCCTGGGGTAGCGGGCCATCCATCCCGGTGATGCCCCGGCGGGGCTGTGCAGGGCCGGGCCCTGGGTCATCTCCATCGCGAAGTCGTCGGCCAGTTCCAGGATCGTGGGGCGGCCCTCCAGCTCGGCCAGCCAGGCCGGCGGGAGGGCCGTCTCGCCGTGCAGGGCGCCGAGCAGACCGCCGGTCAGGGCGCCGGTGGAGGCGGAGGGCGCGCCGTGGTTCACGGCGAGGCGCAGGCCGTGGCGGACGTCCTCGGCGACGAGCGCGCAGTAGACGGCGGCGGCGAGGACGCCTTCCGCGGTCCCCCGCCCCGCCAGCTCCTCCACCCTCGTCGGCCCGGGCAGCCCCTGCCGTACGGCGCCCAGCGCGTGCTGCAACGCCTCCGACACCGGCTCGTGCCCCGGCCGCGCCGCCAGCAGGGCGAGCGCCCGCTGCACCGCGCCGTCGAGACTCTCGCCACGGGCCAGCGCGTGCACGGTCACCGCGTACGCGCCCGCCGAGAGGTACGCCGTGGGGTGGCCGTGGGTCTGGGCCGCGCACTCGACGGCGAGCTGGACGACGAGCTGCGGCTCCCAGCCGACCAGCAGCCCGAAGGGCGCCGAACGGGCGGTGGCCTCCGGCCCGGCCTCCCCCGGGCTCTTGGGCGACTCCAGCGTGCCCATCGTGTCGTCACCGAGCCCGAGCAGCAGGGCGCGGGTCGGGTCGCGGCGGGCGTACAGCCATTCCTCGCGGGCCAGCCAGCCGTCTTCCTTGCGGCGCAGGTCGGGGCCCCAGTCGCGCTGGGTGGCCGCCCATCTCAGATACGCCCGGTGCAGATCGGTCGGCGGATGCCAGGCGCCGGTGTCCCGGCGGACCTGGGCGCGGATGAGGCCGTCCACGGTGAAGAGGGTGAGCTGGGTGAGATGCGTGACGGCGCCCCGGCGACCGTAGGCGGGGGCCAGGTCGACGAGCCCCTCGGGGCCGCCCACCTGCCGGATCTCCTCCAGCCCCAGCCCGTCGACGGGCGCTCCGAGCGCGTCCCCCACCGCCGCGCCCAGCAATGCGCCCCGCACCCGGCTACGGAAGTCCTGCTGTTCGGTACGGCCCCAGACGGCGCCGGCTGTCGCACCCACCAAGCCCTCCTGGCACCGTCCGTATGTACGACGTTCGTCACTGTAATCGACGGAGGCCGGGGCGTTGAGGGCCGAGCGGCGCGGGTGTCTCGGCGGCGGCCACTATGCCCGGTCTGCGCCCGCTCTGCACCGGGGCTGCGGGGTGGAGACCTGATGGAGGGCCGGTAAAGACGAAGGCGCGGCGAGTCGGGCGACTCCCCGAGCCCGGATCGAGCCCAGGAGCACCTCTGCCCAGAACCTCACTTTCGGGTGAATCTCCTCAATCGCCGCAACTGCCACCGCCTCATCCCGGGTCGTACACCCACACGTCGTCATTCACGCCTCGGGGAGACCATGACCCAGCAGTACCCACAGCACCAGCCCGGATTCGCAGCCCCGCAGCAGCCCGGATGGGGTCCGCCGCCTCCGCCGAAGAAGAGCCCCACCGGGAAGATCGTCGGTCTCGGCTGCCTCGGCGTCGTCGCCCTGTTCGTCGTCATCGGCATCATCGGCGCCCTCGTCAGCGGCGGCGACGACGGCATGGACGCCGCCGCCACCGGCGCCAGGAGCAGTGCGCCCGCCGCCCAGGAAGAGGGCGCGGCGCCGGAGCAGGACGAGTCGGTGACCGACGCGGAACCGAAGGCGAAGGCCCCCGTGGCCGTCACGGCGAAGACGACGTCGTTCGCGAAGAGCATCCTCGCCGACGGCGGCGACTACACCAGCGTCCTCGTCACGATCACGAACAACGGCGACGAGCCGATCGACGTGAACCCGCTGTACTTCACGATCACGGGCACCGACGGCACCAAGCACACCGCCGAACTCGCCGTCGACGAGAACCAGATCGACACCGTCACCCTCGCCCGCGGCGAGAACGTCGCCGGCACCGTCACCGGCAAGGGCGCCTTCACCGCGAAGTACGTGACCTACACCGACGGCCTCCTGGGCGACTCGGTACGCGCCGACGTCTCCTGACCCCGGAGCGAACAGTGCCCCGCGCCCGCCGCGCGGAGGGTGCGGGCCCCGCCGCGGAAACCACCCGCGGCGGGGCCTTCGTCATTCTGGCGCGATGTGTGCGGGAGCGGACGGCCGTCGCGGGCAGACCTCTCACCATGACTGCCATGACCTCAACTGCCCCAACCGCCCGCGCCGTTACTCTGACAGCCACCCTCCTCACCGCCGCCGTCGCCCTCTACACCGCTCTCGTCGCCTTCGGGAACATCACCGACTTCGGGACCAACCAGCAGTTCGTGAGACATGTCCTCGCCATGGACACGACGTTCAAGGACGACGATCTGATGTGGCGGGCGATCACCAGCAAGCCACTTCAGGACGCGGCGTACGTCGCGATCATCGTGTGGGAGACCGTCGCCGCGCTGGTGCTGATCGCCGGGACGTGGCTGTGGACACGGCGCGACCTGGACCGCGCGCGGCGCGTGTCCACGTACGGACTGCTCATGCTGATGCTGCTGTTCGGGGGCGGGTTCATCGCGATCGGCGGGGAGTGGTTCGCGATGTGGCAGTCCGGGGACTGGAACGGGCTCGACGCGGCGACCCGGGTGTTCGTCTTCAGCGGGATCGTGCTGCTCGTGCAGTACCTGCCGCTCGGCCGGACGGCAGGGAACGACGACTGACGGGAGCCTGTCCGCGGACCGCTTCCGTTCGGTCGGCTCAGTCGACCACCCGTACGTTCGTCCCCGTCGCCCCGAACGCCCACAGTGCGGAGCCGTCGGCCTTGGCCATGCGGATGCCGCCGGTCCGGGTGCCCGAGGCGGGTGGCGGGGACGAGCCGTCGACCGCGTTGGAGAAGGCGATGTTGACGCCCGACTTGGCCGAGAAGTAGATGATGTGCTCGATCTGGACGCCGTCCGAGCCCGTGGTGGCGTCCTTGCGCAGGGACACCGTGTAGCTGCCCGGGTCGGGGTCGACCGTGCCCGGCCAGACGACGAATGTGCGACGGGCCTCGTCGTCCGCGTCGACCAGCCAGACCCGCTTCTGCCCCAGCGAGTAGACGACACGGCGGCCCGTGCCCGAGCCGTCCGGGACGGGCGCCGCCGCCGGAGTCGCGGAGGGGGACGGCGAGGGCTTGGAACCCGCACCCGCCGGGGCCGACGCGGTCGGCTTGACGGCCGTCGCCGTCGGATGCGGGCCCTTGTCGGCCTGCACCGTCAGTACGGCGACCGCCACGATCGCGCCGGCCGTCAGACCGGTGACCCAGGCCCACGAGGGAAGCCGTCGGGCAGCCACGGGCACGCATCTCCTCAGTCTCCAGCCCCCGATATCGGGGGTCGGATCATCGTACTGTGAGGCGCCTGTCGCCCGGCCCTCAGTCCAGCACCGGCAGCAGCTCCGGCAGATGCCCGTCCGAGGCCGCCGCCGCCCGCCGGCGTTCCTCCGGGACCTCGCCGTAGAGGGTCGTGCGGGGCTTCGCGGGGCGGCCCGCCGCCTGAGCCACGGCGATCAGGTCCTTGACGGACTTGTAGGAGCCGTAGGAGGAGCCGGCCATGCGGGAGATGGTCTCCTCCATCAGCGTGCCGCCGAGGTCGTTGGCGCCGGAGCGGAGCATTTCCGCCGCGCCCTCCGCGCCCAGCTTCACCCAACTGGTCTGGATGTTCGGGATCCAGGGGTGGAGCAGCAGACGGGCCATCGCCGTGACCGCCCGGTTGTCCCTCGTCGTCGGGCCGGGGCGCGCGATGCCCGCCAGGTACACCGGCGCGTTGGTGTGGATGAACGGGAGCGTCACGAACTCCGTGAAGCCGCCCGTGCGTTGCTGGATTCCCGCGAGCGTCCGCAGGTGGGCCAGCCAGTGCCGCGGCTGGTCCACGTGGCCGTACATCATCGTCGACGACGAGCGGATGCCCAGTTCGTGCGCCGTGGTGACGACCTCGATCCAGGTCGCCGTCGGCAGCTTGCCCTTGGTGAGGATCCACCGCACCTCGTCGTCGAGGATCTCCGCCGCCGTGCCGGGGATGGAGTCGAGGCCGGCCTCCTTCGCGGCCGTCAGCCACTCGCGGACGGACAGGCCGGTGCGGGTGGCGCCGTTGACGACCTCCATGGGGGAGAAGGCGTGGACGTGCATGCCGGGGACGCGCTCCTTCACCGCCTTGGCGATGTCGAAGCAGGCCGTGCCCGGCAGGTCGGGGTGGATGCCGCCCTGCATGCAGACCTCCACCGCGCCCACGTCCCAGGCCTGTTGGGCGCGGTCGGCGACCTGGTCCAGGGAGAGGGTGTAGGCGTCGGCGTCGGTGCGGCGCTGGGCGAAGGCGCAGAAACGGCAGCCCGTGTAGCAGACGTTGGTGAAGTTGATGTTGCGGGTGACGATGTAGGTGACGTCGTCGCCGACCGCCGACCTGCGGACGTCGTCCGCGATCCGGGTGAGGGCGTCCAGGGCGGGGCCGTCGGCGTGGAGGAGGGCCAGGGCCTCGGCGTCGGTCAGGCGCGTCGGGTCGTCGGCCGCCGTGCGCAGGGCCTCGCGTACGTCGGTGTCGATGCGCTCGGGCCGCATGCCGGGGACGGCTGCCTCGCGCAGGGCGCCCCAGTCGCCGTACACCTCGTCGAAGTCGTCGCGGCGGTCGGACGTGCGGCCCTCGGTGTCGATGGTGTGGTGCAGGTCCGTGCGGCCGGACGCCTCGAACGCCTCCTCCGGCTCCTGCCACGGATGCCCCTCGACCACGGCGTCGGGCCGCGCCAGGCCCGTCTCCGGGTCGGCGAGGGCGCGCACGTGCGGCAGGAGGCGCGGGTCCAGCCAGGGTTCGCCGCGGGTGACGAACTCCGGGTACACGCAGAGACGTTCCCGCAGGCTGAAGCCGGCCGCCTCCGAGCGCGCGGCCAGCTCCTCGATCTGCGGCCAGGGGCGCTCGGGGTTGACGTGGTCGATGGTGAGGGGGGAGACGCCGCCCCAGTCGTCGATGCCGGCGCCGATGAGGCGTTCGTACTCGCTGTCGACCAGGTTCGGCGGGGCCTGGAGGCAGGCGGACGGGCCCATGATGAGGCGGGCCACCGCCACCGTGGCGACCAGTTCGTCGAGTTCCGCGTCGGGCATGCCGCGCATCGCGGTGTCCGGCTTGGCGCGGAAGTTCTGGATGATCAGTTCCTGGATGCCGTGGTAGGCGCGGGAGATCCTGCGGAGCGCGAACAGGGACTCCGCGCGCTCCTCGTACGTCTCACCGATGCCGATGAGGATCCCGGAGGTGAAGGGGACGGAGGAGCGCCCGGCGTCCTCCAGGACGCGCAGGCGTACGGCGGGCTCCTTGTCCGGGGAGCCGTGGTGGGGGCCGCCGGGCTCGGACCACAGGCGGGTCGCGGTCGTCTCCAGCATCATGCCCATGCTGGGCGCGACGGGCTTGAGGCGCTGGAAGTCGGTCCAGGTCAGCACGCCCGGGTTGAGGTGAGGGAGCAGGCCCGTCTCCTCCAGGATGCGGATGGAGACGGCGCGGACGTAGGCGATCGTGTCGTCGTAGCCGTGCGCGTCGAGCCACTCCCGCGCCTCCGGCCAGCGCTCCTCGGGCTTGTCGCCGAGAGTGATGAGGGCTTCCTTGCAGCCGAGGGCGGCGCCCTTGCGGGCGATGTCGAGGACCTCGTCGGGGGACATGAACATCCCGTGCCCGGCGCGCCGCAGCTTGCCGGGCACGGTGACGAACGTGCAGTAGTGGCACTTGTCCCGGCACAGCCGGGTGAGGGGGATGAAGACGCTCTTCGAGTACGTGATGACGCCGGGGCGGCCGGCCGCCTCCAGGCCCGCGTCCCGCACCCGGGCGGCGGACGCGGCCAGGTCCTCCAGGCGCTCGCCGCGCGCCTGGAGCAGGACCGCCGCCTCGGTGACGTCGAGGGCGACGCCGTCCCGGGCACGTTTGAGGGCGCGACGCAGGGAGTTCTCGGTGGGGCCGGTGCCGCCGGGGCGGTCGGCGGGGCCGGTTCCGGAGGTCGCGGAAGTCGTCATTCTTTGAGGATACGTTCGAGCTGATCAGGGCCGACGGGGGCGCCCGATTCGTCCGTCACCGGCCGTCATCACACGGTGTCGGAGGCGCCGGACGCGCTGGTCACGTACCCCTGGTACTCGTCCAGCAGCCGCAGCACCTCCGTCTCCCCCGCCGGCGGCAGCTGCACCACGGCCTCCTCGATGCCCAGTTCGGCGTAGTGGGCGAGCTTGCCGGGGGACGGATGCACGGCGTACGGGACGACCTGGAGGGCGCCCGGGTCGCGGCCGGCGTCGGCCCACGCCGCGCGCAGGGCCGGCAGGGACTCGGACAGACCGCGCCCGCCGATGGGCAGCCAGCCGTCGGCGTACTCGCAGATGTGGGCGAAGAGCTTCGGCCCCGCGGCGCCGCCGAGCAGGGTGCGGGGGCCGACGACCGGGCCGCGCGGCTTCTGCACGGGCTTGGGATGGGCCTCGCTGGCACGGACGGAACCGAACTGCCCCTCGTGGGCCGTCGGCTCCTCGGACCACAGGGCGCGCATCAACGCCATCCGGTCCCGGACGAGCTCGCGGCGCGTACGCCACTCGACGCCGTGGTCGGCGGCCTCCTCGACGTTCCAGCCGTAGCCGAGGCCGAGCGTGAAGCGGCCGCCGGACAGATGGTCCAGGGTCGCGATCTGCTTGGCGAGGTCGATCGGGTCGTGCTGGGCGACGAGCGTGATGCCGGTGCCGAGCCCGAGGTTCTCCGTCACGGCGGCCGCCTGGCCGAGGGCGACGAACGGGTCGAGGGTACGGCCGTACTCGCGGGGCAGGTCGCCGCCCGCGGGGTAGGGCGTGGTCCGCTCCACCGGGATGTGCGTGTGCTCGGGCAGGTAGAGCCCGGCGAAGCCGCGCTCCTCCAGCTCACGGGCGAGGCGGGTGGGGGTGATCGTCTCGTCGGTGAGGAAGATGGTGACGGCGATGCGCATGGTGGGCCTTTCGTCCGACGCGGCGGCGCGGGTGTCGTCCTCATCTGTACCTTCGGAACGGCCGTCTGTCCATACCGACCGGTCGGCATCGGCGTGCGGGCGTCGGTGAGCCCCCCTCACGAGCGGCGGGCCCCCTGGAGGTCGCCGTTCAGCTCCCCACCCGCCCGGCGACGCACCGGTGCGAGCGTGTCCGTCCCGGACTGACGGCGCCGGTCCGGCCGAGGTTCGCGATCACCGGCCCGGCGTGGGCCGTCGCCCCGCGTGGGCCCGGCGTGGGCCATCGCCCCGCGTGCTCCTGACCCCTGCCCCATTCGCGTGAGCCTCCCGCTGACGCACCCGCCGTGAGCTGGAGGAACACGGCGTTCGCTCTGAAGGGCCTGTGTCGTCGGCCGCCTCGCGGTGAAAGCTCCCGTGAGCCAAGCCAGCGCCCACGAGAGGCAGGAAAACGTGGCACACCCGCGCAGAAACCGACGAGTTACAGCGGTGATCGGCACCGCGGTGGTCGCCGGAGCCGTGTTCTGCGGTGCTCCCACGGCACACGCCCAACCAGTCCCGCCCGGCCTGATCCGCCCGGTCGTCCCGAGGGTCCCGTTCCTCCCCGGCCCGGAGACCAGCCCGGGGTTCCGCCCGGTCGTCGTCGTCCCGAACGTCCCGTTCATCTCGGGTCCGGAGACCAGCCCCGGGTTCCGCCCGGTCATCGTCATCCCGGGCATGGGCGGTGGCGGCGGCACAGGCGGTGGCGGTGGCGGTGGCGGCGGTGGCGGTGGCGGCCCTGCGTGATGGGTGCCGAGCCGGCCTGGTCCGACTGGCTGTGGCAGGTGCGACGCGGCCAGTCGGATCAGTGCCGTCTCAGAACAGCGCGCTGTACGTCTGCCAGCCGGTGGCGAGGACGTAGGTGGCGCTGAACGTGCCGTCGCCCCAGCCCTTGTTGCGCAGCAGCTTGCCGTCGGTGGTACGGGAGACGAGGTCGGGGAAACCGTCGCCGGTCACGTCGCCGACCGCGACGATCGCGTCGCGGCCGGCGCCCCAGTCCTGGAACACCAGCGTCCGCGGCTTGAAGCCGCCCGTGCCGTTGCCGTCGTAGCGCCACAGCTCGCCGCCGGAGTCCCGCGCGATGAGGTCGCCGATGCCGTCGCCGGTCACGTCGGCGGCGCCGACGACGGTGTAGCCCTTCCATCCGGTGCCGACGCGCACACCCGGGTCCATGCGACCCTGCGCGTTGGACTTGTACAGGTAGAGGTCGCCGGACGCGGCCTGGCGGGCCAGCAGGTCGGGGCGGTGGTCGCCGGTGAAGTCGTCGGCGGCGACGATGGCGTCGAAGCCGCCCCAGCCGGAGCCGACCAGTGTGCGCTCGGCGTCGGGCAGGAAGACGCCGGTGCAGCCGCCGGAGTACCGGTAGAGGTTGCCGTCGGTGGTCCTGCTGAGCATGTCGGAGCAGCCGTCGCCGGTCATGTCGCCGACGGGGACGAACCGGGTCTTCGGGCTCCAGCCGGACCAGCCGCGGGTGGTGGTCAGGCTGCCGCCGGAGAACCGGTGGGCCTCGAGCAGGCCGCCGCTGGTCATCGTGAACAGCTCGCCGTAGCCGTCGGTGTCGGTGTCGCGGAAGGCGGACCGGCCGCCGGAAAGCCAGAAGTCGCCGGTCGGGAGGGTGCGGACGGCGCCGCCGTCGCCCGGGTCCACGGTCATGGTCCAGTGGTAGCGACCGCTCACCGCCTTCTCGCCCGCGTCGTTCCTGCCGTCCCAGGAGGTGCGGATGGCCGCGCCTTCGTGGGAGCTGCCGGCGAGGGTGCGGACGGTGGCGCCGTACGCGTCCTTGATGGTGAGCTTCCAGGACGCGGGCGGGCGGGTGAGCCGCCAGGTGCCCTCCCACAGGGGGTCGCTCGCCGTGCGCAGGTCCACGGTGGCGTCCGTGCGCCAGTCGAACAGGCTGATCTGCGACCGCGGCACCGTCACCGGTCGGATGTGGATCATCCACTCGCTGTCGTAGTAGGCCACATGGCCGCCGTACCGGTCGACGGACAGCGTGCTCGTCCACGTCCCCTCGGGGACGGTGAAGAAGGGGGTGGTGGTGGCCGGGTGGCCGCCGCCGAGGTGGAAGTCGGTGAGGGTCACCGTCCGCCCGTCCTCGGACTTCTGGACCAGATAGCCGTCGCCGACCTTGGCGGGCAGCGCACCGGGCACGGGGATGTTCTTGCCGGTGCTGTGGTCCCACACCCCGGCCTTGTCCGACGCGGAGCAGCGCCAGTACAGCCACCGCCCGACCGCCTGCAGGTCGTCGGGGACGCAGCCGGAGCCGAGCGCCACGTTCGCCGAGTTCGCCTTGGTGACCAGGTCGTAGGAGTTGACCGTGCCGGCGGTGCTGCCCGGCTTCCAGATCTTCGTGCCCCAGATGGACACCGCGGTGACCGACCGGGTGTGGATCTGCCCCGGGTCGGGCACGCCCGGGTCGAAGGAGCCGATGCGCTGCACGCCCTGGTCGTTGATCGCGATGTACGAACCGCCGGCCGCCACCACACGGTCCGGGGAGTCCCAGCCGAACGGGCCGAGCCGGATGTTGCTCTCGGGCGCCCCGCCGCCGAGGGCGTCCTGGCCCCCGAACGGCGTCATGAAGCCGACCCGGCCGTCGCCGAGCGCCCACAGTTCGGAGTAGAACGCGCTGCACGTGTACTCCGCGGGGTCGACGCCCTCGCAGGGGTAGTTCGTCCAGACGTGGGGGGCCGCGAGCTTCCGGGGCCCCGGCTGCGGGGTGCCGACGGCCGGGAGGTCGAACTCCCACAGCCCGCGATCCGTCTCGGGGTCGGCCGTCCCCAGCACACTGAGCTTCCCGCCGCCCAGCGCGAGGCTCGCGATGTACGCGTTGAGGTCGCCCCTGGTGCCGAGCGGGAACACGATCTCGTCCTCGGCCACTCGCGGCGCTTCCGGCGAGGCCGCCGCGGGCGCCGGGGAGAGACCGAGACCACCGACCGCCAGCGCGACGGCGGTTCCGATCGTGAGCGAGGTGTGTCTGATCGTGCGGGTGGTCATGTGAGCCCCCTGTCGGACGAGAGTCCCGTCTTCGTCTCGGAAGCTATGACCCTCAGGGCTCCCCGCGGGTTGTACAGAACTGAATGATCGTCAGGACAGTGCGCCGGCCTCGCCCCCGTCCAGGTCCACCACCACCGCCGCGTGATCGGACGGCCACACCCCGTCCACCGGCCCGTCCCCGGCCCGCCGCACCGCCCGTACGCGGACCGGGCCGCCGACCCCGATGTGGACGTAGTCGATCCGCGCGCTCGGCGTGCCGCCGGTCGCCACGTACGGGTTCGCCGCGTCCCACGTGGCCCACGGGGCGGCCGGGTCGGCGTACTCCCAGGCGTCGAGGAAGACCTGGCGGGGGACGGGCGGGGCCGTCCGGTAGCCGCCGAACAGGCGGATCTCGTCGGAGTCGGGCCAGGCGTTGAAGTCGCCGGTGACGATCGGGGGGAACGGGGTGTCGCCGCGGTGGTGGGCGACGAACTCGGCGAGGGCGGTGACCTGGCGGCAGCGGAGCGCCGAGGCGTGCAGCTGGGAGGTGAGGTGGGTGGTGAAGAACGGGATGTCGTGGGCGGGATGCGCCAGCCGGGTGTGGAGGGCGGCGCGGCCGTCGTCCACGTCCGAGGGCGCCGGGAGCGGGAGGACCTCCTGCCGCGCCACCGGCCATCTGCTCAGTACGGCGTTGCCGATGTGCACCGACGCGTCCCCGATCCGCCGCTGCCAGCGCTCGGGCGCGTGGGACGGCGCCCAGGCCCAGTCCAGGCCCAGCTCGCCGGCGAGCCACTCCGCGAGGTTCTCCCCGCCCGCGGCCCACACCTCCTGCAACCCCACGACGTCCGGGCGCAGTTCCCGCAGCACGGTGAGGATGGCCTTCTGCCGTGCCTCCCACGGCCCGAAGCGCCACCACAGGTTCCAGGTCACGACCCGCATCCGCAGCCACCCGCTCTCTCCCGCGCGTCGGCCACCATTGAAGCAACAGTTCGAGCCTGTGGTGTGAAGGAGTTGCACAGACGATGTCCCGCCTCGACGACCTCCGTTTCCGCGCCGCCACCGCCGTCCAGCGGCGCATGAACCCGCTGCTGCGCCGCCTCCCCCTCCAGACCGTCCTGGAGACCACCGGCCGCGTCTCCGGTCTGCCCCGGCAGACGCCGGTGGGCGGCCGGCGCGTCGGTGACTCCTTCTGGCTGGTGTCGGAGTTCGGGGTGCGGTCGCAGTACGTCCGCAACATCCAGGCGGACCCGCGGGTGCGGGTGCGGATCGGAGGCCGGTGGCACGCGGGCACCGCGCACCTCCTGCCCGACGACGACGCCGTCGCCCGGCTGCGCGCCCTCCCCCGGCTCAACAGCACGGCGGTGCGGGCGCTGGGGACGGATCTGCTGACGGTGCGGGTGGACCTGGGGGACTGATCCGGACGCCCCTCACCCCGGCCAGACGATCGCCTGCACCTCGCTGTAGGCGTGCAGCGCGTACGAGCCGACGTCCCGCCCCACCCCGCTCCTCTTGAACCCCCCGAACGGCGCCTCCATGTTGCGGCCGACGGTGTTGATCCCGACGCCGCCCGCCCGCAGCCGCCTCGCCACCCGGAAGGCCCTCGCCACGTCACCCGACCAGACGTAGTCGATCAGGCCGTAGTCGGAGTCGTTGGCGAGGGCCACTGCCTCGTCCTCCTCCTCGAAGGGGATCACCACGACCACCGGGCCGAAGATCTCCTCCCGGGCCACCCGCATGTCGTTCGTGCAGTCGGCCAGGAGGGTCGGGGAGGTGTAGAAGCCCCGCTCCAGGGGCGGGCGTTCGCCGCCCGTCACCACCGCCGCGCCCTCCTTGCGGCCCAGTTCGACGTACGCCTCCACCCGGTCGCGGTGGGCGGCCGAGATCAGCGGGCCGACCACCGTGTCGGGGTCCCTCGGGTCGCCCACCTTCAGGCGGGCCGCGTAGGCCGCCAGGCCCCGCACCACCCGGTCGTAGACACCGCGCTGCGCCAGCACCCGCGTCGGCGCCGTGCAGATCTGGCCGCTGTAGAAGGAGAACGTCGTGCCGATGCCGGCGACCGCCGAGGCGACGTCCGCGTCGTCGAGGACGACCGCCGCGCCCTTCCCGCCCAGCTCCATCAGCTGCCGCTTCATCGACCGCCCGCACACCTCGCCGATGCGCTGCCCCACCGCCGTCGAGCCGGTGAAGCTCACCATGTCGACGTCCGGGGAGGCCACGGCCGTCTCGCCGATCTCGGCCCCGCGGCCGGAGACGACGTTCACCACGCCCCGCGGCACGCCCGCCGCCTCCAGCGCCTGAGCCATCCGGTAGACCGACAGCGGGTCCTGCGGGGCCGGCTTCACCACCACCGTGTTGCCCATCGCGAGCGCCGGGGCGACCTTGCCGGCCGTGTTCGCCCACGGGTTGTTGTAGGAGGTGATGCAGGTGACGACCCCTACGGGCTGGCGGACGGCGAGCGCGCCGAACACGCCCGCCCTCCCCATCGGCCCGGCCTCGTTGATCTGCGGCGGGATCGCCCACTCGGCGGGCTCCACGCGCGCGTACCGCCGGAAGCGGGCGGCGGCCACCCCGACCTGCATCCCGCGCGCCGTCCCGGTCGTCGCGCCCGTCTCCGCCCGGGCGAGCTCGGCGTACGGCACCAGGTTGCCGCGGATGACGTCCGCCGCCCGCGCCAGCACCGCCGCCCGCTCCTCCGGGGCCGTACGCGACCACGGGCCGAAGGCCTCGCGGGCCGCGGCGCAGGCCGCGAGCACCTGATCCCGCGAGGCCTCCGGCGCCCACCCGACGGCCTCCTCGGTCGCCGGGTCGGTCACCTCGTAGTGGCCGCCGTCCGGATCGACCCACCGGCCGCCGATGAACAGACGCTCCCGCTCACTCACTTCGTCGCCACCGTCCGCGTGTCCCGCCCCGAACGCAGCACGCGCCCCGGCACCGCCCCGGTCACCACGTCGTCCCGGATCGCCTCCACCCCGTTGACCCAGACCGCCCGCACACCGAGCGCCCTGGAGTCGAGCCGAGGGCTGTCACCGGGCAGATCGTGCACGAGGGTCGCCGGTCCGGCGTCGATCCGCTCGGGGTCGAAGAGGACCAGGTCGGCGTGGAAGCCCTCCTGGACCCTCCCCCGCTCGCGCAGGCCGAACAGCCGCGCCGGGTCGTCCGTCAGCATCTTCACCGCCTGCTCCAGACCCGCCAGCCTCCGGCCGCGCAGACAGTCGCCGAGGAAGCGCGTGGTGTACGGGGCGCCGCACATGCGGTCCAGGTGCGCGCCGGCGTCCGAGCCGCCCAGCAGCACGTCCTCGTGCTGCCAGGTCTCCGCCCGCAGCGCCCAGGACGCCGGGTCGTTGTCCGTGGGCATGGGCCACAGGACCGTACGCAGCTCGTCGGCCGCGCAGATCTCCACCAGGCAGGCGAAGGGTTCCTGGCCGCGTTCCGCCGCGATGTCCTGTACCACCCGGCCGGTCAGGCCCCGGTTCGCCTCGCTGTAGGTGTCGCCGATGACGTACCGCCCGAAGTTCACCAGCCGGCGGAAGACGCCCGCCTCCTTGGACTCGGCGCGGCGCACCATCTCGGCCTGGACGGACGGGTCACGGAGCTTCGCGATCCGCTCGGGGACGGGCAGGCCCAGGATCGGGCCCCACCCGGGGATGAGGTTGAGCGCGCAGAAGGTGCCCAGGGACATGTTCATCGGGGTCAGGATCGGCATGGTGAGGGCGACCACCCTCCCGCCCGCCTTCCTGGCCCGCTCGCTCGCCATCAGCTGCCTCGGCACGCGTTCGGGAACGGCCGAGTCGATCGTGAGGACGTTCCAGTTCAGGGGGCGTCCGGCGGTCGCGCTCATCTCCACGAACAGGTCGATCTCGGCGTCGCTGAACTGGTCCAGGCAGCCGGCGACGATCGCCTCGATCTGGGTGCCCTCGTGCTCGCCGACGGCCTGCGAGAGGGCGAGCAGCTCGTGCGGCGTGGCGTGCCGGGAGGCCACCGGCTGCCCGTCGCCGTCGGAGTGGGTCGTCGACTGGGTGGTGGAGAAGCCCCACGCCCCCGCGTCCATCGCCTCGTGCAGCAGCCGCACGATCCGCGCCAACTGCTCCTCACTCGGCTGCCCGCCCACCGCGTCCGGCCCCATCACATACCGCCGCAACGCGCAGTGCCCCACCATGAAACCGGCGTTGACCGCGATCCGCCCCTCCAACGCGTCCAGATACTCCCCGAAGGAGCTCCAGCTCCAGGGCGCCCCCTCTTCCAACGCGACCAGGGACATCCCCTCCACCTTGGACATCATGCGGCGGGTGTAGTCGGCGTCCTCGGGGCGGGACGGGTGCAACGGCGCGAGGGTGAAACCGCAGTTGCCGGCGGCGACCGTCGTCACCCCGTGGTTGAGGGAGGGGGTCGCGTAAGGGTCCCAGAAGAGCTGGGCGTCGTAGTGGGTGTGGGGGTCGACGAAGCCGGGGGCGAGGACGAGGCCGGCGGCGTCCTCGACGGACCTCGCCTCCTCGGTGACCACCCCGATCGCGGCGATACGGCCGTCCCGGATTCCGACATCGGCGACGCGGGCGGGCCCGCCGGTGCCGTCGACGACGGTCGCGCCCTTGATGACGTGATCGAGCATGGACCTTGCCTCCTTGAATGTCGGCGCGGTGGGCCCGCCCAGGGGCGCGCGGGGCTGTATCGATATGCGGCTCCGCCGCGATGGGGGTCCCCCCGCTCGAGCGGAGCCGAGAGTGGGGGAGCGGCCGGCCAGAGACGACCCGCACCCCGCGATGGCGATCAGGCGGCCTGCCGGAACCGCGTCGTCCGGTGAACCGGATCCGTGTCGATCTTCGGAATCACGTGCTCCCCGATCAGCCGGATCGTCTGCAGCGTCTCCTCCTTCGGCACCCCGACCGGCAGTCCGAAGGACAGCTGGTCGGCGCCGGCCTGCTCCCACCGCTTGCACTGCCGCAGCACCTCGTCCGGATCCCCGCAGATCAGCAGCTCCTCCTCCACCAGGAGCTCCACGAACTCCGCGGTGTACTCGGGCAGCGTCTCCGGCCACACCGGGAAGCCCTCGGGCCGCGGGAAGGTGTCGTGGTACCGGAACACCAGCGACGGCAGGTAGTGCAGACCGCCGTCGACGGCGATCCGTATCGCCTCGTCGTGCGTCGGCGCGCAGATCGCGGTCGTCGTCACCATCACGTTGTCGTTGACGAAGTCCCCGATCGGCTCGGCGTTCACGACCGCCGTCTTGTACTGCTCCAGCACCCACTCCATGTCGGAGACCTTCTGCACGCTGAAGCCCAGCACCCCGAGCCCCTTGCGCGCGGCCATCGCGTACGAGGGCGGCGACCCGGCCGCGTACCACATCGCGGGGTGCGACTTGCCGTACGGCTTGGGCAGCACCTTCCTCGGCGGGAGCTGCCAGTGCTTGCCCTGGAAGCCGGCGTACTCGTCCTGGAGCCACATCTTGGGGAACTCCGCGATGGTCTCCTCCCAGATCTCCTTGGTGTAATTCATGTCGGTGATGCCGGGGAGGAAGCCGAGGATCTCGTGGCTGCCCGCTCCCCGCCCGCTGCCGAACTCGAAGCGGTTCTCGCTGAGGTGGTCCAGCATGGCGACCTTCTCGGCGACCTTCACGGGGTGGTTGACCTGGGCCAGCGGGTTGAAGATCCCGGAGCCGAGGTGGATGCGCCGCGTGGCGTGGGCGAGGTAGCCGAGGAAGACGTCGTTGGCGGAGAGGTGGGAGTACTCCTCCAGGAAGTGGTGCTCGGAGGCCCAGGCGTACTTGAAGCCGGAGCGGTCCGCCTGGATGACGTACTCGGTCTCCTCCATCAGCGCCTTGTGCTCGGCGAGCGGGTCGGTCTCGGCGCGCTTGCCGACGTATCCCTGTACAAAGAGCCCGAATTCCAAGGAGGTTCACCGTCCCCAGTTCATTTCTGACGCCTCGTCAGATTGGCTTGCCGCCGACTGTGGCACCGGGCGCATGCACCGTCAATAGCTGACTGACCGTCAGAAGATGCTCACCCCGGCCAGCCACCCCCCGTCGATCACGAACGGCTGCCCGGTGATGTAGGAGGAGTCGTCGCAGGTGAGGAACAGCGCGAGCCGGGCCACCTCCTCCGGGCGGCCGATCCGGCCCAGCGGCACGAGCTTGCGGTACAGCCCGTCCAGGGCCTTCACGGTCTCCTCGGCGTCCGCCGCCGGGTCCAGGACGGCCGGGTTGGACATCGCGGTGTCGATGGCGCCGGGGCACATGGCGTTGACCCGGATGCCCCGCGCCGCCAGCTCCAGGGCGGCGACCCGGGTGAGCCCGACGATCGCGTGCTTGGTCGCCGCGTACGCGCCGACGGCCGCCATGCCGGTCAGCGCGGTGTAGGAGGCGGTGTTGACGATGGTGCCGCCGTCGGTCAGCTCCGGCGCGACCGTCCGCACCCCCAGGAAGCAGCCGACCTGGTTCACCTGCACGACCTGCATGAACTCGTCGAGGGGCGTGTCGACGAGGGTGTTGAAGCGCAGGATGCCGGCGTTGTTGACGAGGCCGTCGAGGTGGCCGTACGCCTGTTTGGCCTCGCGTACGGCCGACCGCCAGCCCTGCTCGTCGCCCACGTCCAGGTGGACGTAGAGCGCTCCGATCTCCTTCGCGACCGCCCGACCCTGCTCGTCGAGCACATCGGCCACGACGACCTGCGCACCCTCCTCCCGGAACAGCCGCGCCTCCTGCTCGCCCTGGCCCCGCGCGGCCCCGGTGACGAGGACGACCCGCCCGTCGAGCTTGCCCATGCCGGCCTCCCTGGCATCGCTTCGCTGGATCGGCATCGTAGCGGGGTATCTGACGATACGTCAGATATACGTCGGAGGATTGCACAAGCACACATCAAGTGACCTGCCGGTTGGGACATTTGACTCTGTCCACAGCCTGTGCAGAACGCCAATAATCCACAGTCGAAAGGCAAAGACACCCCCAAGAGCGGAACACGGCATGGCCAAAAGAAGCAGGAAGTTCAAGAACAAGAAGATCCGGTTCGTCGCCGTCGGTGCGGCGCTCGCGACCGGTGGTGTCGTCGTCGCGCTGCTGCCGTCGGCGAACGCGGCACAGGAGTCGAAGACCCCGGCGCAGATCATGGACCTGTGCAAAAGGGCCAAGGTACTCAACGGCAAGCAGCAGTCCATCAGCGACTTCGGCGGGCATCCCATCGCCGGACCGAGTTTCGGGTCCGACAACTGCGATTTCGTCGAGACGAAGTTCGAGACCTTCGACGGCCCCACCGAAAAGGCCTCGATCGACTTCCCGAACTGCGAGCCGAACGCCACCCAGCCGGCCAAGGTGTCCATCACCTGGTCCGCCACGGCGGCACAGGGACAGGGCAAGTACACCGTCACCCAACAGGGGGGCGGTGGCGGCCTCTTCGGGCTGTTGAGCGGATCCTGGCTGAAGCACAAAGGCACCCTGGACATGACCGTGAAGTCGGCGACCGCCGGAACCACGGAACAGCGCGAAGTACCGGTCGGCAAGGTGCTCCACATGGAGTTCACGCCGAAGATGCAGCGCATGACCGGAGAGTGGCGGGTGCGGATCGACGCCCGCGAGGCGACGACCGTCACCAACGCCACCCCCGAGCAGAACTTCGTGGCGCCGGAGGTCGTCGAGGGCCCCGTCGTGCTGCCGGGCGCCGCGGGCGCCCCCGGTGTGGTGGACGGCACCTCCAAGGCCGTCCTCGAGGACTGCTGACCCCCGATCTCACCCCTTCGACCAGCCATTACCCCCACAGGAGACCATCATGACCCGCGCCGACCGTCCGAGAAGCCACCGCAGCAGGAAGAAGCGCGTCACCCTCGTCCTGGCCCCGGTGGCCGCCCTCGCGGTGGTCGTCCCGCTGATGAACCAGGCGGGCGCCGCCACCCCCTCCGAGGTGACCGCCGACTGCGCCGCGGACTCCGGCGAACTGGAGAACTGCGAGTTCGTCGACGTCCAGTTCAAGAGGAACAGCCTCGGCCCCAACCAACGCGTCTCGGCGGTGACCGACAACTGCGGAGCGACGGCCGCGGCGACGAACACCTTCAGTGTCAGCACATCCGTCACCAGAACCATTCAGCTGGAGGACGGCTTCACCGCGGCGGCCGACACCAAACTGGGAAACTCGTTCTTCGAGATCGGCGTGAAGTTCAACACCTCGGAAATCAACATCACGCGTGACGACAAGACGACCAGCCTGCAGTTCAGCAGGTCGGACACCGTGCAGCCGGACAGTATCGGTTTCTTCATGTGGTCCGCGAAACGCACCGACGTGAGCGGATTCCTCAGGGCCACCTACAAGGAGGAGCAGAGCGGTCAGAAGGTGTTCTTCGCACCGAGCGAGGGCGCTGCCACCGTCCACGTCTTCTATCCGCAGATCCTGAGGAACGGAACTCCGGACGGCCGCCTCTGGCTACGCAACGTGAAATGCGGCACTCCCGAGGCCGACGCGATCCTGAATTCCTCCGGCGGCGGCGCGCGGACCGACAGCGCCGAGGACGGCGGCGGCAGCGTCGCCGACCTCCGCGCGGAGCCCGGATTCGGTGAGGGCGGCGACGCGGTCACCGACGTGGAAATACCGCTCTCGGAAGTTCCCGCGCCATAGCCATGAGGTGAGGCTTCTCAGGTGCGAAGCACGGGCGCGGCCGGTGTGGCCCCGAGCCACCGCAGGACCGCGTCCGTGCTGCCCCGGGCGTCGAGCTTGCCGTAGATGTTGCTGAGGTTGTTGCGGACGGTCTTCTCGCTGAGTTTCAGGCGCAGCCCTATCTCCTGCGCGCCGAGCCCGGTCGACAGCAGCTCCATGATCTGCCGCTCGCGCGGCGAGAGCAGGGACCGCAGCCGCTCCATGGCGTCACCGGCCGTCGGCATCCGCTGGGCCCCCTCCCGCAGGGCGGCGCACGCGGCGGGCGACAGGTAGGTGTGGCCGACGGTGGCGGCCATCACCGCCGAGGACAGCATGTGGGTGCAGTAGTCGCCCTCGGCCAGATAGCCCGCCCCGCCCCGGAAGACCTCGACGACCGTCTCGGTGTCGGTGCGGTCGCTGACGACGATCACCGGGACGCTGCGGTCGTCCAGCGCCCTCAGCAGCCCCGGTAAGGCCTCCACCGGCTCCTCGCAGCGCAGTACGACGACGTCGAACGCGCCCTCACGCAGGCCGTCGTAGGGCGGTTGGACGTGCACCGTCCGGTCCACGTACGGATCGTCGGGGGCGGGCCAGCCGTCGAGCGGCCGGTCGCCCTCGGCGCAGGCGAGGGCGACGGAGAGTCGCTGGGAGGATCGCACTTACGGGGTCCTTCCGCCGGAGCCATCACGTCCGTACGTTCGTACATACGCGACCCGACGTGGACATGTTCAAACGTTCAAGAAGAACCTGTCACGGCGACGGCATCGCCGAGCAGCGGTCCCACCTCCGCCCCGAACTCGCCCATCTGGTCGGTGAGTTCGGCACGGCTCCGACAGCGGAAGCGCACCTGGATCTGGTGCACGCCCATCGCCCCGTACGCGCGCAGCGACTCCGCGAGAGCCTCCGGCGGTCCGGTGAGGGTGCGGCGGCCGACGTCCCAGGCGGGGGTGCCGACGTAGAGCGGCTCGGTGATGGCGCCGATCGTGAGCGGTGTGCCGTCGCCGCGCAGCCGCCGCAGCCGCTCGATCTGCGCGGGCAGCCGGTCCCTCGGGTCGCCCTGGGGCAGCCAGCCGTCCCCCTTGAGCGCGGCCCGGCGCACGGCGGCCGGGGAGGAGCCGCCGACCCACAGCGGCACCCGGGCCTGCGCGGGCCGGGGCCGCTGCCCGAGGCCCTCGAAGTCGTACAGCTTGCCGTGGTGGGACGGGAACTCCTCCTCCCCCAGCGCGGCCCGCAGCGCGTCGATCGTCTCGTCGAGGACCGCGCCCCGCCGCTCGAAGTCCACCCCGAGCGCCTCGAACTCCTCCCGTACGTGCCCGGCGCCCACCCCGAGGATCAGGCGGCCGCCGGACAGCGCGTCCAGGGTGGCGTACTGCTTGGCGGTGACCAGCGGGTGGCGCAGGCCGACCACCGCGACATGGGCGAGCAGCCGGACGCGTTCGGTGACGGCGGCGAGGTGGGCGAGGGTGGCCACGGGGTCGTACCAGACCGTGCTCATCGCGTCCGCGAGGCGGCGCGGGATCGCCACGTGGTCGCAGCAGGCCACATAGGCGAACCCGGCCCGGTCGGCGGCCCGCGCGATCTCCACCAGGTCGGCGGCTCCCGCGTCGGCCTCCCAGGGTTCGGCGTAGATCCCCGACTGGGACTGGACGGGGAGCTGGATGCCGTAGGCGAGGCTCACCGGGGGCTCCACAGGCCGTCCGGGGTGAGGCCCAGCAGGTCGATCGCGTTGCCCCGGACGATCCGCTCGACGACCTCCGGGTCCAGGTGGCCCATCTGGGACTCGCCGACCTCCTTCGACTTCGGCCAGGTGGAGTCGGAGTGCGGGTAGTCGGTCTCGTAGAGCACGTTCCCGACGCCGATCGAGTCCAGGTTCCGCAGGCCGAAGGCGTCGTCGAAGAAGCAGCCGTAGACGTGGTCGGCGAAGAGCTCGGACGGCGGCCGGTGGACCTTGTCGGCGACGCCGCCCCAGCCGCGGTTCTCCTCCCAGACGACGTCGGCGCGTTCGAGGATGTAGGGGATCCAGCCGATCTGGCCTTCGGCGTACATCACCTTCAGGTTCGGGAAGCGTTCGAACTTGCCGCTCATCAGCCAGTCGACCATCGAGAAACAGCAGTTGGCGAAGGTGATGGTGGAGCCGACGGCGGGCGGGGCGTCCTCGGAGGTGGAGGGCATACGGCTGGAGGAGCCGATGTGCATGGCGATGACGGTGCCGGTCTCGTCGCAGGCGGCGAGGAAGGGGTCCCACGCGTCGGTGTGGACGGAGGGCAGGCCCAGGAACGGCGGGATCTCGGAGAAGGCGACGGCGCGGACCCCGCGGGCCGCGTTGCGGCGGACCTCGGCCGCCGCCGACTCGGCGTCCCACAGGGGGATGAGGGTGAGCGGGATGAGCCGGCCCCGCGCCTTCGGGCCGCACCACTCCTCCACCATCCAGTCGTTGTAGGCGCGCACGCACAGGAGGCCGAGGTCGTGGTCGGCGGCCTCGGTGAAGGTCTGGCCGCAGAAGCGGGGGAAGGTGGGGAAGCAGACGGCGGACTGGACGTGGTTGACGTCCATGTCGGCGAGACGGGCGGGGACGTCGTAGGAGCCGGGGCGCATCTGCTCGTAGGTGATGACCTCCAGCTTGATCTCGTCCCGGTCGAAGCCGACGGCGGTGTCGAGGCGGGTGAGGGGGCGGTGCAGGTCCTCGTAGACCCACCAGTCGCCGATCGGGCCGTCGTCGCTGCCCGGGGTGCCCATGACGGGCTTGAAGCGGCCGCCGAGGAAGGTCATCTCCTTCAGCGGGGCGCGGACGACGCGGGGCCCGGTGTCGAGGTACTTCTTCGGGAGGCGGTCCTGCCAGACGGTGGGCGGTTCGACGGTGTGGTCGTCGACGGAGATGATCCGCGGGAAGGTCTCGTTGGTCTCCATGAAGGCACGGTAGCGCTGATCTGACGACCCGTCAGCTATGGCGGCAGCGGTCGGCGACCGGTGCCGCTGTCGGACTCTGTGCGAACGTGTGCGGGGAGCATGTGAGAGGTGTGTGGAGTCCCGTGCGTCGCCCTGTGTTCCCCGTGTGCCACCCTGTGATCGGCGTCTCCCACGGCTGACGGTTCCGGCCTGGGCAGGGCAAACTGACCTGGTTGGTCATGATGCCTAGGGGGACCCCGATGGACGACCGTGTTGGACACGGCGGCCCGCGCGTGCCGGAGCAGAGGCGCCCCGGCTCCTCCGGGAAGCCGGCGGCGTTGCGCTTCGACGTGCTCGGTCCGGTGCGCGCCTGGCGCGGCGAGGAGTCACTGGCGACCGGTTCCCCCCAGCAACGCGCCCTGCTCGCCGCCCTGTTGCTGCGCGAGGGCCGTACGGCGACGGCCGCCGAGCTGATCGACGCGCTGTGGGGCGAGGAGCCGCCGTCACAGGCGCTGGCGGCGGTGCGGACCTACGCCTCACGGCTGCGGAAGGTGCTGGACCCGGGCGTCCTGGTGAGCGAGTCCGGCGGGTACGCGGTGCGCGGGCTGCGGGAGGGCGCCCTCGACCTGGCGGTGGCGCAGGAGTGGGCGACGGAGGCCGAGAAGGCGCGCGGGGCCGGGGATCTCGGCCATGCGCGCAAGGTGCTGAACCGGGCGCTGGGCCTGTGGGACGGGGAGGCGCTGGCCGGCGTACCCGGCCCCTACGCGGAGGCGCAGCGCGTCCGCCTCGAGGAGTGGCGGCTCGGGCTCCTCGAGTCCCGCCTCGACCTGGACCTGGAGCTGGGCTGCCACGCGGAGGCGGTCTCCGAGCTGACCGCGCTCACGGCGGCGCATCCCCTGCGCGAACGCTTCCGTGAGCTGCTGATGCTCGCCCTGTACCGCAGCGGCCGGCAGGCGGAGGCACTGGCCGTGTACGCGGACACGCGGCGGCTGCTGGCGGAGGAACTGGGCGTGGACCCGCGGCCGGGCCTGCGCGAGCTCCAGCGCCGGATCCTCCAGGCCGACCCGGACCTCGTGGAGCCGTCCGCCCCGGCGGCCGAACCGCCGTCGGCGCCGGTCCGCCCGGCCCAACTCCCCGCCACCGTCCCCGACTTCACGGGCCGCAAGTCCTTCGTGACCGAGCTGAGCGAGGTGCTGGCCGGGGCGGCGGGCGGCGACGAGGACACCGGCCGGGTGATGGCGGTGTCCGCGCTGGCGGGCATCGGAGGCGTCGGCAAGACGACCCTCGCCGTGCACGTGGCCCACCAGGCCCGCTCGGCCTTCCCCGACGGGCAGTTGTACGTCGACCTGCAGGGCGCCGGGGCGCGGGCGGCGGAACCGGAGACGGTACTGGGCTCGTTCCTGCGGGCCCTGGGTACGGCCGACTCGGCCGTCCCGGACTCTCTGGAGGAACGGGCGGCGCTGTACCGCTCCGTGCTGGACGGCCGCCGCGTCCTCGTCCTGCTGGACAACGCGCGGGACGCGGCCCAGGTACGTCCGCTGCTGCCTGGGACGGCGGGGTGCGCGGCGCTGGTCACGTCGAGGGTGCGGATGGTGGACCTCGCCGGGGCCCACCTGGTCGACCTGGACGTGATGTCCCCCGACGAGGCGCTGGCGCTGTTCACGAAGATCGTCGGCGAGGAGCGGGTCGCCGCCGAGCGGGAGGCCGCGCTGGACGTCGTCGCCGCGTGCGGATTCCTGCCCCTGGCGATCCGCATCGCGGCGTCCCGCCTCGCGGCCCGCCGCACCTGGACCGTGTCCGTCCTCGCGGCCAAGCTCGCGGACGAGCGACGCCGCCTGGACGAACTCCAGGCCGGCGACCTCGCGGTCAAGGCCACCTTCGAACTCGGCTACGGCGCCCTGGAGCCCGCCCAGGCCCGGGCGTTCCGGCTGCTGGGCCTGGCCGACGGCCCGGACATCTCCCTGACGGCGGCAGCGGCGGTCCTGGACCTCCCGGTGGAGGAGACGGAGGACCTGCTGGAGTCCCTGGTGGACACCTCGCTGCTGGAGTCGGCGGCACCGGGACGGTACCGGTTCCATGACCTGGTCCGGCTCTACGCGCGTGCATGCGCGGAACGCGACGAACAGCCGCCCGGGGAGAGGGCCGCGGCGATGTCACGGCTGCTGGACTTCTACCTGGCCACGGCGGCGGGTGTGTACGCGATCGAACGGCCGGGGGATCGGCTGGTGGATCATCTGGAGGAAACGGAACACCAGGGGCTGAGCTTCGAGGACCGGCATGCGGCCCAGGACTGGCTGTACGCGGAGTCGGTCTGTCTGCTGGCCTGCGTACGGCAGTCCGTCGGCGCCAAGACCCTGAGAAGGGCCGTCGACCTTCTCTGCGCGACCAAGGACCTCGCCGAGTCGGGCGCCAACGCGCGTGAGTACGAAGTGGCCGCACTGACCCTGCGAGACCGGGCGCGAGACAGTGGAGACGTCCGCACCGAAGGCCGCGCGCGAACGGCCCTGACCAACGCCCACCTCGTCGCCGGCCGCTTCAAGGAAGCAGACGACGAAGCCCGGCAGGCCATGGAACTGGCCGCCCGAGCCAGTGACCCGCTCCCCAGTTGCTGGGCTCCCAACGACCGGGGCATCATCGCGATCTACGAGAACCGGCACGCCGACGGCGAACGCCACCTGCAGCAGGCGATCGAGAACTTCAGGGCTGACGGCAACGACGTCGGCGAGGCGAGCGCGCTGTGCAACCTGTCCCGGATCCACCTCGCCATGGGCCACACGTCCAGCGCCATCGAGCTGGCCCAACAGGGCATCGACATCTACGACCGCATGGGTCTCACGCTTCGGCTGGCCAACGGCCGCTACGCGCTCGGCATCGCTCTGACCCAGGCGGGCCGCCTTTCGGAGGCACTCGATCAGCTCACCGAAGCACTGACCCTCTTCCACGACAATCGTCAGCCTCTCTGGGAAGGCGTCACGCACTTCCGCATCGCGGAAGTCCACTTGGCAGCACAGCGCGCGACGCTCGCCGCGAGCCACGCGGAGCAGGCGATCGCGCTGCGGGGCATCGGCGGGGAGTGGCGACGCGGGACGGTCCTCACCGTGCTGGGAAGGGCGCTGTCCGCCATCGGCCAGTCGGACCGGGCCAGAGCATGCTGGCAGGAAGCCCTTGCCATCTACGAACGCTTGGGTTCCTCCGAGACGGGCGAGGTCCGTGAGCTGTTGGCCCCCGCGGCCGCGGCCTAGCGGTCCCTTTGACACGTTCATCGTTCGTTTATCGCCGCCCGGCACGCTTGGGGCAGTCGATCCGTCGCGCTGGGGGGCAAACGGATCGCCCAAGGCCACACCGTTAGGGTGAGCGGCCGAAAAGTGACCCGCCCGGCGGTCCGCGGGGGAGTTGCCGGGCGGGTCACTTCCACCCTTTGAACTGAGTTTCCGCAGGAGTTGAGAGCATGAGCAAGGCTGAGAAGAACGACGACGTCATCAAGCCCCTGGACAACCACGCCTCCTTCGTGGAGGAGGGGGTCCTCGCTACCGCCACCGAGAAGGACCAGCCCTCCGAGACGGAGATCACCACCCTGGACAACCACGCCTCGGGCGGCACTGCGAAGCTCCTCGACAACCACGCCTCGGACGAGACGGCCTGAAGCACAGCCCGACGGGGGAGACCGGCCGCGGCGGCGCGGAGGGGGAGCCGCCGCGGCCGAGGTGTGCCGGGCCGCCTGTTCACCTGCCGCCCCGGCGTCGTCCCCGTCCGCGACTCGAAGCGGGCAGCAGAGCCGGCGCACATCCCGCTCACCCACCCAAGGGCGGTTGTCCACAGGCCCAGCAGAGAACGGGCAGGACTGCGATCTTGGGTGGATGGGGCGGAGGGCGTTGCGGGAGTTGGCGGAGGGGGGAGTCCTCCTTACTTCGCGTGCCCTTGACGCGGGGTGGCCCAAGCGGAGCCTCACACGGGCGCTCCGGGCAGACGGCTGGACTCTCCTGAGAAAGGGTGCCTGGGCCGAGCCGGGAAGGAACCCGGACCTCGTCACGCGACTCCGGGCAGAGCAACTCCTCAACTCCCGGCTCGTCGTGAGCCACCGTTCGGCAGCCCCCCTGTGGCGGATCGAGACGCTGACCCGAGCCTCCCGTTCGCCCCTGGAGTTCACCGACCCCGAGCTCAGTCACCGGCCGGAAGGGCAAGACGTACGCGTGCACCGCACGCGCCTGGAGCCGGCGGACGTGTTCGAGCGGCGGGGCCTGCGGGTCACCGGCCCCGTACGGACCCTCACCGACCTGCTGCTGACCGGCCCCAGGGACGACGCCCTCGTCGCCGTCGAGTCGGGACTCGCCCGCCGCACAGTCGACGGCGTCCGCCGCGCACCGCTCACCGACCTCGACACGATCGGCTCAGCTCTCGGGCTGCGAGTACGGGCACGGGCGCGGGGCGCCGCCAGGGCACACACCTGGTTCGGTCTGTGCGACCCCCTCGCCGGATCACCGGCCGAGACGATCGCCCGCCTCCGCATGTACGACGCCGGCCTCCACGCCGAGTCACAGGTCGCCCTCCGTACACCGGACGGGCGCAGGATCGTGCTGGACTTCTTCTTCCGTGCCGAGGGCCTGGCCGTCGAGATCGAGGGCTACGCCTACCACGGCGCCCGCGATGCCCACCGCCGTGACGTCATCCGCTTCAACGCGCTCCAACAGTGCCCGGAGGTCAGACGCGTCCTGCGCTTCACCGCCGAGGACGTCTTCCACCAACCGGAGCGGATGATCCAGGAGATCCGCGCCGTCCTGGCGACTGCAAGGAACATCGCAAGCATCGCGTGAGTGTCGTGCGCTTCCGCGCCCCGAGGAGCTGTGCCGCCCGCAGGTGGCTGCAGTGACGCTGGATCGTCCGGCAACTCAGCGGACCAGGCTGGGCATCCGCCACCACCTCGCGGGCGGCCGGAACGAGGTGTCGGCTGGGGACGTGTCGGCCTGCGACCTTCGGGCCGCCGCCGGGCTTCCACGCAGGGAATCGGTGGTCGGCGCATCAGCGGGCATGGCGGCGCAGCAGGATCGCGAGCGTTTGGCGTGCGTCTCGGCGCCGCTCCGGGCTGCGGGAGAACACCGACACGGCCGCGGCGACGGCCGCGCTCCCGGTGTACAGAACACTCGCGGCTGCGGCGAGTTCGGCACCCGTGTGGAGCAGCGCGGGGAGAGCGGACATGGCTTGTGTACCTCCGTAGACAGTCCCCGGCGCTCGTCTTCGCCGGGCGGTAGTGGCAAACTTTCTCCACCATCCGGCGGGTTTCCGGCGATCTCCTGCAGAGAGAGCATGCCAAGTAGCCTGATCAACCCGCGTGTACGAGTCTTCCGGGGAGTTTCCGGCCGCGGTTGCGCGGACATCGGAGGAGAGGCAAATTGACCGCCGCCCGCTCAGCGTTACAGGAGTTCAGGGATGCGCTTTTCGAACTGTGGGTGGCGGCCGGCAAGCCCCCGTACAGCGCGCTTCTAAGGCTCGAAGACCCGGAGTTCGGCGTCCAGACGGCCGGTAACCAGACTCTGAGCGACTGGTTCACTGGCAAGAGCGCCCCATCCGAAGAGAAAACGAAATACGCTCTCGCGCTGATCCGCCGCCTGGTGGCCCGCATTCCCGATCGGTCCGCGCAGCACCAGAAATTCCGTCAGATGCAAGCTCGGCTGAGGGCAGCCCAGGCCGAGCGCAGCCAGAACCGCGGCGGGCGGCCGAGGTCCCGGACCGGGGGACGCGCTGGGGCACGGAAGAGGAGCGGCGCCGCTCCTACGAGGCGAGACCACGTGGACCGGCACAGCGAGGCAGTCACCACCGGCGGCAACAGTCCGGTGACCGTGTACCAGGTCGTCCCGCCGCACGAGGCCGCGGCACACACTGTCCCGTACCTCGAACTCCCCCCAGCGACACACAACTTCACCGGCCGGGAGGCTGAACTCGCCGCTGTATGGGACGTGCTCGACCCACACCATAATGAGAAGCGCCCTGCGACGATCGCCGCGATCTCCGGGATGCCCGGGATCGGCAAGAGTGAACTTGCGGTACAGGCGGCGCACGCGGCCCAGCGGCGAGGGTGGTGCCCCGGCGGTGTGCTGTACGTCGACCTCAGGTGGTACGAGCGGGACGACGCGGACGCGGTGGCGGACTTGGCGCTGTACGACCTGCTGCTGGTCCTGGGCGTGAGGGCGGAGCGCGTTCCGCGGCTGACGGGCCAGCGCGCCCAGCTCTACCGGGACGTCCTTGCCCAACGGGCCAGGCATTGTGAGCGCTTCCTCGTGGTCCTGGACAACGCCTCGAGCCCCGAACAGGTCCAAACGCTGCTCCCCAGCACGGGCGGCATCATCACTTCACGGGAGACGCTGGCCCGTCTCGATGGCGTCCGCCTGCTGAGGTTGGACGTGCTGAGCCCGGACGATGCCGTCGCCCTCATCAGCAAGGCGCTGGACGCCAGTGACAGCCGGATGGCGGAGCATCCGGCGTTGGCACGGGAGCTTGCCAGGCTCTGCGGTCATCTTCCGCTCGCGCTGCGGATCGCCGCCGCCCTGCTGGCAGAGGACCCCGAGGGCACGGTGGGTGAGTTGACCGCAGCGCTCGCCGACGAAAGGGAACGGCTTGCTGAGATCGCCCAGGGCGACTGGGCCGTCCGGGCCGCATTCGATCTGTCCTACGAGCGGCTGGCCGCTCACGAAGCCAGAGTCTTCCGGCTGCTGTCGATACGTCTCGGCGGCGACTTCTCCACCGAGACGGCCGCCGTGCTTACCGGTGACAGCGGCACATCCGTCCGACGCGCCCTGGTGTCATTGCGCCGTGCCGGCCTGGTCGACAGAGGCACGGCGGAAGGCCGCTGGCGTCTGCACGACCTGATCAGCGTGTACGTCGCGGATCTCGCCCGCGCCGAGGAGTCCGCGGACGACCTCACCGCGGCTCGCCACCGGCTGCTGCACCACTACGCCGCAGTCGCCGAGGAGGCGTCCCGGCAGCTTTGGAGCTCCGCGGGTGCCGGGGAGTCACGCTTCGAAGAATCCGTCGAGGCTCTGGAGTGGCTTGACGCGGAGGCCGTGGCGCTCGTCGCCGCGGTGCACACTGCCGAGGATGGCCGACTTCCCGAGTTGGTGGTGCGGTTGTCGGCGTGCATCGAGGACTACCTCCTCCTGCGGCGGCGGTTCAACGACGGGCTCGCCACCGCGGAGGCGGCGGTACGGGCGGCCCGTGCGCTGTGGGACCAACAGGACGAACGAGACCAGCGGGACGAGGGGGAGTTGGCCGGCGCGCTGGGCCGGTGGGGAAGATGGCTGGCCGCCGTGGGCCGCATCGAGGAAGCCATCGAGCCTCTGCAAAGTGCCGCCGTGGCCTACCGGCTGATCGGCAACCGCAGGGGCGAGGGCATGGCCTTGCGCCACTTCGCGCTGGCCAGAACCCATATGTACGACAACACTGCGGTGGCCTTCGAACGCGCGATCGACATCCAGCGGAGCCTTGGCGACCTGACTGCCGAGGCTGCCTCGCTCCTCGAACTGAGTGAGACCGTGCGCAAACGAGCGGTTTTGGAACCGGACTCCGGGCAGGTGCTCCTCAAGGACCGGGAGTTGCAGCAAGCGATCAACTGGTCCGCGCGTGCGGTGCTCCTGTACCGAAGGGCGGGAGGCCTGTACGGCGAAGGCAAGGCGCTTCGGGTTCTCGGCCGTTCGTGGGCGGACATGGGGCATGCGCGTGCCCTGGTGGGAAACCTGGCGACGGTAGCCCAACTGCGGCGCGTACTGAGCCCCGATGTAGAAAACGCCGACCTCGCGTACAGCTGGCTGCGGAATCTCAACAGAAAAGCGGAAGAGCTACGGAGTACCGGCTGGTCTCCTCAGGACTTGAGGGAGGCCCGCAAGGCCGTGCGGCATCTCGAACGGTCGGTCGAAGTCTTCCGTCGATTCAAGGACCCATACGGCGAAGTCCATGCTCTGACCGACCTGGCCTTCGCCCAGGGAATCGCGGGTGACGCCGGCCACGAGACGGTTCTCCTTGACCAGGCTTGGCGGATTGCAGTGGAGACCGAGGACCCGCACATCCAGGCGGTCGTGCTCCGCGGGCGAGGTGAGGAAGCGCTGAGGAACGAGCGGTACGAGGACGCCGTACGGCACTTCGAGGAGGCACTGCGGCTCTTCCGGGAGATCGGCGATATGTACGAGGAGGACCCGACGCGGACCCGTCTGGTCTACGCCTTGGAGCACGCGCGATGCATGGACGATGCCAATGCCCAGAGGAACCGGATGGTGCACATGTCGTTCCGAGCCACGATGCAAGCGTCCGATGGCACTGACTACACATGGGATGGCCTACCCCCTGCCGACGAGGAGTCGGTTCAGGACCTCCTGAGACGCGTGACCGCCCCCTTCGCGAGCGACTCCCCGAGACCCAAGTCCTAGGTGTGCACGTTCAGCAACGCAGTCGGGTGGGTTGGGGCCACCTCCAACGCCCAGACTTCCCAGGTCAGCCGCCCCACCCTGGCCCCAACCCACCAATTGCCGCTTGGTCCCCAATGAGTGAGGCTCACGAACAGGCCAAGGAACTGGCGGCCCCACAGCCACGCCCCCAACAGACGCTCACCTCAACACCCTCCCCACCCCAGGCACCCTCACCCCCGCAACTCCCCCTTGACCACCTTCCCGCCGGCGTTCCTGGGCAGCTCCCGCACGAACTCCACCGCCCGTGGCACCTTGTAGTTCGCCATCTCGCGGCGTGCCCAGGCGATCAGGTCGTCCCCTGTCAGGACGGCTCCCGCCCGCCGGACCACAAAGGCCTTGCCGACCTCGCCGAGCCGCGCGTCCGGGACGCCGATCACCGCGACGTCGGCCACATCCGGATGCAGGCCGAGCAGTTGCTCTATCTCCGCGGGGTACGCGTTGAAGCCGCCGACGATGAACATGTCCTTGATGCGGTCGGTGATGCGGAGGTTGCCGGCCTCGTCGAGGACGCCGATGTCGCCCGTCCGCAGCCAGCCGTCGTCCGTCAGGGCCTCGGCCGTGGCCGCCTCGTCCTCGTAGTAGCCGCGCATGACGTTGAAGCCGCGGACGAGGACCTCCCCGGGGGCGCCGGGGCCCAGGGCGGTTCCGGCGCCGGAGACGACCTTCACCTCCGTGCCGGGGATCGCCCGGCCCGAGGTGGACGCGATCACCGTCGGCTCGTCTCCCCGGCGGCACATCGTCACGATGCCGCCGGCCTCCGAGAGGCCGTACGCCGTCAGGACGGTGCCCACGCCCAGTTCGCCCCGCAGTCGTTCCACCAGCCGCAGCGGCACGACCGCCGCGCCCGTCACCACCAGCCGCAGCGCGGAGAGGTCGTGGGCGTCCCGGGCGGGGTGGTCCAGCAGGGACTGGTGGAGGGTGGGTGGGCCCGGCAGGACCGACACCCGTTCCTTCGCGATGTTCGCGAGGGCCGTGTTCACGTTGAACACCGGCTGGGGGATCATCGTCGCGCCCCGCATGAGGCAGGCGATGACGCCCGCCTTGTAGCCGAAGGTGTGGAAGAAGGGGTTGACGATCAGGTAGCGGTCGCCCTGGCGCAGGCCGGCCAGGTCGGACCAGATCTCGTAGGCCCGCAGTGTCTGGGCGTGTGTGATCACCGCGCCCTTGGGGCGGCCCGTCGTGCCCGAGGTGAAGATGATGTCCGACGGGGAGGAGCCGTCCACCGTCTCCGACCTCGCCCGTACCTCCGCCGCCCCCAGCCCCTCCCCGCTCGCCAGGAAGTCCTTCCAGGTGCGGAAGCCCACCGGCGCGTCCTCCGACAGGACCACCACCTGCTCCAGCCCGGGCAGACCGCCCAACGGCCCCTCCCCCGGGCCCTCGCCGGCCGCCCGCCGCAGTGACGCCACGTACGACGTCCCCAGGAACGTGCCTGTCACGAACAGCAGTTTCGCGCCGCTCCGGGCCAGGACGTCCGCCGCCTCCGCGCCCTTGAAGCGTGTGTTGAGGGGGACCAGGACCGCGCCGGCCGACACCGCTCCCAGTGCCGCCACCATCCAGTCGAGGGAGTTGGGCGCCCAGATCGCCACCCGGTCGCCGGCCCCGACCCCGTTCGCCATGCATGCCGCCGCCGCCCGCTCCACCCGTGCGCCCAGCTCGCCGTACGAGATGCGCGTACGGCCCTCCACCACCGCCTCGACGTCCGTGTACCGTCCGGCCGCCCACCGGACCAGCCCCGGGATCGTCCCCCACTGCTCGTCACCGCGCACGACGACCTCCCCACTACCGCTAGCTGACTGTCCGTCAGATTAGCTGTAACCTGACGGGCTGTCAGCTCCACTCATCTCCCCCCTCTGCGGAGGTGCGCGCGCATGCCCGGAGCAGCAGGACTCAAGGACGCCACGGCCATCGTCGGCATCGGACAGACCCCCTTCGCCAAGCACCTCCCCGAGGACGAGAGGACCCTCGCCTGCCGTGCCGTCCTCGCCGCGCTCGACGACGCCGGGATCGCGCCCGGCGAGGTCGACGCGCTCGCCTCCTACACCATGGAGGAGACCGACGAGGTGGAGCTGGCGAAGGCCGTCGGGTTCGGGGACCTCACCTTCTTCAGCCGCGTCCCCTACGGGGGCGGCGGCTCCTGTGCCACCGTCGCCCATCTCGCCGCCGCCATCGCCTCCGGGCAGGCGTCGGTCGGGGTGGCGTGGCGGTCACGGAAGCGGGGCAGCGGGCCGCGCCCCTGGACCAACACCACCGTCCAGCTCCCCACCCCGGCCCAGTGGACCCGGCCGTACGGGCTCCTGCGGCCCGTCGACGAGATCGCCATGCTGGCCCGCCGCTACATGCACGAGTACGGCGCCACCAGGGACCATCTCTTCAACGTCGCCCTCGCCTGCCGGAACCGGGCCAACCAGAACCCCGCCGCCGTGATGTACGAGCGGCCCCTCACCCGTGAGTCGTACATGAGCTCCCGCTGGATCAGCGAGCCCCTCTGCCTCTACGACAACTGCCTGGAGACGGACGGCGCGCTGGCCTGTGTGGTGGTGAGCCGCGAGCGGGCGCGGGACTGCCGGCAGCGGCCCGTCCTCGTCCACTCCGCCGCGCAGGGGCTGCCCGCCCAGCACCACGGCATGGTCAACTACTGGAACGACGACCCGCTCACCGGCCCGGCCTGGACCGCCGCCCGACACCTGTGGAAACACGCCGACTTCACCCCGCAGGACGTCGACGTGGCCCAGATCTACGACGCGTTCACGCCCCTGGTCCCCCTCTCCCTGGAGGGCTACGGGTTCTGCGGCCGGGGCGAGGGAGGCGCGTTCACCGAGGGCGGCGCCCTGGAGATCGGCGGCCGGCTGCCCCTGAACACCGGCGGGGGCGGGCTCTCCGAGGCGTACGTCCATGGCTTCAACCTCATCAACGAGGGCGTGAAGCAGCTACGGGGGACCAGTACGGCGCAGGTCCCGGGCGCCGCCACCTGTCTCGTCACCGCCGGCGAGGGAGTCCCCACCTCCGCACTGCTCCTGAGGAGTTGAGATGCTCGATCCCCTCGTCGACCCCGACGGCGCCCCCTTCTGGGAGTACGCCGCCCGGGGCGAACTCCGCGTCCAGACCTGCGCCGACTGCGGCGAACCCCGCTTCCCGCCCCGCCCCTGCTGCCCCCACTGCCAGTCCTTCGCGAGCGAGTGGGCGCCCACCTCCGGACGCGGGCGCGTCTGGTCCTATGTGGTCCCGCATCCGCCGCTCCTCCCCGACTACGCCGAGCACGCTCCCTACAACGTCGTCCTCGTGGAGCTGGCCGAGGCGCCCCGGATACGGCTGGTCGGGAACCTGGTGCGGGAGGCCGGGGCGCCGATCGACTCCCTTCCCGCCGACCGTCTGCGCATCGGCGCCCGCGTCCAGGCCGTGTTCGACGGGAGCCGTCTCCCCCAGTGGGTCCTGGAGCGCCCGTGAGCCTGCGGACCAGCACCGACAAGGACACCGGCGTCGCCGTGGTCACCCTCGACCGGCCGGAGCGGCTCAACGCCATCGACCTCGACATGGCTCGGCGACTCGTCGACGTGTGGCGGGAGTTGCGGTTCGACGACTCCGTACGGGCCGTCGTCCTCACCGGTGCCGGGCAGCGCGCCTTCTCCACCGGGATCGACCGGAGCGCCGTCGTGCCGCAGCCGTCCTCCCCGTACATGCAGGACGATCCGCTCCTCACCGTCGGGCCGAAGGCGAACGACCTGTGGAAGCCGGTCGTCGCCGCCGTCGAGGGGATGGCCTGCGGGGGCGCCTTCTATCTGCTCGGGGAGTGCGAGTTCCTCGTCGCCGGCGCCGACGCCGTCTTCTTCGACCCGCACACCACCTACGGGATGGTCAGCGCGTACGAGTCGGTGCTCATGGCGCAGCGGATGCCGTACGGGGAGGTCGCGCGGATGATGCTCATGGGGACCGCCGAGCGAATCTCCGCCCGGCGGGCGTACGAGATCGGGTTGGTGTCGGAGGTCACCGACACCGGTGGGGCGCTGGAGGCCGCTGTCGCCTGCGCCAAGGTCGTCGCGGGGTATCCGGCCGCCGGTGTCCAGGGCACAGTACGGGCCCTGTGGGCGGCGAAGGAGGCGGCCCGGGCGGCCGGGTTCGCGCAGGCGCCGTGTCTCGTCTCGCTGGGGAACCTGCCCGCCGAGCGGCAGGCGGAGCTGTTCGCCGGCCGTTCCGCTGCCGATCCCCGGGTGCGCTAGGGAGTTCACGTCGACGGGTCCGTCTCGCAGAGGGCGGTCCCGGCCGCGCGGGCCGGGTGCGGCGGTGAGGCATGACCGGCGCCGTACGTGGCACACGTGGTGAGCATGAGCACCACCGACGTACGGCGGGGTGAGCCGGTCACCACGGTTCTCACCTGGGAGGTGCGCCCCGGCCGGGAGCAGGAGTTCGAGGACTGGACGCACGGGATCACCCGGTGCGCCAGACGGTTCCCGGGCAACGAGGGCGTCTCATGGCTGCGCCCGGAGCAGGGTCACCGCTTCCACGCGGTGCTGCGCTGGTCCGATCCGCACCGGCTCGCCGCGTGGCTGGAGTCGGACGAGCGGGCGGAGTGGCACGCGCGGATCGAGGGTGTCGCCACGGAGATCGGCAGCGAGCGGCAGTCGACGACCGGGATGGAGACCTGGTTCAGTCTGCCCGGCACCACTGTCCAGTCCCCGCCCCGCTGGAAGATGGTGCTCACCACGTTCCTCGGCGCCTATCCGTTCACGCTGCTGATCCAGTGGCTGGTGACGCCCCGTACGGGTGGCTGGCCCCTGCCGCTGCGCAGCGCCGTGTTCCCGGTGGTGCTGCTGCCGACGCTGACGTATCTGGTGATGCCGCGGCTGAGCCGCCTGCTGCGGCGGTGGCTGTACCCTCCGCCGGACCGGTGAGCGGGCGGCGGGAGCGGAGCCCGTCCGCCTGTCGCGATCATGTCACTGCATGGCGACCTGTGCGTACGGGGCGTAGCGTCTGGGGTGAGAGCGGCGAACGGGCCGCTCCCCGCAGCGACGGCCGCCGTCCGGCCCCCTTTCCGTGTTATTCGGTACGACGGCCGTCCCGGACGGCACAGCGGCGCGCTACGCCGTTCTCGCCGTCCCGGTGCCCTTCTCCGCGTCGAGCGCGTACACGCACCGGTCCTTGCTGCACGCGTACACCACACCGTCGCGGACCACCGGGGAGCCGGTGATCTCGCCGCCGGTCGCCAGCTTCCAGCGCAGCCGTCCGTCGTCGGCCTTCAGGGTGTACAGCAGGTGGTCCGTGGAGCCGAAGTGGATGCGGCCCTCGGCGACCGCGGGGGCGCCCACGATGTCGCCGCCCGCCTGGAAGCGCCACTTGGGTGTGCCCGTGACGGCGTCCAGGGTGTAGAGGCCCTTGCCGCTGCCGACGTGGACGTGGCCGGCGGCCACCAGCACCGGATCGACGGAGGAGCGGGCCTCGGTGGCGATGCGCCAGCGGTCGCGGCCGTCGGTGGCGTCGAGGGCGTAGACCGTGCCGAGGTAGTCCGCCAGATACACCCCGCCGCCCGTCACCGCGGGGCCGGGGACGAAGGTGGGCGGGGAGAGGAAGACCGCCGGGGCCTCGAAGTGCCAGCGCACCATGCCGCTCGCCACGTCCACGGCGAGGACGCGGGTGCCGGCGGAGAGGTAGACGTAGCCGTCGGAGGCGGAGGTGACCCGGACCGGGACGCCGCCGCAGGAGGCCATGTCGCCGATGGGGTACGACCAGCGCTCGTCGCCCGTGCGGGCGTCCAGGGCGCGCAGGCGGGCGTCCTGCCAGACGTAGACCGTGCCGTCGTGGAGCGCCGGTCCGGCCTCCGGGGACTCGAAGTCGGTCTGGCAGCCGGTGACCTCCCACAGCTTCTGGCCGGTGGAGGCCTCCCAGCCCTGGACGCCGCCGCCGCGGGTGCCGGTGACGACGGTGCCCCGCTCGGCCTTGAGGCAGTACACCCAGGCGTCCGTCGGCAGCCGCCACAGGTCGGTGCCCTCGCGGGCGTCCAGGGCGAACAGGGTGGGGCCGTCGGAGGCGTGGACACGGCCGTCCGCGACCGCCATCGACCAGGCCACGTCCCGCGTCTTGAAGCGGCGGCGGCCGGTGGCCACGTCCAGGGCGTGCACCTCGAAGGAGGTGACGTAGACGAGGTCGCCGTCGACCGCGGGGGTGCCCCAGACGTCGTTGGACATGCGGAAACGCCAGGGGCGCCAGCCCGCCGGGGCGTCCGGGGCCGCCGTGGGGGCCGCCGGTGCCGTGGTCGGGTCGGCGCCGTTGACGCCGGGGTTGAGCCGGGTCCAGTGCGCGGAGAGGGCGGGTTCGGGCGCGGCGGCCCGGACGGCGGCGGTGGCGCGGACGTCGGCGACGCGCGGCCCGGGGCCGATGGGCACGGGCGCGCCGGCCAGGCGCACGGGGCCGGTGTCGGGGGCGCCGACCGCGACGGGCGCGGGCTCCGGAGGGGCCGGTACGACGGGGTCGTGCGAGGGCGGGGGCGGTACGGCGGGCCGTGCCATGCCCACGCCGCCGCCCCCGCCGCGGGCCGGGGCGGAGGCGGCGGGCTTGCCGGGCGGGCGTCCGCCGCGGCGGGTCTCGATGAGGGTGACCGCCTTCTCGGGCAGCCACGCCGACGCCGTACCGCTGTCGTCGGAGCCGGAGCCGAAGAGGTGGGGGGCGAGCTGGGCCTGGAGGTCGGCCGGGTTGGGGCGGGCCGTCGCCTCCATCTGCATGCAGGACTCGATGAGCGGGCGCAGCTCGTCCGGGAGGCCTTCGAGGTCGGGGCCCTCGCGCAGCAGCATGAAGACCGTCTCGACCGGGTTGGCGCCGTGGAAGGGCGGGTGACCGGTGGCGGCGAAGACCAGCATGGAGCCGAGCGAGAAGACGTCGCTGGCGCCGGTCACGCTGCGGGAGTCCTTGGCCTGCTCCGGGGACATGTAGGCGGGCGTGCCGACGGCGACGTTGGTCATCGTCAGACGTGTGTTCGAGACGCCGGACGCGATGCCGAAGTCGATCACACGGGGGCCGTCCTCGACGACGAGCACGTTCGACGGCTTCAGGTCGCGGTGGACGAGGCCGGCGCCGTGGATGGACTGCAGGGCCTCCGCGACGCCCGCGGCCAGCCAGCGCACCGCCTGGGCCGGGAGCGGCCCGCACTCGTTCACTATCTCCTCGAGCGACGGCGCGGGCACGTAGGCGGTGGCGAGCCAGGGCACGGCGGCGCGCGGGTCGGCGTCGACGACGGCGGCCGTGTAGAAGCCGGAGACCGCCCGGGCCGCCTCCACCTCGCGCGTGAAGCGCACGCGGAAGAGCTGGTCCTCGGCGAGCTCGGTCCGGACCGTCTTGATCGCCACGCGCCGGCCCGAGGCCGAGCGTGCCAGATAGACCAGCCCCATGCCGCCGGCCCCCAGCCGTCCCAGCACCTCGAACGGCCCGATCCGCCGCGGATCGTGCTGTGTCAGCTGATCCACCACTTGCCTGCCACCTCCCCGTACGAGCCGCGCCACCCATGTGTGCACGCGACCGAAGTGCAGCGTCTCACCACCGCACCGCCATGGCGGCACGCACCCCGATTCTTCCTGGCCGGGCCTTCGGTTGCGAACCCGGGGAGAATCAGGGTGTCCAATACCATTTACCGCCAAAAGTTACAGCTCATCGCTCCAGAAGCGCGAACGACGCCCCCTGATTGTCCGCGACGACGGCCACCGTGCCGTACGAGGCGGTGAACGGGCCCGCCGTGACCCGTCCGCCGAGCCGGCTCACCGCGCCGAGCGCCGCCTCGCAGTCCTCGACGCCGAAGTGGACGAGGAAGTGCGGCGGCATGACCTCGGGGAAGACGTCGGTGACCGGGGCCCGGCCGAAGTCGGGTTCGGCGCCGGGGCCGAAGAGTGCCTCGTGGAAGAGGTGGCCGTAGAAGGTGTTGGCGGTCTCGGTGTCCCGGGCGTACAGCTGGGCCCAGGCGAAGGCGCCGGGCCGGTGCCGGACGCCGAAGCCCTGGTGGCTGCCCGCCTGCCAGAGGCCGAACACGGCGCCCTCGGGGTCGGCGGCGAGGGCCGCGGTGCCCAGCCCGTCGACCGGGAACGGCGCCATGACGACCTGCCCGCCGGCCCCCTGGATGCGGCGGGCGGTCGCCTCCGCGTCCGGCGTCGCGAAGTACACCGTCCAGACGGTGGGCATACGGCCGTCCGTCTTGTGGGCGAGCGCGGCGACCGGCCGGCCGTCGAGCCGGGCCCACACGGAGGCGCCGTACGCCGTCTCGAAGGTCCATCCGAAGAGCTCACCGTAGAACCGCTCGCCCGCGCCCACGTCGGGAAGCTGCGCGTCCACCCAGCAGGGGACGCCCTCCGGGTATCCCTCTGTGTACACCGATGCCCTGTTTTCGGCCATACAGCCAACCTATCGGCGCTTCACGCAAGCCGCAGACCAGGCACACCCCTCCCCGCATCACCTCACACCCCATTTGCAGTCGGCCGAATAGCGCTCCGATCACCCCTCGGTAAGCTGACGGCATGACAGGACAAGTGCGTACCGTCGACGGCCGCGTTGCCGGTCGACGCGGGCAGGCGACGCGGCAGAAGTTGCTCGACTGCCTCAGTGAGATGCTCAGCTCCTCTCCCTACCGGGACGTCAAGGTCATCGATGTGGCCCGGAAGGCGGGCACTTCGCCCGCGACCTTCTACCAGTACTTCCCGGACGTCGAGGGCGCCGTCCTGGAGATCGCCGACCAAATGGCCGCCGAGGGCGCCGGGTTGACCGAGCTGCTCGAGGGGCGGTCCTGGGTCGGCAAGGCCGGCTGGCAGACCGCGCAGGAACTCGTCGACGGATTCCTCGAGTTCTGGAAGAGGAACGACGCGATTCTCCGCGTGGTCGACCTCGGTGCCGCCGAAGGCGACAAGCGTTTCTACAAACTCCGTATGAAGATCCTCAACTCGGTGAACAACTCCCTCGCGGACGCCGTCGCCGAGTTGCAGTCCAAGGGACGGGTCGACAAGGACGTGAACCCGGCCGCGATCGCCGGTTCGCTCGTCGCGATGCTCGCGGCGGTCGCCTCGCACCAGAAGGGTTTCCAGACGTGGGGCGTCAAGCAGGCTGAACTCAAGCCCAACCTGGCGCTGTTGGTGTACCTGGGCATCACCGGCAGGAAGCCGACGAAGTAGCCCGCGGCGGCGGCCCTTTCTTTTTCCCAGACCTCCAAGTCCTGTCTGGCAAGCGGTGGTTCACGTGCGTGAACCACCGCTTGCTTTGTCCTGGGGCGGGGTTGCGAGGCCCAGCGCGTCGGCGAGGCCCGTCGGCCGGGTGGGCGAGGCCCGTCGGCGGGGTGCTCGGGGCCCGCGGCCCGGGGCCCGGGCTCGCCGCTGGGCTACGCCGGCAGCGGCCGGTCCTTCACCACGTGCTTCATCACCAGCGTGGACGTCAGCCGCTGCACCCCCGGCAGCGTCGCCAGCCGCTCGTCGTAGAGCCGCTGGAAGGCCGCGAGGTCGGCGGTGGCCACCCGCAGCAGATAGTCCGGCTCCCCGAAGAGCCGCTGCGCGTCCAGGACGTGCTCGACCTCGCCCACCGCCCGCTCGAACTCCGCGACCGTGTCCCGGTCCTCCTGCCGCATCGAGACGAAGACCAGCGCCTCGAACGTCAGCCCCACGGCGGCCGGCTCCACCATCGCCCGGTAACCGCTGATCGCCCCGGACCGCTCCAGCTCCCGCAGCCGCCGGTGACACGGCGAGACGCTCAGGCGCACCCGCGCGGCCAGCTCGGTCACGGTCAGCCGCCCGTCCTGCTGCAACTCGGCAAGAATCTTCCGGTCCACGTCGTCCATGGGGTGGATCATTCCGGGTTTCCACCGGTTACGGAAAACTTCTGAAGGCGACCGGTGCTAGGACCTGGGGACGATCCGGAACAGCCGTATCTCCCGGTCCACCCGCGCCTGATACGTCGCGTACGGCGGCCAGAAGGCCAGCGCCGCCTGCCACACCGCCGCCCGCTCCTCCCCCTCCAGCAGCCGGGCGGTGACCGGGATGTCCTCGCCCTTCCAGCTGATCTCGGCGTCGGGGTGGGCGAGGAGGTTGGCGGTCCAGGCCGGGTGGCCGGGGCGGCCGAAGTTGGAGCCGATCAGGATCCAGCCGCGCCCTTTCTCCTCGGGCATGCAGGCGAGGGGCGTGCGGCGGGGCAGGCTGCTGCGGGCGCCGGTGGAGGTGAGGACGATCCCCGGCAGGAGCTGGGCGCTGAGCAGCACCTTTCCCCGGGTGAGCCGGTGGACGGCCCGGTCCAGGGCCGGGATGACGTGCGGGGCGACCCGGGCGAAGGCCGGGGCCGAGGAGATCTTCTGCACGAGACGGACGCCGATCACACCGCCACCTCCGTCCGGGGCTGCTGAAACAGCCGGGCCTCGTCGGCCGCGTGGGCGCGCAGCCGGTGCGCCGGCCCGAACAGCAGCTCGTCGCCGGCGGCCCGCTTGAAGTACAGGTGGGCCTCGTGCTCCCAGGTGAAACCGATGCCCCCGTGCAGCTGGATCGCCTCCCCGGCGGCGGTCCGCAGGGCCTGGAGGGCCTGGGCGAGGGCGAGCCCGCCCGCCTTCTCGCCGAGGCCGCGGCCGGTCGCCCAGGCGGCATAGTAGGCGGCGGAGCGGGCCGTCTGGAGCTGCACGTAGACGTCGGCCAGCCGGTGCTGGAC
This sequence comes from Streptomyces aurantiaciflavus, assembly GCF_049808595.1. NCBI lineage: Bacteria > Bacillati > Actinomycetota > Actinomycetes > Kitasatosporales > Streptomycetaceae > Streptomyces > Streptomyces aurantiaciflavus. Next base: position 210,000 of record NZ_JBNCAQ010000009.1, on the reverse strand, counting down.
GGCCTGGAAGGAGCCGATCACCCGCCCGAACTGCTCCCGCTGCCCGACGTACTCGACGGTCCGCTCCAGCGCGCGGTCGGCGGCGCCGACGGCCTCGCAGGCGAGGACGGCGGCGGCGCGGTCACCGACGCGGGACAGGGCGGCTGGAACGTCCTGGTCCTCGCTGTCACCGAGCAACTCGGCCTTGACGTGCCGGAGTTGTATGCGGGCCTGCGGGCGGGTCGGGTCCAGGGCGGTCTGCCGTACGCGGACGACTCCGTCGGCGTCCCCCGGGACGAGGAAGAGGAGGGTCCGGGAGCGGACGAAGCCGCCGGTGTGGGCGGCGACGAGGAGCAGCCCGGCGCTGTGCCCGTCGAGGACCTGGGCGGCCTCGCCGTACAGCGTCCACGCATCGTGGAGACGCCGGGCCTGGACGCCGCCCGCCCGGCCGCCCCCGGCCCAGTCACCGTCGTTGCCGCCGGTCAGCGCGAGGGCGGTGGCCAGGGCAGGGGCGGGGACGGCGAGGGTGGCGGTGAGGGCGCCGGAGGCGATGCGCGGGAGGAGTGAGGCGCGCTGGGCGTCGGTGCCGAGGGCGAGGAGGAGCGGGGCGGTGAGGACGCAGGTGGCGAGGAGGGGCGAGGGGGTGAGGGCGCGGCCGGTCTCCTCGCAGGCGAGGGCGAGGTCGGTGATCGGGCAGCCGACACCGCCGTACGCCTCCGGGAGGGCGAGGCCGGGGAGGCAGAGCTGGTCGGCGAGGGCCGCCCAGAGGGCGGGGTCATGGCCGGCGGGGGTGTCGAGGGCGGCCCGCAGATCGTGCGGGCCGGAGCGTTTGTGGAGCAGTTCCCGCAGCGTACGGCGGATCTCGTCCTGCTCGGCGGTGAGGCTGGGGTCCATGGAGGGCACTCCCCTTCCCGATCTGACGGGCCGTCATATTAGGGCGGGGGGACGGGAATGCCCAGAGACAACGACGGAGGGTCGCGACAAGGACGTGCCACCGACCGAGGGCGGCGACGGAGGGACGCCCACCTGCGGCGGGCGGCCGCGGAAGCACGCCACCTGCCGCGGACCGCCAGATCTGATGTACCGTCAGATCCATGTCAACCGTCTCCTCGGGCAACCGCAGGGTCGCCGTGGTCGGTGTCGCCCTGTCCGACTGCGGCCGCGTGGACGACGCGACCCCGTACGCCCTGCACGCCCAGGCGGCCCGGCGGGCGCTGGCGGACGCCGGGCTGGACCGGTCGCGGGTCGACGGCTTCGCGTCGGCGGGCCTGGGCACTCTCGCCCCCGTCGAGGTGGCCGACTACCTGGGCCTGCGCCCCACCTGGGTCGACTCCACCTCCGTGGGCGGTTCGACCTGGGAGGTCATGGCGGCCCACGCGGCGGACGCGATCGCGGCCGGCCACGCGAACGCCGTCCTGCTGGCCTACGGCTCCACGGCCCGCGCGGACATCAGGGCGGGCCGCCGCACGGGCACCTTCGCCTTCGGCGCGCGCGGGCCGCTGCAGTTCGAGGTCCCCTACGGGCACACCCTGATCGCCAAGTACGCGATGGCGGCCCGCCGCCACATGATCGAACACGGCACGACGATCGAGCAGTTGGCGCAGGTGGCGGTCCAGGCGAGGGCGAACGCCGCACTGAACCCGGAGGCGATGTTCCGCACCCCGGTGACGGTGGACGACGTCCTGTCCGGCCCGATGATCGCGGACCCCTTCACCAAGCTGCACTGCTGCCTGCGCTCCGACGGCGGCGCGGCCGTCCTGCTGGCGGCCGAGGAGTACGCAGCGGACTGCCGCACCGCCCCGGTGTGGATCCTCGGCACCGGCGAGCACGTCTCGCACGCGAGCCTGACCGAGTGGGACGACTTCACGGTGTCCCCGGCGGCGGTGAGCGGACGGCTGGCGTTCGAGCGGGCGGGGGTGAGGCCGGACGAGATCGACTTCGCGGAGATCTATGACGCCTTCACCTACATGACCTTGGTGACGCTGGAGGACCTCGGCTTCTGCGGGAAGGGCGAGGGCGGGGCGTTCGTGGAGAAGGGGCGGCTGAGGGTCGAGGGCGGGGAACTGCCGGTGAACACCGACGGGGGTGGGCTGTCGGCCCAGCATCCGGGGATGCGGGGGCTGTTCCTGCTGGTGGAGGCGGTGCGGCAGTTGCGGGGGGAGGCGGGGGCGCGCCAGGTTCGGGCGCGGGACGGGGAGCTGCCCCGGCTGGGGGTGGCTTCGGGGACCGGGGGGTGGTTCTGTTCGTCGGGGACGGTGGTCCTGGGGCGGGAGTAGGGCCTGACTATGGTCGCCGCATGACGATGACCGAGGCCGAGTACGTCGAGTACCTCCAGGCCGAGCAACGCCGGTATGCCTGGGTCATGCGGCGGTACGGTGGTCTGCTCCTGACGGAGTCCTGGGCGGCGGCCCTGGACTGGTACCGCTACGAGCCGCCCGAGAAGCAGTACCGCTGGCTCGTCTTCCACGACGAGGCGTGGCACTGGGCGATGTCGGTCATCCACGGCGACCGGTACACGGTGGACCATCCCGACCTGGTCGATCCGCCGGCCGAGTACCGGGCCCTGGACTGAGCGGCCCGGGTGATACTCGGGGCATGGGAACGGATCTCCACGAGCTGCTCAGGTCACTGCGGGTGTGGGACCCGGAGGTGACGGAACTTCCGGCCTTCGATCCGGACTCGGCGCCGGACGACCCGGTGACGCTGTTCGCCCAGTGGTTCGCCGAGGTGGTGGCGGCGGGCGAGCGGGAGCCGCACACGATGACGCTGGCGACGTCGGACGAGGACGGACTGCCGGACGCCCGGATCGTGATGCTGCACGGCGCGGGCCCGGAGGGCTGGTCCTTCGCGACGCACACGACCAGCCGCAAGGGACGTCAGCTGGCCGGCCGCCCCTACGCGGCCCTCACCTTCTACTGGCCCGTGCTGGGCCGGCAGGTCCGCGTCAGGGGACCGGTGTCCGTCGCCCCGCCCGAGGAGGCGCGGACGGACCTGCGGGTCCGGTCGACGGGTGCGCTGGCCGCCGCGCTGACCGGGCGGCAGAGCGAAGTCCTGGACTCGGTGGAGGAGTTGGCGCGGGCGTCGGAGGCGGCTTGGGAACGGGCCCGGCGGGACCCGGCCGCCGAGTCGCCGACATGGACGTTGTACCGGCTCCGTCCGCAATCCGTGGAGTTCTTCCAGGGCGAGGAGCGGCGACGGCATGTGCGGCTCAGGTACCGGCAGGAGGCCGGCGACTGGGTCAGGGAGCTGCTGTGGCCCTGAGGAACCGTGGCGGGGCTCAGTGCAGGGCTTCGATCTCCGGCTCCGGGTCCGTCGCCAGGCGGCCGTGGCGGTGGACGTCCCGCCAGGCGTCCCTGCGGCCCGCCTCCCACATCGCGCCGCGCAGGGTTCCCTCGTACAGGAAGCCGCACCGCTCGGCGATCCGGCAGGAGGCGTCGTGGCCGAGGGCGTGGCCCAACTCCAGGCGGTGGAGGCCGAGTTCGGTGAACACCCAGCGGGACGCCAGCAGCAGGGACCGGGTGGCGACCTGCCGCCCGCGCGCCTCGGGCAGGACCCAGTAGCCGATGTTGGCGACGCTCTGGATCCGGTCGATCGCGTTGAGACCGATCTGCCCGAGGACGGTCCCGTCATCGGCGTCCGTGACGCAGAGGCTCAGACCGCTCCCGGCCGCCGCGTCCGCGGCCTTCGCCCGCAACGACTCCCGTGCGCCGGCGGCATCCGTGACGGTCCTCAGCGGTGTGTTCCAGCGCAGGAAGTCGGGGTCGGCCAGCCCCCGCAGCCAGGCGTCCACATCGGTGGCGGAGTCGGGGTCCCACGGTCGCAGGCGCAGGCCGTGGCCCTGGACGACGAGGTCGGCCGGAAAGACGTACGTGTCACGGGTATCGGTCATCCGGTCATTGAACACCTGCCTGACCGGAGGCGTGCCGAGGTGTCTCCCGTCACCTCCCGGCCAGGCCTACCGCCGCCTCCGGCGTGAACACCGGCACCCCTTCCCGGAACGCCACCGCGAGCTCCATCCCCGCCCGCGGCTCCCCCTCCCCCACGACCTCCGTCGCCATCCGTGGCCCCTCCGCCAGATCCACCACCGCCGCGACATACGGCGTCCGCTCCCCGAAGGGCGGCAGGTCGTTCCGGTGGACGACGGACCAGGTGTAGAGGGTTGCCCGGCCGCTCGCCGTCTCCCACCTCACGTCCTCGCTCCAGCAGTACGGGCAGAACTCCCGCGGGTAGTGGTGGGCCCGCCCGCACGCCCCGCAGCGCCGGATCAGCAGGCGTCCCTCCGCCGCCGCGTCCCAGTACGCGCGCGTGAAGGCGTCGGCCTCGGGGAGGTCGTACCGCGCGCTCACCGGAAGAGCCCCAGCGCGTCGTCCACCGACCAGGTCTGCCAGGCCATGCCGCCCAGCGCGACCACGGAGATGAGCGCCATCATCCCGTTCTGCCCCTGCTCGGCCCAGTCGTGGATCATCAGGACGAGGTAGAGCAGGTTGAGCAGCAGGCCGCCGGCCAGGGCGATCGGGGTGAGGAAGCCCAGTACGAGCCCGAGGCCCAGGGCCAGTTCCGCGTAGACGACGACGTACGCCATCACGCGCGGCCTCGGGGTCACCACCGCGGCGAAGCCGGACCGTACGGCGGTCCAGCGGTGCTTGGCCGCGACGTCTGCCGCCCAGGCGATGCCGGAGCCCTCGAACCAGCTCTTCTTCTCCTTGTGCCGCCAGCTCTCCAGCCACCACAGACCGAGCCCGATCCGCAGCACCGCCAGCCACTCCGCACCGTCGAGCCAGATCGCATCCATGAATCTGACGGTACGTCAGATGCCGGGATCCCGGAAGAAGCGCATGGAGATCCGATGAGAGGGAGCTGTGGGTCCGCCGTGAAGCTGTGGGTCCGCCGTGAATGCCCCCAGATTGTTGGCAATTTCGTTCGCACTCCCGCTACGTTCACAGACGCAAGCCACGAGCAGCGAGGGAGTCGAACCGTGAAGCACAGGGCAGTCAAGCGCAGGTCGGTCGTCATCGGCATCGGGGCCACCGCCGGCGTCGCGGCAGTGGGCGGCGTCGCCCTGAGCGCGCAGGCCGCCGGCACGACGTCGTCCTCGTCCCCGTCGTCCTCCGCGGGGTCCCTGGTCTTCGACCCGGACGGCTACACCGAGCTCACCACCACGGTCACGGACACGGACGGCGCCCAGCACGAGGTGACCTACCACTTCTGGAAGGCGGTCACCTACGTCGCCAAGCCGGTGGACGAGAAGTACCAGAGCCTGAACGTCAGCGCGCCGGTCAGGATCGACGGCAAGGCGGTCGACGCGAGCGACGCGCCGATTCTGTTCGCGAACTCCGTCGGCGGCTACATGCCGTCCTCGGTCGCGGACGCCACCGGCGTCGGCGCGTCCGGCGCGCCCACCGGTGGGGGCGGCGGGGCCGCCGGCGGGGCCTCGCCCAGCGCCTCGGCGAGCGGCGCGCCCGGCGCACCTGGCGCCAACGGCAACACCAACGCCAACGGCGGTGCCCTGAACAGGAACCAGCTCCTCGCCCTGGCCGCCGGCTACGTCGTCGTCGAGCCCGGCGCCCGCGGCCGTACGCTCAAGAACGCCGCCGGCGAGTACTACGGCGTGGCCCCCGCCGCGATCGTCGACCTCAAGGCCGCCGTCCGGTACGTGCGGGCCAACAAGGGCCGTATCCCCGGCGACGTCGAGCGCATCGTCTCCGCGGGCACCAGCGCGGGCGGGGCCCTGTCCTCGCTGCTCGGCGCCTCCGGCGACAGCCCGCTGTACGACAAGTACCTGAAGGAGATCGGTGCGGCGGACGCGAGCGACGCGATCTTCGCGACCGGCGCCTGGTGCCCGATCACCGACCTGGAGCACGCCGACGGCGCCTACGAGTGGAACTGGGGCGCCAACGCCACCGGCTCGGGCGCCACGGTCGACCGGACGGTGTCGAAGGAGTTGCAGGCGCAGTTCGCCGAGTACCAGGCGTCCCTGAAGCTCAAGGGGCTGGGCGGCTTCGGCAGGCTCACCGCGCGCAACTACGACGCGTACCTGGTCAAGCAGTACCTGGAGCCCTCGGCGACCACCTACCTGGCCGGCCTGCCGGACTCCGAGCGCGAGACGTACCTCGCCGCCAACCCCTTCATCACCTGGAAGAACGACAAGGCCACGTTCTCCTGGACGGACTTCCTCACCCACGTCGGCGCCCGCAAGAAGACCGCCCCGGCCTTCGACGCCTTCGACCTGTCGACCGGTGAGAACAACCTGTTCGGCAAGGGCACGACCGTCTCGCGCCACTTCACGGCGTACAGCCTGAAGAACGACACCACCGGGCTCACCGCCAAGCGCCTCGACAGCGACATCCCCGAGACGCTGCGGCTGATGAACCCGATGTACTTCCTGGTCGAGAAGGCCAACCCCAGGCGCACCAAGCACTGGTGGATCCGCCTCGGCACCAGGGACTCCGACACCTCGCACACGGTGTCCGCCAACCTCGCCGCCGCCGCGCACACCCTCGGCGACGACGTGAACCACCTCTACTACTGGGACCAGGGCCACGGCGCCAACACCGACCCGGGCGACTTCATCAAGTGGATCGCGAAGGTGACGGGTCACCGGGCCGAGAAGCGGTAGCCCCCGAACGCGGCGCCCGTTTCCCGTCATGCCCTCGGTCGCCGTCCGCCCGCGACGCCGGGCCCAGCGCGCCTGGGCCCGGCGTCGCGGCGTGTCCCCAACGGCACATCCACGACGGCGTGTCCACAACCGGGCCGCCGTACGTCAAAACCAGACTCCGTACGCCATGACCAGGCCGTCGTACGCCATGACCAGGCCGTCGTACGTCACAACCAGGCCGTCGTACGCCACAACCAGGTGGCGTACGCCACACACCCCACCCATGACTCCTCCAAGCGTGATCAATCCGCAACCAATTCCGGTCTTGACCGAGACCCATCAACCCGCTGCGTGATTACGCTCGCGCTCATGGCCGACTCCACACCGTCCGCGAACCCCTCCGCGATCACCACCGCGAACCCCGCCGACCGCCCGGTCTACGTCATCGGCGGCGGCCCGGGCGGCCTCGCCACCGCGTACGCCCTGCGCGCCCAGGGGATACGCGCCGTCGTGGTGGAGAAGTCCGACCGGATCGGGGCGTCCTGGCGGCGCCACTACGACCGCCTGCATCTGCACACCACGCGGCGCCGGTCGGCCCTGCCCGGACTGGGGATGCCGCGCAGGTTCGGGCGGTGGGTGGCCCGTGACGACGTGGCGCGGTACCTGGAGAAGTACGCCGAGTACCACGAGCTGGAGATCGTGACCGGCGTCGAGGTCTCCCGCGTCGAGCGCACCGCCGACGGCACCGGCTGGCTGCTGCACGCCTCCGGTGGGCGCGAGCTGACCGGCTCGGCGGTCGTCGTCGCCACCGGCTACAACCACACCCCGTACCTGCCGGACTGGCCGGGCCGGGAGGCGTACACCGGTGACCTCGCCCACGCCTCCGCGTACCGCGACGGCAAGCCGTACACCGGCCGGGACGTGCTGGTCGTCGGCGTCGGCAACACCGGCGCGGAGATCGCCGTCGACCTGGTGGAGAGCGGGGCCGAGCGGGTACGGCTGGCCGTGCGCACCGTCCCGCACATCGTGCGCCGTACGACCGCGGGCTGGCCCGCCCAGTACAGCGGCATCCTGGTGCGCCGACTGCCCGTCGGCCTGGTCGACCGGATCTGCCGGGTGCTGGCGCTGAGCCTGCCCGACCTCTCCGCGCACGGTCTGCCGCGCCCCGACACCGGGCTCTACACCCGCGCCAGGCAGGGGGCGATCCCGGTGCAGGACGTCGGTCTGATCGACGCCGTGCGCAAGGGGAGGGTGGAGGTCGTGGCCGCCGTCGACGGCTTCGAGGACGGCAAGGTCGTCCTCGCCGACGGCACCCGCATCTCCCCGGACGCCGTCGTCGCCGCCACCGGATACGTCCGCGCCCTGGAGGGACTCGTCGGTCATCTCGGCGTCCTGGACGACCGCGGCCTCCCCGTCGCCCACGGCGCCCGTTCCCCGCAGGACGCGCCCGGCCTGTACTTCACCGGCTTCACCACGCCCATCAGCGGCACGCTCCGCGAGCTGGCGCTGGACGCGGAGCGGATCGCCAAGGCCGTACGCCGTCAACTCGCCTGATCTCACTGCCCGTTACACCTGTGCCAGATGTGACGGGAGCGTTGTCCGTGCCTCCGTGCGGAGCCAGAATGTGAGCCCTGTTCAACTTTCCGGCTCCACCCCCGCTCGCTCTCGCAGCGCTCGAAGCACGACGGAGGACGCACGTGGCACGTGAAAGACGGCTCTCCCGCCGCTCCCCTGACGGTCTCTCCCGCCGCTCCCTGCTCGGCGGCACCGCCGCCGTGGCCGCCGGCGCGGCCACCCTCACCGCGACCGGCGCCGGTACGGCGTCCGCGGCCACCACCCGGGCTGTGGACGTCGCCGTCGTCGGCGCCGGCCTCGCCGGTCTCACCGCGGCCCGTGACCTGGTCGCCGCCGGGAAGACGGTCGCCGTCCTGGAGGCCCGCGACCGCGTCGGCGGCCGGGTGGTGAACCTCTCGCTCGCCAACGGCGGGGTCACCGAGGGCGGCGGCGAGTTCATCGGCCCCACCCAGGACCGCATCAAGGCGCTCGCCGACTCCCTCGGCGTCGCCACCTTCGCCACCTACAACACCGGCAAGAACCTGCTCTACAAGGACGGCAAGAAGACCCCGTACGCCACCGACGGCCTCCTCGGCTCGGTCCCGCCGATCGACGCGGCGGGTCTGGCCAACGCGGCGATCGTGCAGGCCGCGCTCGACGACATGGCGAAACAGGTCCCGGTCGACGCGCCCTGGACCGCCGCGAAGGCCGCCGAGTGGGACCGGCAGACCTTCGAGACCTGGCTGCGCGCCAACGCCGTCGTCCCGTCCGCCAAGTTCCTTCTCGACGTGGCCTGTACGTCGATCTTCTCGGCCGAGCCCCGTGAACTGTCCCTGCTCTTCGTCCTGTTCTACATCGCCGCCGCCGGCAACGCGTCGAACCCCGGCACCCTGGAACGCCTCACCGAGACCGCCAACGGCGCCCAGGAGCTGCGCTTCGTCGGCGGCTCCCAGCTGGTGCCGATCAAACTCGCCGCCACGCTCGGCGACCGGGTGGTGCTGAAGGCCCCGGTCCACACGATCACCCAGTCGGGCGGCACCTACGTGGTGACGGCCGACGGCATCACCGTCACCGCCAGGAAGGTCGTCGTCGCCGTACCCCCGCCGCTGGCCGCCCGCATCACGTACGACCCGCTCCTCCCGGCCGCCCGCGACCAGCTCACCCAGCGCCTGCCGATGGCCTCGGTGGGCAAGGCGATCGCCGTCTACGACACCCCCTTCTGGCGGGCCGACGGCCTCAACGGCCAGGTCGTCAGCGACACCGGCGTGGTCAGCTCCACCTTCGACAACTCCCCGCCCGACGCCTCCTACGGCGCGCTGATGGGCTTCATCGAGGCCGACAAGGCGCGGGCCTACGACGCGGCGAGTGAGGCGGAGGTCAGGGCGGCCGTACTCAAGGACTACGCGACGTACTTCGGCGAGAAGGCCGCCTCCCCCACCTCCTTCGTCCTGCAACGCTGGAACAACGAGGGCTACACCCGAGGCGGCCCCGTCTCCATCGCCGCGCCCGGCGTCCTGACCCAGTACGGCCCGGCCCTGCGCCGGCCGGTCGGCGGCATCCACTGGGCCGGGACGGAGACCTCCACCTACTGGATGGGCTTCATGGACGGTGCCGTGCGCTCGGGCGAGCGGGTGGCGAAGGAAGTCCTGGCGGTGCTGTAGGAGCCGCCGGCCGTAGTGACCGCCCACGGGCCGGCCCCTGCTCAGGGGGTCGGCCCGTGGCATGTCCGCACAGGGGGCAGGACGCCACCGGGCCGTCCGCCGAGGACACATGGCGGACAAGAGTTCGTAACGAGCCATTGACAGGAGCTCCACCCGTGGGCACCCTCATGTGCACACGGTTGCCAAATCGATTGGGCAACCCGTAATCCACCACTTTGGGCGGGAGCGATGGCGCGCCGGATCAGGATCAAGGACGTGGCCGAGACGGCAGGTGTGTCCGTCACGACCGTGTCCCACATCCTCAACCGGGTCGAGGGCAAGCGGATCAGCCCGGAGACCCGGCAGCGCGTCCTGCAGGTCGCCGAGGAACTCGGGTACGCGCCGAACGGCCTGGCCCGCGGCCTGAGGCTGAAGCGCTCGCAGACCATCGGCTTCGTCAGCGACGAGATCGCCACCACCCCGCACGCGGGCCGGATGATCCTCGGCGCCCAGGAGGCGGCCGCGGCCGAGGGCGTGGTGCTGCTGCTGGTCAACACCAGCGGCGACGCCGAACTGGAGCGCACGAGCATCGAGATGCTCCTCCAGCGGCAGGTGGACGGCGTGCTGTACGCGGCCATGTACCACCGGAGCGTGGAACTGCCGAAGAGCCTGGCGTCGACGCCCACCGTGCTGCTGGACGCGCGCTGCGACGATCCCGCTGTCCCGTTCGTGGTGCCCGACGAGGTCCAGGGCGGTTACACGGCGGTGCGCGAGCTGATCGACCACGGGCACCGCAGGATCGGCGTGACCGTGCAGACCGTCGACCTCCCCGCCCGGCAGGGCCGCCTGGAGGGCTACCGCAAGGCGCTGGCGGAGGTCGGTGTCCCCTTCGACCCGTCTCTGGTCGCCGCCGAGACGGCGGTGCCGTTCAACACGGTCGGCGGTGACGTGACCGCGGGCTACCGGGCCGCCCGGCGTCTGCTGACGGCGAAGCGGCGCCCGACGGCGTTGTTCTGCTTCAACGACCGGATGGCCGCCGGTGCTTACCGGGCCGCCGCCGAGTTGGGGCTCTCCATCCCCGGCGACCTGTCGGTCATCGGGTTCGACAACCAGGAGCTGGTCTGCGAGGCCGTTCACCCGCAGCTGAGCACGGTTCAGCTGCCGCACTACGAGATGGGGGCACGGGCCGTGGCCCAGTTGCTCGCACTCACCAAGACGCCGGGCCGGCCACCGGGCCCGGACACACCGGAAATGCTGCCTTGCCCGCTGGTGGCGCGGGCATCGGTCGCTTCGCCGCCCCGACTCTGACCCCGGGACGGCGAAGCATCCGCACTATGACAGGCGACCGTCGCAACCGGTCGTCGGTCCTGCCAGTACTGTGAACACAGCGAAGGGTACACGCATGTCCACCTGGACCTTCAGTGAGTCGTCGAGCTGCCGCGGGCCTCTGACATCCGGCGCCGTCTCCGACTCCTGCCACTTCCGCGGCTCTTCGGCGCGCGGGTACTGAACCCGGCGCTCCTCACCGCCGGGACGTCCACGCCAGGACGTCCCGGGCAGCCGTGCCGTGCCAGGGCCGGCTGCTCCGTCGGCGTATCTCCGCACGCTCTCCGACATACCGAAAGGCACGTGTGTGTCCACCGCGCCCTGTGATCCGTACCGGCCCGTCGCGCACCTGCGCCCGCCCCGGAACTGGATCAACGACCCCAACGGGCTGGTCTTCCACGACGGCCACTACCACGTCTGCTACCAGTACAACCCGTACGGTGCGACGCACGCGAACATGCACTGGGGCCACTTCCGCAGCTCCGACCTGCTGAGCTGGGAGCCGCTGCCGATCGCCCTGTCCCCGACCCCGGGTGGCGTGGACGCCGACGGCTGCTTCTCCGGCAACGCCGTCTCCGACGGGGATCGGCTGGTCGCGTTCTACTCGGCGCACCGCGAGGACCGCTCGCCCCAGCATCAGCCGGTCACCTGCGCCACCTCCCTCGACGGCGGCCGGACCTTCAGCCCGCGGGGCGAACCGGTCGTCCCGGAACTGCCCGAGGGCTGCACCATGTACCGCGACCCGTACGTCTGGCGCGACGGCGACAAGTGGCGGATGCTGGTCGGCGCCGCGCTCGCCGACGGCCGAGGCGCGGCCCTGCTGTACGAGTCGCCCGACCTGGACGACTGGACCTACCTGGGACCCTTCGACGCCCGCGAGCAGGAGCCGGTCGGCGGCACCGGTCTGCACACCGGCGAGGGCTGGGAGTGCCCCCAGTACCTGCCGCCGCGGTCCGGACGGCCCGGTGCCCTCATCTTCAGCGCGTGGAACGACGACGACGGCCCCCGGTGCGTCACGGCCCTGGTCGGCGAGGAACACGGCGCCGTCTTCGAGTCCGGCCCGCCCGTCCTCGTGGACCACGGCCCGGACTGCTACGCACCCGCGCTGCTGCGTGCGCCCGGGGGCCACTCCCACGCCGAAGGCGGTGGGGGAAGCCGCTGGCTGCTGTGGGGCTGGTCCGGGGAAGCCCGCGAGGGAGCCTGGGCGGTCGCGGACGGCTGGGCCGGCGTGCTGACCCTTCCCCGCGAGATCGCGGTCGGCGACGACGGCACCCTGCGGCAGCAGCCCGCCGCCGAGCTGCTGGCTCTGCGCGGAGCGCACCACGTCCACGCCGAGGGCGTGACCCGGGGCCCCGAGCCGGTGGAACTCGGCGGCGTGGGCCGTGCCTTCGACCTGACGGCCCGCCTGGAGACGACCGGAGCGGCGAGCCTGCGGCTGCTCACCACCCCGGACGGATCCGAGTACCTCGACATCCGCCTCGACGCCGCCGCGGGCGAACTGGTCGTCGACCGCGACCACGCCTCGCTGGACGACCGGGCCCACGGCGGCTCCTACCGGATGCCCTGCCCCACCGGCCGGCCGGTCGACCTGCGCCTGGTCGTCGACCACTCCGTCGCCGAGGTCTTCCTGACCACCACCGGCCAGGTGCTCACCCTGCGCTTCTACCCGACGGGGGACGCCCCGTGGCGGCTGCAGGCCCGCACCGCGCCGGACACGCGGCTCGGCTACACGGTCGACGCCTGGGAACTGTCGCCCCTCGTGATCAAGGAGCCGAGCGCCGGCACCGCGCTGCCGCAGGGGCAGCCCGTATGACCCGGCCGTCGCCCCTGTCGCCGTACGGCCCGTGGCGAGCCCGGATCCGCTCGACGCACCTGAGCACCACCCACCCTCACCCTCACCGCACCCCGGAGGCATCCACCATGATCGCCGGAAACAGAAGAACCCGCCGGACGGCCCGTACGGCCCTGGCCCTGGTCCTCCCCCTGGCCGCGCTGGCCGCCTGCGGCGGAGGCGGCACCACCGACACCTCCGCCGAACAGGGCAGCGGCACGGGCACCATCACCGTCTGGGCCCACCAGGGCCAGGCCAGCGAGGCCACCGCCCTGCAGAACGCGGTGAAGTCCTTCAACTCCTCCCAGGACAAGATCAAGGTCAAGCTGACCCTGATCCCCGACGCCGACTACACCAAGACCATCACCGCCACCGACGCCGCCAAGCTGCCGGACGTGATGGAGTTCGACGGCCCGACCATGGCGAACTTCGTCTACAACAGGAAGCTCGCCGCGATCGACGACTACGTCTCGAGCAAGACCATGGCCAACGCCACGGACGCCATCAAGGCCGAGGGCGAGATCGACGGCAAGCACTACGGCCTGGGCATGTTCGACTCGGGGCTCGGCATCTACGGCAACAAGAAGCTGCTGGACGCGGCCGGCGTGAAGTACCCCACCGGTCTGTCCGACGCCTGGACCGCGCAGCAGTTCACGGCGGCCGTGCAGAAGCTGGCGGCCAAGGACGCCGACGGCAAGAGCCTCGACCTGCAGGAGGGCAACGGCTACGCGAGCGAGTGGGGCACCTACGGCTTCGCGCCGATCGTCTGGTCGGCCGGCGGCTCGCTGCTGAAGGACGGCAGGGCGGAAGGCGTCCTGGACACCCCGGCCGTGGTCTCGGCGCTGAAGACCTTCCAGTCCTGGAAGAAGTACACCGACCCCAACACCGACTCGAACGCCTTCACCAAGGGCCGCGTCGCGCTCAGCTGGGTCGGCCACTGGATGTACCCCGCCTACAGCAAGGCCCTCGGTGACGACCTCGTCGTCCTGCCCCTGCCCGACTTCGGCAACGGCCCCAAGACCGGCCAGGGCTCCTGGGCCTGGGGCATCGGCGCCAACAGCAAGAACGGCAAGGCCGCCGGCGCCTTCCTCGACGCCCTGCTGAACGACGCCAACGTCACCGCGATGACGACGGCCAACGGTGCCCCTCCCGGCACCAAGTCCGTGCTCGCCAAGAGCGAGCTGTACCAGCAGGGCGGCCCGCTCCAGCTCTTCGCCGACCAGCTCGCCAAGCCCTGCGGCGACAGTGACATCACCAAGTCCTGCGTGGCCGTGACCCGCCCGGTCACCGCCGGATACCCCACGGTCACCGCCAAGTTCAGCCAGGCCCTCGCCTCGGTCTACGGCGGCTCCGACCCGAAGAGCGCCCTGGAGAAGGCCGCCCGCGCCATCGACCAGGACTTCTCCGACAACGCCGGCTACAAGATCCAGTAACCCCGTTGGACAGAGCGGCCGGGGCGGGCGCCTTGACGAAAGGCCGTCCGCCCCGCCGGGAACAGGACCCCCTGTGAAAACCGTGGAACCCGCGGCCGCCCCGCCCTCCGGCCGCCATCAGAGCGAGGGCCCACCCGCGCGCAGTACCAGGCCCGCGAGGCCGTCGCGCAGGAACCGCGACTGGCTGCACGGACTGCTGATGTCCGCGCCCGCCCTCGGCGGACTCATCGCGTTCGTCGGCATCCCGTTCGTCTACGCGGTCGTGCTCTCCTTCTACAACGTGCGCCTCGGCTCCCCGCTGGCACCCACGTTCTTCGGTGTGGAGCAGTACCGGCGGCTGTTCACCGACCCCGACATGTCCGGGCCGTTCCTGCGGGCCCTGCTGAACAACCTGACCTTCGCCGTGGTCGTGGTCCCCCTGCAGACCGGGCTGGCGCTGGCGCTGGCGATCCTGCTCAACCGCAAGCTCAAGGCCATCGGGCTGTTCCGGTCCCTGTTCTTCCTGCCGGTGGTCTTCCCCATGGCCCTGGTCGCCGTGATCTGGCGGCTCATCCTCGCCCGCAGCGGCGACGGCCTGCTCAACTCGGCGCTGCACGCGGTGAGTCTCGGGAACTGGGGCGCCTTCGACTGGCTCGGCGACGGGCTCACCGCCATGGCCTCGATCATCGTGCTGTCCGTCTGGCAGGGCGTCGGCTTCCAGATGGTCATCCTGCTCGCCGGCCTCCAGCAGATCCCCGCCGAGCTGTACGAGGCCGCCCAGCTCGACCGGGCCTCCCGCCGGCAGCAGTTCCGCCATGTCACCCTGCCCGGCATCCGCGGCACGCTCGTCTTCGTGGCGCTGCTCACCTCGGTGCTGTCCTTCCGCGTCTTCGACCAGGTCTACGTCCTCGTCAAGGGCGGCGGACTCGACGAGGACGCCACCCGCACGGTGATGTACCAGGCCGTCACCACGGCCTTCGACCAGAACAACATCGGCCAGGCGTCCGCGATCACCGTCGTGTTCTTCCTGATCGTCGTCGCCCTGACCCTCATCCAGCGCCGCGCCGTCCGCACCGGCAACGAGGACTGACCATGACCCGCACACCCCTGCGCCGCTTCCTCGACTACGCCGTCCTCAGCGTCCTGGCCTTCGTCTTCGTCCTGCCCGTGCTGTATCTGGTGCTGGGCAGCTTCAAGCCCTCCGACGAGGTGCTGAACGGCCTGACCGGTTTCCTGCCCACCCACCTGTCGTTCGACAACTACACGGCCGTCCTGGACAACTTCGACTCCGACGCCACCGGCTACTTCTGGCGGTTCATGGGCATCTCGCTGCTGCTGTCCGCCGTCGTGGTGTTCGGCGGGCTGATCGTCAACTCCATGGCCGCCTACGGGCTCACCCGGCTGCGCTGGCGGGGCCAGGGCGCGGTCTTCCTGCTCGTGCTGCTGCTGATGCTGGTCCCGTTCGAAGCGGTGGCGGTGCCGCTGTTCTACATGTTCAACGACCAGCGCAACACCATCTACATCCAGGCCGTCCCGTTCATCGCCAACGCCTTCTCGGTCTACCAGTTCGCCACGTTCTTCCGCGCGATCCCGCCCAGCATCGAGGAGGCCGCCCGCATCGACGGCGCCGGTCCCTGGCGCACCTTCTTCGCGATCGTCGTCCCGATGTCGAAGCCGGTGTTCGCGTCGGTGGCCATCCTCACCTTCCTCACCCAGTGGGGCTCGTTCCTGTGGCCGGTGCTGATGGTCTCCGACCCCTCGGTGCGTCCGCTGCCGCTGGAGATGAGCGTCTTCCAGGGGCAGCAGCCCGTGGACTGGGGCCAGGTCCTCGCCTTCGGTGTGCTGCTGGTGCTGCCGGTGCTGATCGTCTTCGCGTTCTTCCAGCGGTGGTTCGTCCAGGGCGTCGCCGGCTCGGCGGTCAAGGGCTGATCCGGGAAGGTACGGACATCTCTTCTGTGCAGGCTTATTCCTGACATCCCGTCAGTTCTGTAATCTGACACTGCGTCAGTTACTTGGCAGTCACACAGGAGCGGGCGGACCGATGCTTGGATCAACCCACGGCACCCTCACCACCGACTCCCGCCGGGCCCGGGTCCTCGCGTGCGACGAGCGACCCGGGCCCGCCGTCCACGGCCGGTCCGCCGACGCGGACGACCTGGACGTCAGCGGGCGCCCGCTGTACGCCGACGTCCCCGATCTGGACCGGTTCTTCCGGCCCGGGTCCGTCGCGGTGATCGGCGCCTCGGACGCCGAGGGCCGGCCGAACACCGGTGTCACCCGGCAGCTGGTCGGCTGGGCCCAGCGGGTGGGGGCGCGGCTGCACCCGGTGCACCCCACCCGTGAGTCCGTCTTCGGCATCCCCTGCTGCCCCTCCGTCGCCGCCCTGCCCGAGGAGGTCGACCTGGCCGTGCTGCTGGTCGCCGACCCGCTGCCGGTGATCGAGCAGCTCGCCGAGGCGAAGGTGAGGTTCGCGGTCGTCTTCGCCTCCGGCTTCGCGGAGACGGGCGCGCAGGGCGCGGCGGCCCAGGACCGGCTCGCGGCGGCCGTGGCCCGCTCCGGGATGCGGCTGCTCGGCCCCAACACCAATCTCAACGCCTTCGAGCACTTCCGGGACGACCTCGACGGACCGGCCATCGCGCTGATCACCCAGTCCGGTCACCAGGGCCGCCCGGTCTTCGCCCTCCAGGAACTCGGCATCCGCCTCTCCCACTGGGCCCCGACCGGCAACGAGGCCGACCTGGAGACCGCCGACTTCCTGTCCTACTTCGCCGAGCAGCCGGAGGTCGGCGCGATCGCCTGCTACGTCGAGGGCCTCAAGGACGGCCGTGCCTTCCTGCTAGCCGCCGACCGGGCCGCCCGGCGCGGGGTCCCGGTCGTCGCCGTCAAGGTCGGCCGCACCGAGACCGGCGCCCGCACGGCCGCCACCCACACCGGCAAGCTGACCGGCGCGGACGCGGTCGTGGACGCGGCGATGCGCCAGTACGGCGTGATCCGGGTCGACGGGCTCGACGAACTCCAGGACACGGCGACCCTGCTGGCCCGCGCGAAGCCGCCGCTCGCCGACGGGGTGGTGGTGTACGCGATCTCGGGCGGCACCGGCGCCCATGTCGCCGACCTGGCGGCGGCGGCCGGGCTGCGGCTGCCGGAGCTGTCGGCGGCCAGACAGGCCGAGCTGCACCAGTGGATACCCGAGTACCTGAACGTGGCCAACCCGGTCGACAACGGGGGGCATCCCGTGGGGGACTGGCGGGGCCGGAAGATCATCGACGCGATCCTGGACGACCCGGAGGTCGGCGTCCTGATCTGCCCGATCACCGGGCCGTTCCCGCCGCTCAGCGACCGGCTCGTCCAGGACCTGGTGGACGCGGCCGAGCGGACGGACAAGCTGGTGTGCGTGGTGTGGGGCTCGCCGGTCGGCACCGAGCCCGCGTACCGGGAGGTCCTGCTCGGCTCCTCCCGGGTGGCGACCTTCCGCACGGTGTCGGGCTGTCTGACGGCCGTCCGCGCCCACCTCGACCACCATCGCTTCGTCAGCGCGTACCGCTCCCCCTTCGACCAGGCCCCCCGCACCCCGTCCCCGTCCTTCCGCAAGGCGCGGATGCTGATGCGGCCGGGCCAGCAGCTGAGCGAGCACGCGGCGAAGCAGCTCCTGCGCGCGTACGGGATACGGGTGCCGCGCGAGCAGCTCGTGACGAGCGCGGCGGCGGCCGTGCGGGCGGCGGGGCTGGTCGGCTACCCGGTGGTGATGAAGGCCTCCGGCGCCCGTATCGCCCACAAGACCGAGCTGGGGCTGGTGAAGGTCGGCCTGACCTCGGCCAGCCAGGTACGGGACGCCTACCGCGAGCTGACCGACATCGCACGCTACGAGGGCGTCTCGCTGGACGGCGTCCTGGTGTGCCAGATGGTCGAGCGGGGCGTGGAGATGGTCGTGGGGGTGACCCACGACGAGCTGTTCGGGCCGACGGTGACCGTGGGGCTGGGCGGGGTGCTCGTGGAGGTCCTGCGGGACACGGCCGTCCGCGTGCCGCCGTTCGGCGAGGAACAGGCCCGGGACATGCTCGTGGAACTGCGCGGGCGGGCACTGCTCGACGGCGTGCGGGGGCGGCCGCCGGCGGATCTGGACGCGCTGGTCGAGGTGGTGCTGCGGGTGCAGCGGATGGCGCTGGAGCTGGGGGACGAGCTGGCGGAGCTGGACATCAACCCGCTGATGGTGCTGCCCCGCGGGCAGGGGGCGGTGGCGTTGGACGCGCTGGCGGTGTGCCGGTGAGGGGTGTGTCGGCGCGGGGGCCGTCGGTGCGGGGTGGGCGGGGGACGCCGTACCGGCGAGGATCACGTCATGGACGACACGAACGGGACCGGGGCGACCGGCAGGACCGGCGAGCGAGCCGGGAGCGGCGGCCGGGGAGGCGGGAGAAGCCCGCGAGCGGGCAAGGGCCCGAGAGACGAGCCGATCGAGGAGTGGAGGGCCCGGCAGCCGACGGCCAGGGCGCTCTGCGCGGCGGTCCGGCGGGGCGACGTCGACAGGACACGCGCGCTCATCGAGGCGGGCGCGGATCCGGACCAGCTCATCGGCGAGTACGACGACTGGACGCCGCTGACCCTGGCGGCGTGCCACGGGCACCTGGCCGTCGTGGAGCTGCTGCTCGACGCCGGGGTGCACCCCGACTCGCAGAACCGGTTCGGGCTCCTGCCCGTGGTGCTCGCGGGGAGAGCCGACCCGCAGCCGTACCCGGAGATCGTCGACCTGCTGCTGAGGCACGGGGCGGACCTCGACGCGCAGATGAGGGGCAGGTCCGCCCGCGCCTGGCTCGCCCTTCCGCCGAGAACGGAGCCCGACCGTGCCCGAGACCTGGATACGCCACCGGACTGACCGCCACGTCACCCACCTCACCCTCGACCGCCCCGAGGCCCTCAACGCCCTCACGCCCGACCAGCGCGACCGCCTGATCGACCTGCTCGCCGAAGCCTCCGCCGACCCGGAGGTCCGGGCCGTCGTCCTCACCGGGACGGGCCGGGGCTTCTGCGCGGGCGCGGATCTGCGGGGCTCCGGCGGCGGCACCCGAGAGCGCGTCGCCGGTGACGTCGCCCGCACCCTCCGCCGGGGCGCCCAACGCCTGATCACGGCCGTCCTCGACTGCGAGAAGCCGGTCATCGCCGCCGTGAACGGCACGGCGGCCGGACTGGGCGCGCATCTCGCCCTGGCCTGCGACCTCGTACTGGCCGCGGAATCGGCCCGCTTCATCGAGGTGTTCGTACGCCGGGGCCTGGTCCCGGACGGCGGCGGCGCCTATCTCCTGCCCCGCCTGATCGGCCCGCAGCGCGCCAAGGAGCTGATGTTCTTCGGCGACGCCCTCACCGCGGCCGACGCCGAACGCCTCGGCCTGGTCAACCGGGTCGTCCCCGACGGCGAGTTGGCGAAGACGGCCCACGCCTGGGCCGAACGCCTCGCCGCCGGCCCGACCCGCGCCCTCGCCCTGACCAAGCAGCTCGTCAACGCCTCCCTCGACACCGACCGCGCCACCGCCCTCGCCGCCGAGGCGGCAGCCCAGGAGATCAACATGGGCACGGCGGACGCCCAGGAGGGCGTGGCGAGCTTCGTGGAGCGGCGCGAGGCGCGGTTCCGGGGGCGGTGACGAGGGCTCAGGAACCGGGCCTCAGGATCCGCAGCTCCCCCGCGTCCGGATCCCCGAAGATCACGAACAGCTCCGGCGCACGGTCCGTCCCGGCGACCGTCCAGGACGTGTCGTTCCCGCAGCCACTGCCGGTGCCACCGCCGGTGTCGAGGCGTACGACGACGTCGTCCCGGGCGTGGTAGTCGCTCTCCTCGTCGAGGGACCAGGTTCCGGTGCCGTCGCACACCTCGAAGTCGGCGGTCGCTTCGAAGCCGGGCTCGGCCGGCATCCGGGTCAGCTCGGCCCGGCCGCCCGGCAGCAGCCGCAGCACCTCGCCCTCCTCGCCGCGCCAGACGCCGGTGACGTCGGCGGCGGACAGCTTCGGGGCCTCGTACTCCTCGATCAGGCCCGTGGCGACGGCCAGCAGGCCTCCCGGCAGGGCGAGGACGAACAGGGCGACGGAGGCGACCCCCGCACGCCACCAGACGCTCCACAGGCCCCAGGCGCGTCGCGTGCTCCGCGCCCGCACGTACGCCGTCGCAAGGACGGGCAGCACGCCGAGGGCGGCGAGGACGAGGGCCGCGGCGGTGAAGGACCAGTCCC
Organism: Streptomyces aurantiaciflavus; assembly: GCF_049808595.1. Taxonomy (NCBI): domain Bacteria; kingdom Bacillati; phylum Actinomycetota; class Actinomycetes; order Kitasatosporales; family Streptomycetaceae; genus Streptomyces; species Streptomyces aurantiaciflavus. The sequence continues at coordinate 189,448 of NZ_JBNCAQ010000009.1, read as the reverse complement.
ACAGCACCGCCCCCACGGCGGCCCACACCACGCCGGCCAGTGTCACGCCCAGCAGATGCTTCACCCACAGCGGCCGGCGCACTCCGCGCAGCACGACCTCGGCGAGCGCGGCCCCCGGGAACGTCTGCGCCCACGCGTGCAGCAGCCCCAGGACCGGCAGGTACACCGGCGCGAAGAGGAACAGGCAGGCCAGCCCGAGCGCCGAGCCGTAGCCGCTCCCGTACGGGTCGGTGGCCAGGGCGTGAGTCCACCACAGCGCGAACACCGCCGGAAGCTGCGCCGCCCCCGCCGCCACGGCCGCGGTCACGTCGGCGTCCGCCCTGCCGAGTCCGGCCTTGCGCCGGACACTCCCCCACCCCATGACCGCAGCGTACGGCCCCCCTTCCCGCCCGCCCGGCACACCCCTTCACATCTGACGGACCGTCAGCTTCAATGGGGAACGTGATGGGACACGCAGGCATGGCGGCCGCCGCCGTCCGCTATCTCGGGGCCCGACCGACGGAGCCGTACGAGCCGCTGCCCCGCCCCGAACTGCGCTGCGTCCGCGAGGACGAACGGGCGCCGGTCGACCAGGGCGAGTTCCGGCGGGTGCTGGGGAACTTCGCGACGGGCGTCACCGTCGTCACGGCACCGGCCACCGAGGGCGGCGATGCCCCCGCCGGCTTCGCCTGCCAGTCCTTCTCCTCCCTCTCCCTCGACCCGCCCCTCGTCGTCTTCATGGTCGGCCGCACCTCGACGACCTGGCCCCGGATCGCCCACGCGGGCGTCTTCTGCGTGAACGTCCTGGGAGCGGGCCAGGCCGGCCTGTGCCGCGCCTTCGCCGTCTCCGGCACGGACAAGTTCGCGGGCGTGCCCTACGACGCCGCTCCCGCCACCGGCTCCCCCCGCCTCGCGGGCGCCGTCGCCTGGATCGACTGCGCGATCCACGCGGTGCACACCGGCGGGGACCACCTGATCGTGGTGGGGCGGGTCGAGGCGCTGGGCGCCCACAGCGAGGAGGACGGGGAAACCGCCCCGCTCCTCTTCCACCGGGGGCGATTCGGCGGCTTCAAGGCCTGACAGCAAGGGTGCATCACTCGTTCGAGCGCACACCGCGTGATCTACGACGACACCAGCTAGGCTGTTCATAACGTCGCTGTTATGACCTGGGGTGAAGTAGAGCTGGAACCGGAGGTGGAGCAGTGGTTTCTCGCATTGCCCGCCGGCCACCGCGGTACGGTCGCGTTCTACGTGGATCTACTGGCCACTCGCGGTCCGCTGCTCGGCGAACCGTACTCGCGGCAGCTCGACGGAAAGCTGCGGGAGCTGCGCTTCCACCTGGATACCGACGCAGTGCGCATCACTTACTGGATCGCCTCGGGTCGGCGGATCATCCTGATGACGGTGTTCCGCAAGCAGCGGATGCGCGAAACCGCGGAGGTCGAGCGCGCCCGGCGGGCCCTGGTGCGCTGCGTCCAGGAACAGCACACTGTGGACGAGGTGTAAGGCATGTCTGAGCGCAGAAGCTGGAGCGAACTGCGGGACGAAGCTCTCGCCTCACCGGAGGCCCGGCGAGCGTACGACGCCGCGCGGATCCGCTTCGATCTGGGACGCGCCGTTCGTGAGCGGCGGGAGGCGTTGGGTATGACCCAGGCGCAGCTCGCACGGGTCACAGGTATGCAGCAGCCGGCCGTCGCGCGGTTCGAGGCGGGCGGGACCATGCCCACCCTGCCTCTGCTCGAGAGGTTCGCCGTCGCACTCGGCATGCGCCTGTGCGTCGGCTTCGAGCCCCTCGACCGCGCGAGTTGAGACGTTGTCTCAGGCCACCACCAACCCAGCCACCTTGGCGGACGGCCGCCGCCGGATCACCAGCGCCATCAACGCCGCCGCCGCGCACAGCGCCCCCGACGCGTACCAGACCACGTCGTACGAGCCGAACACGTCGCGGGCGACGCCGCCGAGGAAGGCGACGAGGGCGGCGCCGACCTGGTGGGAGGCGAGGACCCAGCCGAAGACGATGGCGCTGTCGTCGCCGTACTGCTCGCGGCACAGGGCCAGGGTGGGCGGGACGGTGGCGACCCAGTCGAGGCCGTAGAAGACGATGAAGAAGATCATCGGGGGGTGGACCGTGGGGGCCAGCAGCATGGGGAGGAACAGGAGGGAGACGCCCCTGAGCGCGTAGTACACGGCCAGCAGACGGCGCGGTTCGAAGCGGTCGGTGAACCAGCCGGAGGCGATCGTGCCGGCCACGTCGAAGACCCCGATGACCGCGAGCAGGGAGGCCGCCGCGGTGACGGGCATGCCGTGGTCGTGGGCGGCGGGCACGAAGTGGGTCTGGATCAGGCCGTTGGTGGAGGCGCCGCAGATCGCGAAGGTGCCGGCCAGCAGCCAGAACGGGCCCGTGCGCATCGCCGAGGAGAGGACCGTGACCGCCCGGCGTGCGGCGCCCCGCACCGGGGGCGGCTTCGGGACGAACTCCTGCGCGCCGTACGGCTTCAGGCCGACGTCGGCCGGATGGTCGCGCAGCAGCAGCCAGACGAAGGGGACGACCGCGAGGGCGGCGAGGGCGACGGTGACCGCCGCGGGACGCCAGTCGTACCGGGTGATCATCCAGGACAGCAGGGGCAGGAAGATCAGCTGGCCGGAGGCGGAGGCGGCGGTGAGGATGCCGCTGACCAGGCCCCGGCGCTCGGTGAACCAGCGGTTGGTGACCGTCGCCGCGAAGGCCAGCGCCATCGAACCGGAGCCGAGGCCGACCAGCAGGCCCCAGCACAGCAGCAGTTGCCAGGCCGCCGTCATCCACACCGTCAGACCGGAGCCGAGCGCGATCACGGTCAGGGCGACGGCGACGACCCGGCGGATGCCGAAACGGTCCATCAGCGCGGCCGCGAAGGGCGCGGTGAGCCCGTACAGCGCGAGGTTGACCGAGACGGCCGCACCGATCGTGCCGCGCGACCAGTCGAACTCCTGGTGCAGCGGGTCGATGAGCAGGCCGGGCAGCGAGCGGAAGGCCGCCGCGCCGATGATCGTGACGAAGGTGACGGCGGCGACGAACCAGGCGCGGTGCACTCGGACGCGGCTACGGGTGGGCTGCTGATCCCTTACGGGTGCGGGAGCTTCGCTTGTCTGGGTCACGCCATAAAGCTTCGGTTCTGCGCTTCTCCCCAACGAGTGGCCCGAAGGACAGCATTCGCTAGGATCGGGCCATGACCCAAGGCCGTCAGCAGGAGTCCCCGGAGTTCCGCCCGCACCGTGTCGTCGTGCTCGCCCTCGACGGTCTGCTGCCCTTCGAACTGGGCATCCCGCACCGCATCTTCGGCCGCCCCAAGGACACCGCGGGGCGGTGTCTGTACGAGGTCGTGACCTGCTCGATCCGCCCGCCCGGCCCCGTCGAGACGGACGCCGACTTCGCCATCCGGGTCGAGCACGGCCCGGAGACCCTCGCCACCGCCGACACCCTGATCGTCCCCGCCTTCTACGAGCGGGGCCCGGTCTTCGAGGAGGGCGTGCTCACCGAGGAACTGGCCGCCGCCCTCGCCCACCTGCGCCCCGGCACCCGCCTCGCCTCCATCTGCACCGGCGTGTACGTCCTCGCCGCGGCCGGCTTCCTCGACGGCCGCCCCGCGACCACGCACTGGGCCGACGCCGAGCAGCTCCAACGCCTCTTCCCGCGGATCAAGGTCGACCCGGACGTGCTGTTCATCGACGACGGCGACGTGCTGACCTCGGCGGGCGTCGCCGCCGGCATCGACCTGTGCCTGCACATGGTGCGCCGCGACCACGGCACCGCCGTCGCCAACGACGTCGCCCGCCGCACGGTCGTCCCCCCGCACCGCGACGGCGGGCAGGCGCAGTACATCGAGCGGCCCGTGCCGGATCCGCAGCAGGCCGGCACCACCACCGCGCGCGCCTGGGCGCTCGGCCGCCTCCACGAGCCGATCCAGCTGCGGGACATGGCCGCGCAGGAGTCCATGTCGGTACGGACCTTCACCCGCCGCTTCCGCGAGGAGGTCGGCATCAGCCCCGGCCAGTGGCTCACCCAACAGCGCGTCGAACGGGCCCGGCACCTTCTGGAGTCCACCGACCTGTCCGTCGACCAGGTCGCCCGGGACGCCGGTTTCGGCACGGCCCAGTCGATGCGGCAGCACCTGCAGGCGGCGCTGGGAGTGACGCCGACGGCGTACCGGCGCACGTTCCGGACGAGCCCTCAGCACGTCTAGAACGTCAGCACGGCCCGTGCCACCCGCCCCGCCTCCGCGTCCGCCGCCGCCTTCTCGAAGTCCTCCACCGGGTACGTCTGCGTCACCAGCTCGTCCAGGAGGAGCCGTCCGGCCCGGTACAGGTCGGCGTACAGCGCGATGTCCCGTTGCGGACGCGAGGAGCCGTAACGGCAGCCGAGGATCGACTTGTCCAGGTAGAGCGAGGAGACCAGGAAGGACGCCTCGGCGGTCGCGGGCGGCACGCCCAGCAGGACCGCCTGCCCGTGCCGGTCCAGCAGGTCGACGGCCTGCCGGATCAGCTCCACCCTCCCCACGCACTCGAAGACGTGGTCCGCGCCCGTCGGCAGCAGCTCCCGCACCCCCTGCGTCGACGTCAGGAAGTCGGTGGCCCCGAACCGCCGCGCCACCGCCTCCTTCGCCGGATTGGCGTCGACGGCCACGATCCGCAGCGCGCCCGCGATCCGCGCGCCCTGAAGGACGTTGAGCCCGATCCCGCCCGTCCCGATGACGACGACGCTCTGCCCGTACTCCACGCGCGCGCGGTTGAGCACGGCCCCGACACCGGTCAGTACGCCGCAGCCGATCAGCGCGGCCGACGGCAGCGGAACGTCCTCGGGGATCCGGACCGCCTGCACCGCCTTCACCACCGTCCGCTCGGCGAAGGCCGAGTTGGCGGCGAACTGGTACACCGCCCGCCCCGCGCGCGTGAACGGCTTCCCCGGCCGCCCGATGGCCTTCCGGCACATCGTCGGCCGCCCCCGGTCGCACTCCGCGCAGGTCCCGCAGTTGGCGAGCGTGGACAGCGCGACATGATCCCCGGGTACGACATGGGCGACCCCGTCGCCGACGGCCTCCACCACCCCGGCTCCCTCGTGCCCGAGCACCACCGGCGCCGGGAAGGGAATCGTCCCGTCGACCACCGAGAGGTCGCTGTGGCACAGTCCGGCCGCCGAGACCGCCACGAGCACCTCCCCCGGCCCCGGATCCCGCACCGCCAGATCGTCCACGACCTCGGCCCGCTTCCCGTCGAACACCACGCCACGCATCGCGCCCCCTATCCCTTGGGCTGTCTGGGCAGGCCGAGCACCCGCTCGGCGATGATCGTCCGCTGGATCTGGTCCGAGCCGCCGTAGATCGTGTCGGCCCGCGAGAACAGGAAAAGACGCTGCGCCTCGTCGAGTTCGTACGGCGCCGAAGGCGACCAGTCGGCCGGCCCCACGCCCGCCACCGCCCCCCGCACCTCCACCGCCAGCTCGCCGAGCCGCTGGTGCCATCCCGCCCACAGCAGCTTGGCCACACTGGGCGCCCCCGGCCCGCCCGCACCCCCCAGCGTCCGCAGCGCGTTCCACCGCATGGCGCGCAACTCGGCCCACAGCCGCACGATCCGCTCGCGTACGACGGGATCGCCGGCGGCGCCCGTCTCGACCGCCGCACGGACCACGCGCCCCAACTCCTCGGCGAACCCGATCTGCTGGGCCAGCGTCGACACCCCCCGCTCGAAGCCGAGCAGGCTCATCGCGACCCGCCAGCCGTCCCCCTCGGCGCCGACGACATGCTCCACGCGCGCGTGTGCCCCGTCGAAGAAGACCTCGTTGAAGTCGCTGGTCCCGGTCATCTGCCGGATGGGCCGCACCTCGATCCGGCCGGGCTGGTCCATGGGGACGAGGAAGAAGGTCAGGCCGCGGTGACGCGTCGAGTCGGGGTCGGTGCGGGCGAGGACGAAGCACCAGTCGGCCTCGTGGGCGAGGGAGGTCCAGATCTTCTGGCCGGTGACGCGGTACGTCCGTCCGCCGTCGGCGAGTTCGGCCTTCGTACGCACTCCGGCGAGGTCGGATCCGGCGCCCGGCTCGCTGTAGCCCTGGCACCAGAGCTCGGCGCCGGCGGCGATCGGGGGCAGGAAGCGGGCCTTCTGCTCGGCCGTGCCGTGGGCGAGGAGAGTGGGCGCGAGGAGGTTCTCACCGATGTGCCCGGAGCGGGGCGGCGCCGCCGAGCGCGCGTACTCCTCGGCCCAGGCGACCTGCTGGGTGAGGGGGGCGGTGCGGTTGCCGTACCCGGCCTCCGGCCAACCGAGGCCGATCCACCCGGCGGCGCCGAGGGTGCGTTCCCAGGTGCGGCGGTCGGCGGCGTGCGGGGCGTGCGCGTCGAGCCAGGCGCGCGCCTCGGTGCGGAACTCCTCGTCCACGGCGGTGAATCCGAACTCCACGTCCGCCTCCTCAGGCAGGGGCTACTGCGACTCGCTCAGGGGCACGGGGCCGCACCCCGACGGCACTCGAGCTCACCCGTTCGGCCGCGCCCCTTCCGTCGCGGCTCGCCGCATCTCCTCCAGCCGCTCCAGCATCGGCATCGGATCCACCCCCACCGTCCCCGGCAGAAACTCCGCGATCCGCTCGGGCGTCCAGGAACCCCCCTCCGCATAGGCCGAGCGCAGTTCCCTGGGCTGGGCCCACACCGCGATCTTCGGCCCCGCGACCGTGTACACCTGCCCGGTGACGCGCTCCTCCCGGGCCCGGTCGGACAGCAGGTAGACCACGAACGCGGCCACGTCCTCCGGCTCCCCGATCTCCGTCAGCTCCATCGGCACCCCCGCCGACATCCGCGTCCGCGCGACCGGCGCGACGGCGTTCGCGGTCACCCCGTACTTGTTCAGGCCCAGCGCGGCGCTCCGCACGAGCGAGATGATCCCGCCCTTGGCCGCGCTGTAGTTGGCCTGCGACACCGACCCCTGATGGTTGCCGCTGGTGAAGCCGATCAGGGTGCCCGAGCGCTGGGCGCGCATCACGGCCGACGCGGCCCGGAACACCGTGAACGTGCCCTTGAGATGCGTGGCGACGACCGGGTCCCACTCCTCCTCGGCCATGTTGAACAGCATCCGCTCCCGCAGGATCCCGGCCACGCACACGACCCCGTCGAGCCGTCCGTACGCCTCCACGGCCGTGTCGACGACCCGTTGCCCGCCCGCCATCGTGGAGATGTCGTCGGCGACCGCGACGGCCTCGCCGCCGGCCGCCTCGATCTCCTTGACGACGGCCTCGGCGACCTCGCTGGTGGGTGAGGCGCCGTCCACGGAGACGCCGTAGTCGTTGACGACGACCCGCGCTCCCTCCGCCGCCGCGGCGAGCGCCACCGCACGCCCGATGCCCCGTCCGGCGCCCGTGACGGCGACGGCCTTGCCGGTCAAGAAGTTCCCCACGCCGGGCCCCTTCCCGCGGTTTCTGACGGACCGTTAGATTTTATGGCCCGGCAGTCGGTCGGGGACAAGCCCCGGGGAGGCACCGAATGGCACTGCCCACGCCGCATCCGGCGTTCCAGGAGATCGCCGAGCGCGTCAACAACTGGGGGCGCTGGGGCACCGACGACGAGATCGGCACCCTCAACCTGATCACCGACGAGGTCGTGCGCGCGGCGGCCGCGGAGGTGCGCACCGGCCGCCGCGTGCCGCTGGCGCTCCCGTTGCGCGAGGACGGCGTGCAGACCGGGATGATCCCGGGGCGGGTGAACCCGCTGCACTCGATGGTGCAGATCAACCAGGAGATCTTCGGGCCGGGGACGGTGGCGTGCAGCGACGACGCCGTGACGATGGGGCTGCAGGCGGCCACCCACTGGGACGCGCTGACCCATGTCTCGCACTCGGGCCGGCTGTACAACGGCCGTCCGGCCGACACGATCACCGCGCACGGCGGCGCCGAGTTCAGCGGCATCGACACGGCGCGGCGCGTCGTCTCGCGCGGGGTCCTGCTGGACGTGGCACGCGCGCGTGGCGCCGACCGGCTGGAGGGCGGGCACCCGGTCACCCCGGAGGACCTGGAGGCCGCCGAGGAACTGGCCGGGACGCGCGTACGGGCCGGCGACATCGTGCTCGTACGGACCGGACAGATGGGGCTCTACCTCGCCGGGGACAAGCACGGGTACGCGCATCCGTCACCGGGGCTGTCGGTGCGCACGCCGGAGTGGTTCCACGCGCGCGACGTGGCGGCGGTCGCCAACGACACCCTCACCTTCGAGGTCTTCCCGCCCGAGATCGACGATCTGTGGCTGCCGGTGCACGGGCTCGACCTGGTGGAGATGGGGATGCTGCAGGGCCAGAACTGGAATCTCGAAGAGTTGTCCACAGCCTGTGGAGAAGAGGACCGCTACGCGTTCCTGCTGTCGGCGACGCCCGAGCCCTTCGCCGGTGCCACGGGCGCTCCGGTGGCACCCGTGGCCATCCTCTGACGGACGGTTGTCAGGTTTGTCGGGGTGATCAGGGCTGTCAGAGTTGTCGGAGTTGTCAGGGCTGTCGGAGTTGTTGGAGTTGTTGGAGTTGTCGCAGTTCAGGAGCAGCCGGGGACGCTGCCGGCCGGGGCGCACTGGTCGGGATCGTTGCCGGCGACGAGGGCCGCCGTCAGGCCGACCGAACCGCCCGCGACGAAGACGCCGCCGCCCTGGCCGTTCTCGGCCGTGTTGTCGGTGACGCGACTGCTGATCAGACGGGACGTGCCGCTGTTGTTGTACAGGCCGCCGCCGTCCTCCGTGGCGGTGTTCTCGTCCAGCAGGGTGCTCCGCAGGTACACGGTGCTGCCCCAGTTCGCGATGCCACCGCCGTACGAGCCGGCGTCGTTGTCCTCGATGCGGCCGGAGTTGACGGTCAGGGTCCCGGTCGCCGTGTAGATGCCGCCGCCCTCGAAACCGACGGCCGTGTTCTCGCGAACCCTGGTGCTGTTGAGCACCGTCGTTCCGAAGGTGGCCAGTCCACCGCCGGTGGAGGTCGCGGTGTTGTCCTCCAGGGATGTGGTGTTGGCGGTCAGCCGGCCGGAGGCGCCGACGTGGAGACCGCCGCCGTCGGAGCCGGTGTTCTGCGTCACGGTGGTGTTGGACAGTTGGGCGCGCGCACCGGCCGCCACCGCGATTCCGCCTCCCGGGCCCGAAGCGGTGTTGCCGGCGATGCGGGCGTTGAGCGCCGTGAGGGTTCCCCGGGTCAGGATTCCGCCTCCGGGGGTGCCGACGGCCGCCGTGGCACTGCCGCCCGACACGGCGACCCCGACGAGGACGAGGGACCCCTGGGCGGCGACCTCGGCGATGCGGAAGGGCGTGAGTGAGGCGCGGGTGATGGTGGAGGCGCGGCCGATGACGGTCAGCCTCCCGGTGATGGTGGGAAGTCCGTTGGCGCCGTCGGGGCCGACGGGCTCGGCGGCGGGAGCCGTGAGCGTGTAGGTGCAGCCGGGCGCGAGGACGATCGTTCCGGCGCCGAGGTCGTTGGCCCGGTCGATCCGCTCGACCAGCTCGGCGACGTCTCCGCACGGGACCACCGCCGCACTGCTCGAGGCAAGGGTCTCGGCGGTGGCCGGCGTGGCGATGCCCGACACGGACGTGCCCAACAGTGCGGCCAAGGCCAGGCCGCGCATGTTCTTCACGGTCAGCACTGGTTCTTCCTCGTTTCTCTGGTGGGGCCTCGGCAGTCCACTGTGATCATGGCCGTCGGCTGTGCGCACCCAGTGGGATCCGGACGGGTGAGGGCAGGGCTTCGGCCGGTTTCGAGGGGCGGCGCCTCTTGAAGCAGGCCGCACGTGCGGTCTCCTCGACCGGCCTTTCTTCTCAGGGGTGTTGGCGACGGTCACCGTGGGGGGCGCGAAATGCGCGCTGGGCCGTTCGCGTGAGTTGCCCAGGAGCCCCTTGCCGTTGGCATAGCCGCGATGAATAACTGGAACGGATCCGACCGGTGGGCCGCCCGTCCTCGCCGGGGGATGCGGCAGCCGGACCCGCCCGCGGCTCTTTCCGGAAGAGTCCGGGTGGCCATTCCGGCATACCGCGATGGGCACCCCCGGTGGGGAACTGGATCCCGTTCAGCCGGTGCCGTTCGCGGCACCGGCTGAAACGGCTGCCCAGGTCATGTCCCGGGCCTCCGTCGATCGACGAGGCCGACGCGATGTCCGCGGAGACGAAGCCCCCGCACGACGCCGCACGACCGCCCCGACCTGGGGCACACATGCTCGACCCGTACTCCTTACGAGTGATGCGAGTTGACGACCCCTTGTCACTCGATCGGACGTGTGGGTCACTGAAAGTGCGAACCGGCGGGCTGCCCATCCCCGTGCCGGGGGATCGTTGAGACAGGCAGCGTTTGCCGGTTTTCTCTTTGCCCGAGGGGATGCCGAAGGCCGTTGTTCCTCGCGTCTCGCGCCCTGTGCGCGGAAGCAGATGTCTCCTCGTTCGCCCCGTGCCCGGTGACACCGACTGCGCCTGGACGGCCCCGGAAGAAAGAGCAGACCTGTCTGCGGCAGGGCTGGTTCCTTGGTCCCGACGGGCATGGCGGCCGGTGACGGGTTCCCCTTGCCGGTTCCTCGCATGTCTCCCTCAACCAGCGAGGAGTGTCTCATGCCCATTTCTCCGAATCAGGGTTCCACCGGCGGCGGAACGCTGGTGACCATCACGGGGACGAACCTGTCCAACACCAGCGCCGTGAAGTTCGGCACCAAGTCGGCCACCAACGTCACCCAGGTCTCGCCGACCCAGGTGACCGCCGTCTCCCCGTCGGGAACCGGCACGGTCGGGGTCACCGTGACCACGCCCGGCGGAACCAGCAACCCGGTGTCGTTCTTCTACGTCGGCGCCCCCTTCAAGGGCTCCCTGGGGACCACGTCCGGGCCGTTGGCCGGCGGCAACGTCATCACGCTCAACGGCACCGGTCTGCAGACGGCCACCAGCGTGTCCTTCGGCGGGGTGACCGCCACCCCCACCGTAGTCAGCGACAGCCAGCTCACCGTCACGGTTCCGGCGGGCCTCGCGGCGGGGCCGGTGGGGGTCAGCGTGACCACCGCCGGCGGCACCAACAACGGCCTGTCGTACACCTACGTCGACAACCCGACGATCGGGACGATCAGCCCCAACTCGGGTGGGACGTCGGGTGGCACGGCGGTGACCATCACCGGCACCAACCTCGACAGCACCGAGTCGGTCACCTTCGACGGCAATCCGGCGCCGTTCTCGGTGATCAACTCCACCACGCTGTCGGCGGTCACCCCGCCCGGGACCGCGGGCGCCGTCGACGTGGTGGTGAGCAACCCCTCGGGATCGGACACCGAGGTCGGCGGCTTCACCTACGTGACCGGCCCCGGCATCTGATCCGTCCGGCAGCCTTCGCTCGACGGAGGCGATGAGTACCCGTCCGGGCGGCAGCCACCCCCTCCGCCCGGACGGGCCCCCGGCCCGCGTCCACGGGCGTGTCCCATCGAAGGAGTACAACCATGGCTGCCCCTGTGGTCTCATCGGTCAGTCCCAACCAGGGACCGGCCGCCGGCGGCACCACCGTCACGGTGACCGGCACCGGCTTCACCGGCGCGACAACCGTCCGGTTCGGCACCAAACCCGCGACCTCGTTCACCGTCAACAGCAACGCCCAGATCACGGCGGTCAGCCCGTCCGGCACCGGGACGGTGAACGTCACCGTCACCACCAGTCAGGGCACCAGCACCCAGCAGGTGTTCTTCACCTATGTCACCGGGGGCCCGTCCCTCACCGGCCTGACACCGGCTCAGGGGACGGTCGCCGGCGGCACCACCGTCACCCTGACGGGCGCCAACCTGACCGGGGCGACGGCGGTGAGCTTCGGCGGAGTGCCCGCGACGTCGTTCACCGTCACCTCGGCCACGCAGATCACCGCGGTGGCCCCACCGCATGCGGCCGGCAGCGCGGCGGTCACCGTCACCACTCCCGGCGGCACCAGCAACGCTCTCACCTTCACGTACGTGACGGCCCCTGCCGTCACCGGCCTGTCGCCCGCCCAGGGCCCGAGCTCCGGCGGCACCACCGTGACCCTGACGGGCACGGGCTTCACCGGGGCGACGGCGGTGAGCTTCGGCGGAGTGCCCGCGACGTCGTTCACCGTCACCTCGGCCACGCAGATCACCGCGGTCACCCCGCCCCACACGGCCGGCAGCGCGGCGGTCACCGTGACCACCCCCGCCGGCACCAGCAACCCCGACGACCCCAGCGCGTACTTCTTCTACGCGGCGCTGCCCTCGCTGACCGCCGTCACGCCCCCGTCCGGGAGCACGGCGGGCGGCACCACGGTCGTCCTGACCGGCAACGACCTGCTCGGTGCGACGGCGGTGAGCTTCGACGCGGCGCCCGCGACGTCGTTCACCGTCGACTCCGCCACGCAGATCACCGCGGTCACCCCGCCCCACGCGGCCGGCAGCGCGGCGGTCACCGTGACCACCCCCGGCGGCACCGGCAACCCCGTCAGCTACGTGTACGTCGCGGCCCCCACGCTGCTCTCGCTCGTTCCCGCCCAGGGACCGACGCACGCCGGCACCGTCATCACCCTGACCGGCACCGGCCTGACCACCACGAGCGAGGTACGGTTCGGCTCCACCCCCGCGGCGTTCACGGTGGTCTCCCCGACGCAGGTGACCGCGGTGGCCCCGGCGGGCAGCGCCGGGCCGGTCGGCGTCACGGTCGTCACCGCCGCCGGTACCAGCAACCCCCTCTTCTACACCCGGGTTGCGAGCCCCGGCATCTGAGGGGCGGCTCCCGCGGCCGGGCGGCAGGTGCACCCCTGCGCCCGGCCCGATGGCCTGTCCGGCCGTCGTGACGGCGGCACGGCCCCACGCGCCGCCGTCCGACTCCGGCGTTCCCGCCCCGGTTCCCTTTTCTCCCCCTGACGGAACCGACGCCGTATCACGACTCACACTCGCCGAGGGCTCTCGTCACCGAGGCCCTCGCCGTCCCCTCGCGGCGAATCGCTGACCTCAAGCGTGATCAGTCGCTCACGAGGCGTCAACAGCCCTTTGGCGATTCATCACTTAAGCCCTTTTTGCCCCCGGTGCGCACGGAAGCACGGACCGGCGCACCGCCGCACACCTCGGCACGCGCGAGCGGATCACCATGCACCCACGCACCGCTCACGCGTCGGACAGCGGGAGCCGGCCCTACACCGCCTCGTACGCCAGCCCCTCGTACGCCACCGCGCCGCCCCCGCACGCCGCGGCGGTCGCCCTCGGCTCCGCGTCGCGGTCCAGTTCGCACCAGATGCGCTTGCCGGGGCCCTCCACGGTCCAGCCCCAGCGGTCCGCCAGACCGTCGACGAGGGCGAGGCCGCGGCCGCCGGTGGCGTCGTCGTCGAGGCAGCGCGGCACGGGCGCCCGGGTGCTGCTGTCGGTCACCTCCAGGCGGACGGGAGCCTCCGCGGCCTCTCCGGCCGTGCCGCCCGGCAGGGACAGGCGCAGTACGGCCGGGCCGCCGGTGTGCACCACGGCGTTGGTGACCAGTTCGGAGACGAGCAGGATCAGCGTCTCGGCGAGCGCCTCGTCGGCCCCTATCCCGGACCCGGCGAGGCGCGAACGGGCCCACCTCCGGGCCCGACCCACCTCAGCGGGGTCGGGCCGGATCTCCAGCTGCACTTGAAGCACCTGCACCGCTCACACCATCCGAACCGGCGGACACATGGCCGCGCGCCACGTGAGCCACGCAAGCCACGCGAGCACCATGACGACGAGGGCCACGATCGTAGCCATTTTCTGCATGGCCAGAACAACGGCCAGAGGCAGGGTGACGGAACGTGATTCCCTTACGAGACAGCTTGATTGACGTACAGTCACCTCAACAAGCGCTTCGGGCATATTCCAGCGCGAAGGAGTACTCGTGCGGCATACTGTGCGACGCTCGTCGCGGGGAGTCGAACGGACGGGCCTCCGGCACCCGTCCGCCCTGCGAGCAGGGGCGCGCACCGTCGTATCCGGCACCGCCCCAGGGGCACCGCCGGCACGGATCGCGCTCGGAACCACTCGCATTGCACAGAAGGTACCGGAGCGACCCCGCGACTCCGGGCTGTGACGGGTCACGCATCGGACACAACCAAATGTCACGCTCCGTGACACCGATCTGCCACGATCCGCGACAAACGGTCCGTCAGACCGCCATCACCGCAGGCAGGGGGCCTATCACCCCACCTCGGAGAGCAGGTCCTCCGCGAGTCTTTGCTCACTCTCCGTGCTGCCTCCCGCACGTCGGGTGCGCACCCACGCCCGCTTCAGCAGCAGGTGCACCTCCGCCTCCCAGGTGAATCCCATGCCGCCGTGGACCTGGAGGCAGTCGCGCGCGCCGCGTACGGCGGCCTCGTCGGCGAGGAGCCGGGCGGCCGCGATGTCGGCCGGGTCGGCGGTGACGGCGGCCGCGTAGACGGCCACACGCGCCACCTCCACCCGCACCAGCAGCTCCGCGCACAGATGCTTGACGGCCTGGAAGGCCCCGATGGGCTGCCCGAACTGCTCCCGCGTCCGCGCGTGTTGCACGGCGAGCTCGCACGCGCGCGTGGCCGTGCCGAGCTGCTCGGCGGCGGTGAGGAGGACGGCGACGGGATCCGGCTCGCCGGGCACGGGCGCTCCGTGGACCCGGTGCAGCGGCGTCAGCGGATCCACCGACCGCAGCGGTACGGCGCCGGAGGCGTCCCCCCGCACGACGTCCGCCTCGGCCAGCCACTCCACCAGCCCGCCGTCGACGGCCGCCACGACCGTCTCCCCGCTCGCCGCGCCCGGCACGCCGCCGGCCGCGAGATGGGTGGCCACGAGCGGCCCCGGCAGCAGCACCCGGCCCGCCTCCTCGAACGCCAACACCGCCTCGGGCAGCCCGAGTCCGACCCCGCCCTCCGCCTCCGGCAGCCGCAACGCGAAGAAGCCCGCCTCCCCGAGCTCCCGCCACAGCACACGGTCGAGCGCGGGCCGGCCGACGGCCGCGCGCAGTCTCTCGGGGCCGAAGCGCCGCGCCAGCACGTCCCGCACCCCGTCCTTCAGCGCCCGCTGGTCCTTGGTGAGTTGAAACCGCATCTCGACGCGTTCACCGCCCCTTCGGCAGCCCCAGGATCCGCTCGCCCACGATGTTCCGCTGGATCTGCGAGGTCCCGGCGGCGATGGTGTACGACAGCGACGACAACCGGTCGAGCACCCAGGGCCGGTCGAGGTCCAGGGCGCCGTCGCCCAGGACGTCGGCGGCGGTGTCGTACAGCTCCTGACGCAGGTGCGAGTACCTCAGTTTGAAAACCGAACCCCCGGCGCCGGGCACCCCGCCGGAGGCCTCCGCCTCGCTCACGTTCCACTGGGTGAGCCGCCACAGCGCCCGGAACTCGGCGTTCAGCCGGGCCAGGCGGCGCCGCAGGACCGGATCGTCCCAGCGGCCGTTCCCGCGTGCCTCACGGGCGAGTTCGGCGAGGACGCGCCGGCAGGCGACCACCTCGCCCACGAAGGCCGTGCCGCGCTCGAAGGACAGGGTCACCATCGTCACCCGCCAGCCGTCGTTCTCCTCGCCGACCCGGTTGGCGACGGGCACCCGCACCTCGTCGAGGAACACCTCGGCGAACTCGGCGGACCCGGCGAGCGTCCGCAGCGGCCGCACGGTGACGCCGGGCGCGTCCATCGGCATGGCGAGCCAGGTGATGCCCCGGTGCCGGGGGGCCCGCGCGTCCGTGCGCACCAACAGCTCGCACCAGTCGGCGACTTCGGCGTGCGAGGTCCAGATCTTGGAGCCGCTCACCACATAGTGGTCGCCGTCGCGCCACGCGCGCGTGCGCAGCGCCGCGAGGTCGGAGCCGGCGCCCGGTTCGCTGAAGCCCTGGCACCAGACCTCCTCGCCGCGCAGGATCGGCGGCAGCCAGCGGGCGCGCTGCTCGGGCGTCCCCTCGGCGGCGATCGTCGGCCCTGCGTGCAGCAGCCCGACGAAGTTGGCGCCCACGTAGGGCGCGCCCGCCCGCTCCGTCTCCTCCAGGAAGATCAGCCGTACGGTCGGGGACGCGTCCCAGTGCACCTGCGCGTACCCGGCGTCGTACAGCATGCGCTGCCAGCCGAGGTCGTGGGCCCTGCGGGCGGGCCAGTCGTCGGGGGGCGGCTTCGGCGGGAGTGTGGGGAGCGCCTTGGCCAGCCACTCCTTCAGGCGGGCCCGGAACTCGGCGTCCCGCGGGCTGTCCGAGAGGTCCATCAGAGGTCGAGGCCGAGCATGCGGATGGCGTTGCCCCGCATCAGTTTGTGGACGGTCTCGTCGTCGAGGCCCTTGACATGGTCGAGGGCGACCTCCTTGGTGTGCGGGAAGGTCGAGTCGACGTGCGGGTAGTCGGTCTCGAAGGTGGCGTTGTCGCGGCCGACGACGTCCAGGGACGCCACTCCGTGCTTGTCGCGGAAGAAGCAGCAGAAGATCTGCCGGTAGTAGTACGTCGACGGCGGCTCGGGGATCAGGTCGCGGACCCCGCCCCAGGCGCGGTGCTCCTCCCAGACGTCGTCGGCGCGTTCCAGGGCGTAGGGGATCCAGCCCATCTGGCCCTCGGAGTAGGCGAGTTTCAGGGTCGGGAACCTGACCAGGACGCCGCTGAAGAGGAAGTCCATCATCGAGGCCATGGCGTTGTTGAAGCTGAGCGACGCCTGGACGGCGGGCGGGGCGTCGGGCGAGGCGGCCGGCATCTGCGAGCTGCTGCCGATGTGCATGTTGACGACCGTCCCGGTCTCCTGGCAGACCGCGAAGAACGGGTCCCAGTAGCCGGAGTGGATGGACGGCAGGCCCAGGTGCGTGGGGATCTCGGAGAAGGTCACCGCGCGCACCCCGCGGGCCGCGTTGCGCCGGATCTCGGCGACCGCGAGATCGATGTCCCACAGCGGGATCAGGCACAGCGGGATGAGCCGCCCGCCGCTGTCCCCGCACCACTCCTCGACCATCCAGTCGTTGTAGGCGCGCACACAGGCCAGCGCGACCTCCTTGTCGTGGGCCTCGGCGAAGGTCTGCCCGCAGAAGCGGGGGAAGGTCGGGAAGCAGAGGCTGGCCTCGACGTGGTTGAGGTCCATGTCCGCCAGGCGCGCCGTCGGGTCCCAGCAGCCGCGCCGCATCTGCGCGCGCGTGATGCCCTCCAGGGTCATCTCGTCCCGGTCGAAGCCGACGGCGGCGATGTTGCGCTTGTACGGGAACTTCAGGTCCTCGTAGATCCACCAGTCGGTGGGCTGGCCGTCCGGGTCCATCGTGATCTGGTACTTGCCGCCGACGTAGGCCAGCTCGCCGATCCCGGCGGTGAGCGGCTGCGGGCCGCGGTCGCGGTACTTCCGCGGCAGCCAGGTCTCGAAGAGGTGCGCGGGCTCGATGACGTGGTCGTCGACGCTGATGATGCGGGGCAGTTCGGTCATGGTCCCCTCCGCCTGGCGGACGCCTCTGCGACGGCCGTATCTGATGGTCCGTCAGATTTGCTCTGTCCTGCAGGCTAGTCCGCGACCCCTGGACCGACAAGGCGCCCAGCCCTACGCTCTGCCCACTATCTGACTGTCCGTCAGCTCTCAAGGGGGTCGCCGTGACCGACACCGCCCACGCCCTGAGCGCGTCCCGCACCCTCTGGGACCTGCTCGCCCGCCGCGCCGCCCTCACCCCCGACCGCCCGGTCCTCCTCCAGGGGGACCGCGTCCTGACCTTCGGCGGACTGCGCGAGCGGGCCGAGCGCACCGCGGCCGGCCTGTACGACATGGGCGTACGCCCCGGCACCGTCGTCGCCTGGCAGCTCCCCACCCGCCTGGAGACGGCCGTCCTCACCTTCGCGCTGGCCCGCCTGGGCGCCGTCCAGAGCCCCGTCATCCCCTTCTACCGCGACCGCGAGGTCGGCTTCGCCCTGCGCGAGTCCAAGGCGGAGTTCTTCGCCGTACCGGGCGTCTGGCGAGGCTTCGACCACGGCGAGATGGCCCATCGGCTCGGCGCGAAGGGCGTCTTCGAGGCGTACGACGACCTCCCGGCCGGCGACCCGTCCGTCCTGCCCGCCCCGCCCGCCGACGGCACCGGCGTCCGCTGGATCTACTGGACCTCGGGCACCACCTCCGACCCCAAGGGCGTCCTGCACTCCGACCGCTCACTGATCGCGGGCGGCTCCTGCCTGGCCCACGCGCTGCGCCTGTCGCAGGACGACGTCGGCTCGATGGCCTTCCCCTACGCCCACATCGCCGGCCCCGACTACACGGTGATGCTGCTGCTGTACGGCTTCCCGGCGGTGATGTTCGAGCAGTTCGCGCTGCCGGACGCGCTGACGGAGTACCGCCGCCACGGGGTCACGGTGGCGGGCGGATCCACGGCGTTCTACTCGATGTTCCTCGCCGAGCAGCGCAGGCAGCCCGGCTCCCCGGTGATTCCGAGCCTCAGGCTGCTCGCCGGCGGCGGGGCGCCCAAGCCGCCGGAGCTGTACCACGCCGTGGTCCGCGAGATGGGGGTGCAGCTCACCCACGGGTACGGGATGACCGAGGTACCGATGATCACCATGGGCTCGCCGGACGACACGGCGGAGAACCTGGCGACGACGGAGGGGCGGCCGCCGGAGGGGATGGAGATACGGATCGTGGACGGGGAGGTGCGGCTGCGCGGGGAGGCGGTCTGCCAGGGCTACCTGGACCCGGCGCAGACGGCGGAGGCCTTCGACGAGGACGGGTTCCTGCGCACCGGTGACCTGGGGCATGTGACGGACGGCGGCCATCTGGTGCTCACCGGGCGGCTGAAGGACGTGATCATCCGCAAGGGCGAGAACGTGTCGGCGAAGGAGATCGAGGACCTGCTGCACACGCATCCGGCGGTGGGCGACGTGGCGGTGATCGGGCTGCCGGACCCCGAGCGCGGGGAGCGGGTGTGCGCCGTGGTCGAGCCGGCCGAACGGCCGCCGGGCGCCATGGAACTGACGCTGGACGCGGTGACCTCGTATCTGCGCGCGGAAGGGCTGTCGCCGCACAAGCTGCCGGAACAGCTGGAGGTCGTGGACGCCCTTCCGCGCAACGAGACGCTGCGGAAGGTGCTGAAGTACAAGCTGCGGGAGCGGTACTCGGGGACGAGAAGCGCCTCGGGGACGGGCGGGTGACGGCTACTCGGGGACGGTGAAGTAGCGGGCGAACGCGGGGACGATCTCCGCCTCGCCGACCTTGCCGTCCCCGTCGGCATCGAGGGCGCGGACGGCCGTACCGGCCACGTCCTCGGGCACACCCAGGCATCCGAGCACGCGCACGGTGTCCTCGACGGTGGCGCGGCCGTCGCCGTCGGTGTCGGCGACGTCCAGGGCGGCGTGCAGGAAGGGGCGGGCGATCTCGGCGAACCGGTCCGGGTTGTCGCGCAGCCGCTTGACCGCGCCGTTCACGAACTCGTCCCGGGAGATGCGCTGGTCGCCGTCCCGGTCGGCGATCCCCGCCATGCCCTGCCAGAACGCCTCCGCGCCCGCGTACAGGGCCTGGCCCTTGTCCGACCGCGCCGGAGTGCCGAACTCGGCGAGCAGCGCCTTGGCGGCGGCGCCGAAGTCCTCGCGGTCGATGGAGCCGTTGCCGTCCTGGTCGAAGATGGCGAACCGGCCGGCGATCCTGCGCTCGTACTCGCTGCTGACCATGTCTTCTCGGGCCGCCTTACTCGTCGCGTGGGGTGCTTCCGGCAGGGAGCGTACGACGCCGGCGACGCTCGGTCAGCGGGAAGGTGACCGTTGTGCCAAGACCGGGGGAATTCCGGGACAGACGTGTGGCCGAGTGCCAGTGCGAGAGCCGTTCGCGGCCCCGGGTCGGAATTCGAGCCAGGGCCTGTCGTTGGGATCAGGTCGCAGGGGATCGACGGTGGCTCGTCAGTGCCGCGTCTGCGGCATGGTCCAAACGACAGGCCCTAAGCCGACAGCGGCTCGGTTCCGTCGTCCACGGCGTCCGTGACGTCCGCGTACACGTCGAAGAGCCGGCGGACGCCCAGCGCGCCGAGGACGCGGTTGACGTGGGAGTCCTCGACCGCGCCGCGCGCCGGGAGGATCAGGCGCAGGCGGCCCCGGCAGGAGCGGATGAGGCGGCGGGCGGCGATGAGGACGCCGACGCCGCTGGAGTCACAGAAACGCACCTCGGAGAGGTCGAGGACGAGACTGTGGCGGCCCTCGGCCACCTCGTCGTGGATCCGCTGACGCAGCACCGGCGACGTCACCAGGTCCAGCTCGCCCGACACATGGAGCACGGCCCATCCGCTCCGCTCGCCGCCGGTCACTTTGAACGCCACCACCACGCCCTTCATTCGCCGGAACGGAAGCTGTCCCTTCGCTTCCTCGCAGCGCGGCTGCCCAGCGGCCGTTCCCCGAAACGCCGAGCATAAATCTGAAGGCTTGGGAAACAGGCTTGTTTCAGTCGGTTTCAGTCCTGTTCGATCTGTCTTTATGCTCTTCTGATCCGAAGCGATCGAATCTGATCTTGCACAGGTCGGGTGGGCACAGGTAGGCACGACCCCCGAAGGGTCCCTTACCACCTCCCGCCCGACAGGGGGCGCACATTGCACCAAAGGGGCGTGCGTCGCCGGACGTGCCGACTACATTCGAGGTGACGGTGGACGCAGGCTGAACGCAGACACGCACACGGCGAGGGGGCAGCATGGCGAAGAAGGACGCACCGCCCCGCTGGGACCTCAGGATGCAGCAGCGGCTCACGCGCGGGGAGGCGGCCGCCCTCGGCGAGCTCTATGACCGGTTCGCTTCGCTTGTGCACGGACTTGCCCATCGCGTGCTCGAAGACGAACGTGCCGCCGACGGCATCACCCGCGAGGTCTTCGCCCACGTCTGGGAACACCCCGACGCCTACGACCCCAAGCAGGGCCCCCTGCGCACCTGGGTCGCCACCCTGACCCACCGCCTCGCCGTGCAGCGGCTGCGCGCCACCGAGACCGCCGCCCTCGCCCGCGGCGGACCCGGCACCACCGAGGAACTGGAGAGCAAGGTCCGCCACGCCTCCGTCGCCGCCCGCGCCGACTACATCGTCCAGTCCATGCCCACCCCCCTGCGCGCCGCCCTGGAACTCGCCTACTTCCAGCGCCGCGACTACCGCCAGACCGCCGCCGACCTCGGCGTCACCGAGGACGAGGCCCGCCGCCGCCTCCGCCTCGGCCTCCAACTCCTGTCCACGGCCCACGACACCGCCGCCCCCGGCGCACCGCCCGGCCACGGAGGTGCGGCATGAGCGGCGGCGAGCCCTTCGAGGCGTACGACGGACCCTCCGGGGACGACCAGGGCGACGAGGCGAAGAACGGCCCCAAAAGCCCCCGTGACGGCGACGGCGACGGCACGCACGCGTCCCCGACCCCGGCGCCCGGCCCCGACCCCGGCGAAGCGCCCCGCATCCCCCTCCCCCGCGCCTCCGTCGAGGACGGCGACCTGCCGCTGCCCGACCTCACCGGCCGCACGCGCCCGCACCTGGCGCATCCGGTGCTCAAGTCCCTGCTGGGCGCGTGGGCGCTGGCGGCCTGCTCGGCCGAGGAGACCGCGGCCGTCGAGGAGCATCTCGGCACCTGCGGCTCCTGCGCCGACGAGGCACGGCGGCTGCGCGAGGCCGTCGGCCTGCTCCAGCGGCCCGAGAGCCTCGACCTCGACCCCGGCCTGCGCACCCGCGTCCTGGACGGCTGCCTGGACCGGCGCCCGCCCCGCATCCCGGTCCCCCACTGGGCGGCGCCGTACGACGCCGAGACCGCCCGCCTGGACGCCCTGCTCCAGGACTTCGGGGACGCCGAGTGGCACGCCCCCGTACGGCTGCGCTGGTTCCACGGCGAGGGCCCGACGAGCCGCCGCACGACCGTCGCCGGGGTCATCGCCCATCTGCTCGCGGTGGACGGGCTGGTCGCCCTCGCCCTGGGCCTCGACGACCCGCTGACCGGCGCCAAACCGGCCGGAACGCCCGCCGAGCGGACCGAGGCCTTCTGGGAGGCCTCGCACTTCCCGCCGACGCGCTCCGTGCGGGGACCGTGGCGGGAGCAGAGCCACACCCTCGTCCGCACGGTCTCCTTCACCGACGGAAGCGCCTCCCCCGCCGGCGCGACCGGACGTGGCGGCGGCCCCGGCACCCGTCCGGTGTCGTACGGCGACTTCGAGCTGCCGCTGCGGGACGCGCTGGTCGACCGCGCCTTCGCGTGCTGGGTGCACGCCGAGGACATCGCGGAGGCGGTCGACTACCCCTACGCGGCGCCCGCGCCGCGCCACCTCCACGACATGATCGACCTCGCCGCCCGTATGCTCCCCGGCGCCCTCGCCGAACGCCGCCGCGCGGGCCTCGCCTCCCCGGCGGCCACCCGTCACCTCGTGACCGCCGGGCAGCCCGGCCGCAGCCTGCGGCTGGAGATCGAGGGGCGGGGCGGCGGCGACTGGCTCATCCCGCTCGACTCACCGGGAGCGGTGGGCTCAGCCGACCACCAGGTGGCCCACGTCGCCCTGGACGACGTGGAGTTCTGCAGGCTGGCGGCGGGTCATGTGTCGCCGGAGGAGGCGGCGGCGGGCCAGGTGGGGGACAAGACCGCGATCAGGGACGTGCTGTTCGCAGCGGCGTCGTTGAGCCGCATGTAGACCAGCCCTCCAAACCGCAGCCCCCGCCCCGCAGCCCCCGCCCCGCAGCTTGGCGACGGGCTAGGCGACGGGCTAGGCGAACACCACCGTCCGCCGCCCGTTCAGCAGGATCCGCCGCTCGGCATGCCACTTCACGGCCCGGGCCAGCGCCTGGCACTCCACGTCCCGTCCGATGGCGACCAGCTGGTCCGGGGTGACGTCGTGACCCACCCGCTCGACCTCCTGCTCGATGATCGGGCCCTCGTCGAGGTCGGCGGTCACATAGTGCGCGGTCGCCCCGATCAGCTTCACACCCCGGGCGTGAGCCTGGTGGTACGGCTTCGCCCCCTTGAAGCTGGGCAGGAACGAGTGGTGGATGTTGATGATCCGCCCGCTGAGCTGCTTGCACAGGTCGTCGGAGAGGACCTGCATGTACCGGGCGAGGACGACCAGTTCGACGTTCTCCCCGCGGACGATCTCCAGCAGCCGCGCCTCGGCCTCCGACTTGGTGTCCTTCGTCACCGGGATGTGGTGGAAGGGAATGTCGTAGGAGCCCACGAGCTCGGCGAAGTCGGTGTGGTTGGACACCACCGCCGCGATCTCCACCGGCAGCGCGCCGATCCGGGCGCGGAACAGCAGGTCGTTCAGGCAGTGGCCGAACTTGCTGACCATGAGGACGATCCGCATCCTCTCGTCGGCCCGGTGGATCTGCCAGTCCATGTGGAAGGAGTCACCGATGGCCGCGAAGCTCGCCCGCAGCTTGTCCACGGTCACCGGCGCCTCCGCCGAGAAGTGGACACGCATGAAGAACAGTCCCGTGTCGTGGTCGCCGAACTGCTGACTGTCCTCGATGTTGCAGCCGGTCATGAAGAGGTAGCTCGACACGGCGTGCACGATGCCCTGCTTGTCGGGGCAGGACAGGATGAGGACGTACTGGTCGGCGGGGGCCGCCGCGGCTCGGGTGGACTGCTCACTCATGCGGGACAGGGTCTCATGACGGCCCGGGCCCGGCGGAACACCGTCCGCAGGCCGGACCGGTGCGGACCGGACCGGGCAAACCGGACTGCGCCGACCGGACCGACGTGGACCGGGCCTACACGGACCGGGCCTACACGGACCGGGCTTACACGGACCGGGCCTACACGGATCGGGCCTACGCGGACCTCGTCAGGATCCGCAGCACCTCGAGCGTGCGCGGCGGCGCGTCCGGGTCCTCCCCGTCGGCCGCGGCCATGCGGACGTGCGCGTCACGCGCCGCCCGGACCGCCTCCGGCCAGCCGGGGTGGTCCACGTACGCGGAGACCGGCGCGTCCGGCCCGACCTGGTGCATGATCCGCAGCACACGCAGCACGGCGGTGTCGACGAGGGCCGCCTCCTGCGAGTCCCGGAAGATCGTGCCGACGTACTTCTCGGCGGACCAGTTGTCCAGCCAGGTGTCCTCGACCAGGCGGTACACGGCGTCGGTGACGTCCCCGTACCCGTCGACGCCGGCCAGCCAGACGTCACGCTGGAACACAGGGTCGGAGAGCATGTGCAGCGCGGAGCGCACATTGCTGCGCCAGCGCCACCACGGCATGTCGTTGAGTGGCATGCCGCCCATGGTGGAGGAGCGACGGCCGCGACGGGAAGAGTTCTCCGAACCTTGTTGCACGGTCATCGATCGTACGTTCTCGGTCACGCGAGCCTCACAGGCCCCTGCTATTCACCTCTGCGTCACCTTTCGTTGACCGAGTATCACTCACGGGTTAGCGATGTGGCGGAATGGTGCGTGTTCATGACCGGCAGGCGACGCACGCGAGGAACCTTCCTCCCCAGGTCCACCCGCTTCCCCAGGTCCATCAGAGCAACCGCCCTGTCGGCGGGAGCCCTGCTGGCCTGCGCGTCGCTCGCCGTCGGCTGCGGAGTCGTCCCCGGCACCACGGGGGATGCCGGGGACGATCCGATCGTCGTCATGACCTGGGCCCCCGAGGGCACGGCCGCGACGAACAAGCCCGGCATGCCCGCCTTCGCCCGCGCCTACGCCCGCTGGGTCAACGCCAACGGCGGCCTCAACGGCCGCAAGCTGACCGTGCTGACCTGCAACGACCACAACGACACCGTATCCGCCGCGAAGTGCGCCCGGCGCGCGGTCAAGGAGGACGCGGTCGCCGTCGTCGGCTCCTACAGCCAGCACTCCGAGTCCTTCCTCCCGCAGCTGGAAGGCGCCGGCATCCCCTACATCGGCGGCTACGGCGTCACCAACGCCGAGTTCACCAGCCCGCTGTCCTACCCCGTCAACGGCGGTCAGCCCGCGCTGCTGGCCGGCCTCGGCAAGGAGCTCGCCGCGGCCTGCGGTCCCGTCACCCTCGTCCGCCCCGACACCATCGCGGGCGACGCGCTGCCCCCCATGCTCAACGCCGGGCTCACCGCGGGCGGCCACAAGACCGCCAACGACCAGCGGGCGGCCGAGGACGCCACCGAGTACTCGGCGCAGGCCCAGACGGCCCTGGACGAGGCCACCGCCGACCCACGCGAGAAGGGCTGCGTGGTCCCGGCGCTCGGCGACCGCACCAGCACCTTCATGGACTCCTTCCGCCGCACCCGCTCCGACTACACCTCCGTCAGGACCGCCACCGTCCTCGGCAGCGTCGACCAGACGGTCATCAACTCCACCGGCGGCGCGTCCAGCCCCTATGAGGGTGCGTACGTCACCGGCTGGTACCCGGTGGCGAGCGACTCGCGCTGGAACGCGATGAAGAAGGTCATCAGCGAGCAGGCGTTCTCCGACACCCGGATCGACCCCGCGGACACCGGGGTGCAGACCACCTGGATCGCGTACAACGTGTTCCGGCAGGCCGTGGAGTCGCTGGGGAACGGCGAGGTGACCGCCGGCACCGTACGGGGCGCGCTGGACGACGGGCTGAAGATCAGCACGGGCGGGCTCACGCCGACCCTGCGCTGGGAGTTCACCGACAAGCTCGCCGCCATCGGCTTCCCGCGCCTGGTCAACGCCGACGTGACCCTGCAGACCGTGAAGAAGGGCCTGCTCGTCGCCGCCAAGAAGGGCTTCGTCGACGTGACGAAGACACTGGAGAACGCGGACGTCGACTGAACCGGTCCGGGCCCGCCCCGGGCTTACGGGGGCCTACAGCGGGCGGCGGTCCTACGAGCAGGCTGGACCTCCAACAGGGCCGGACCTCCAGCAGGGCGGGTCCCGGAGCAGGGCGGGTCCCGGAGCAGGGCGGGTCCCGGAGCAGGGCGGGTCCCGGAGCAGGACCGGACCTACAGCTGGGGTAGGGCCTACAGCTGGACCGGGCCTACAGCTGGGTCGGCTGCCGCTGGGTCAGGCCGTACTTCTTCGCGATCTCGTTCCACAGCTTCGCGGCCTGCGCCTTCTGGATGCTGGCGGTGCCGCTCTCACGGTTGCCGGCCTGCGTCTGCGGTGTGGTGCGGGCGGTGCCCTTCTTGCAGCTCTGCTTCTTGCCGCCGGCGACCTGGTCGGCCCAGGCCGCGTAGTGGTTGTCGGCGGACGCGGACGCCTGCCACGCCTTCGTCAGAGCGGTGGTCAGCGCCTCGTGGTCGGGGAGCCGGTCGACGGCCAGCCCGGACAGCTTGGTCACCAGCTCGTTGCGCTGCTTCGCCGCGTCCCGCAGGTCCGAGGCGGCCTGCGCGAGGTTGTTGCACGCCTTCACATCGGCCACCGCGCTGATCACACTGGCCCGGCTGCTGCCGCTGTCCGCGAGCAGCTTGTCCAGCGCGATCGCCTGCTGCTCGGCCGGATCGGCGGACGCCGAGGCGGAACCCTGCGTCGCGGGGGCGGACGCGGCGACGGTCTTGTTGTCGCCGGCGTCGTCACCACCGCCTCCGCCGGCGAGCATCGCCCCCGCGCCGATCCCGACGACGGCGAGCCCCACGCCGAGCGCCGCGAACAACGGCACGCGCGATCCGGTACGACCTCCCCCACTCTCGGCTTCGCTCGAGCGGGGGGACCCCCATCGGCCACGCCCGTGATCGTCGTCCCGCACGCCACGTCTGCCCGCGCCGGGCGGGGCGTAGGAGGGCTGCCCACCGGGGTGTCCCGGCCCGGTCCCGTAACCGCCGTGCCCGACGCCCTCCGGCTCCGAGAACCGCGGCAGCTGCTGTGTGGACCCGGCCGGTCCGTCACCCCCCGGCCCGTCCCGGAAGAGGTTCTCGAATCCGGCGGGCGGCTGCCGGTCCCCACCGGCGCCGCCGGGCCCGCCGTACGGCCCCTGTCCCGTTACCGGCGGGATGTACTGGGTGGCCTCGGCGTCGGGGTTGGCGGCGCCGGGGAGGGGGCCGGGGTGAGAGCCGGGGGTGGGGAGGGGGCCTGCGCCCGGGTGGGAGGGGGTGCCCGGAAGCGGGCCCGCGCTCGCGTGCGCCCCGGCGCCCGGGTGGAAATCCGCGCCGGTGTGCGCGCCCGAGCCCGGAAGCGGACCAGCGCCCGAGTGCGCGTCGGCGCCGGGAAAGGGGCTCGCGCCCGCGCCCGGCAGAGGGCCTGCGCCCGCGTGTGCGCCGGCGCCCGGGTGGGAGCCCGCGCCGGCGCCCGGCGGGGCACCCGCGCCGGGCATCGGGCCCGGCCCGTTCTGAGGCGTGCGGCCCAGGTAGTGGGTCGACTCCGACGGGGTTTCCGGCGGGAGGGCGCCCGGACCGACCGGGGGGAGGTACTGCGTCGCGCCCTCGTCCGCGGGAGCGGCGGAGACGGGCGGTATGTACTGGGTGGCGCCGTCGTCCGCAGGGGTGGAGGGGACCGGTGGGATGTACTGCGTGGCGCCGTCGACTGCGGCGGAGCCCGTGACCGGTGGGATGTACTGCGTGGCGCCGTCGGCTGCCGGGGCGGACGTGACCGGCGGTATGTACTGGGTCGCCCCCTCGTCGGCGGGCGGCGGCAGGGGGGCGGCGGGGGTGCCCTGACCGTAGGTCGGGGCCGGGGCGCCCTGGGGGGGCAGTGGACCCGCGCCCTGGCCGGACGGGGCGCCCCAGGCGTCGGGGGCCGTCGGCTGTGGTGTGTCCCACTGCTGGTCCGCCGGGAGCGGCCAGCCCTGGCCCGGCTGCTGCTGGTCGGGGCCCCACGGCTGGCCCCAGGTCTGCCCGCCGGCGGGCGCGGACGCCTGCGGCGCCTGCTGCCCGTACTGCTGCGGGCTGTCGTAGGGGCTGTTCGTCGTGCCCGGCAGCAGGGGCTCCCCGCCGTCGGAGGGCAGCACGATGCCTTCGCGCGCGGGCCGCGCCGAGGGCTCCTCGCCCTGTCCACTCTGCGTCACCGGGACTCCTACGAATGGGGGACCTCTCGAAATCGTCGGCTCACGCTACCGGGTCCCCGGAACCCCGTGCTACGCAGCTCAGGTCGTGATCTCCCTCCCAGTGAGGCGTGTAACGGAACCGGAGCGCCGTGCGCTGTATCCGTCACGCCCGGCGCGACGGCGGGCCGTTTCCCGGCGGTTCACGCCCCGGCGCCCCGTCCGTTCACGCGGCGGCCTGAAGATCCAGGCGCGCCCCGAACTCCCTGACCACCGGCTCCTCGCGGAACGGCTCCAGCCGCTGCTGGAGGTCCTCGAGGTACTCCGCGCCCCGGTTGGAGCGGAGCGTCTCGAGCAACTCGACCGCCTTCATGCCGGTGGCGCAGGCCTGTTCCACCTCGCGCTGCTGCACCTGGGCCGTGGCCAACAGCACATAACCGATGGCCCGCCGCCGCGCCCGGCTCCGCGGATGCCCGGCCAGCGACTCCTCCGCGCAGCGCGCCGCCGCCTCCGCCTGCCCCAGGTCGCGGTGACAGTGCGCCAACTCGTCGGCGAGGTAGGCCTCGTCGAAGTGCGCGATCCACGCCGGGTCGTCCCCGGAGGCCGGATCGGCCGCCTCCAGCGCCGCCACCGCCTGCCCGGACGCCACCTGAGCCGCCCGTACGTCGCCCATGAGCGCGTGTCCGCGCGCCTCGGCGGCGTGGAACATCGCCTCCGCACGCGGTGTCACGCGCCCCCGCGCCCCTTCCTGCGCCGCCCGCGCCAGCTGGGCGATCTCACGCGGGTTTCCGAGCTGGGCGGCGAGGTGGCTCATGGAGGCGGCGAGGATGTACCCGCCGTACCCGCGGTCGCCGGCCGCCTGGGCGAGGCGCAGCGCCTGGATGTAGTAGCGCTGGGCGAGGCCGGGCTGTCCGGTGTCGACGGCCATGTAGCCCGCCAGCTCGGTCAGGCGGGCCACGGACGCGAAGAGTTCACGCCCCACCGCCTCCCGGTACGAGCCGGCGAGGAGGCCCGAGACGACGCTGTTGAGGTAGTGCACGACGACCGGACGCACATGCCCGCTGCCGTACTGGTGGTCCAGGTCGACCAGCGCCTGGGTCATCGCCTTCACGGCCGCCACGTCGGACAGGCCCACCCGGGGACCCGCCGAGCGCGCCACCTGCGCGTCGGGCGAGGAGATCAGCCAGTCACGGCTCGGCTCGACCAGCGCGGAGGCGGCCACGGACGATCCCGAAAGGAAGTCCCGGCGGCCCACGTCACTGCGCCACAGCTCGCAGACCTGCTCGATGGCCCCCAGTACCGTCGGCGAGAACTGGAGACCGACACCTGACGCGAGGTTCTTGCCGTTGGCCATGCCGATCTCGTCGATCGTGACCGTACGGCCGAGTTTGCGGCCCAGTGCCTCGGCGATGATCGCCGGGGCGCGTCCGCGCGGCTGCTGTCCGCGCAGCCAGCGGGCCACGGACGTCTTGTCGTAGCGCAGGTCGAGGCCGTGTTCGGCGCCGCACATGTTGACGCGGCGGGCGAGCCCGGCGTTCGAGCATCCCGCTTCCTGAATGAGCGCCTGCAGCCGTTCGTTCGGCTGCCGCGCGACGAGAGGCCTTGCGGCCATTGGCACTACCCCCTGTGGCTGCGGTGCCTTCCCGCGCACCGAGTTGACGTGTCTTCCACCGAAAAGATCCGGCCGTGAAGATCAATGCCCCGCGGACACGACGAGAATGCGAGGCATGCGAGGATTGCCGGGGTAAAGGCGGAAGCCGACCCCCAAGCGTGACTACCCGCTCCCGCGCTCATTCCTCCCGCGCGCCCCCAACCGTGCAACCATGCGCCCCGGACGGGGAATCGATGCTCCTCCCCCGCGCACACGGGCGGGCGTAACCCCTGGTGACGCGCAGAGTTGTGTTCATCGTGGAAGAGACCATCGCGGGCGCCGAAGCCACCCAAATCCCGAAGCAGCGCGGGGAATCGCTGCTGGAGACCGCTGTTCGCTACGCCGAGGAGCGCCACTGGGACGTCTTCCCCGGCACCTGGCTGGAAGCCGTCGAGGGGGTGCAGCGGTGCTCCTGCGGCGACGCTGCGTGCGTCGCGCCGGGTGCGCATCCGTCACGCCCCGACTGGGCGACCCAGGCGACGGGCAGTGCGACGGTCGCGCGGCGGATGTGGCAGAAGCAGCCGACCGCCTCGATCCTGCTGCCCACCGGGCGGACGTTCGACGCGATCTCCGTGCCGGAGACGGCGGGGTTCCTGGCGCTGGCGCGGATGGAGCGGATGGAGTTGACGCTCGGGCCGGTGACGTTGACGCCTGACCGTCGGATGCACTTCTTCGTGCTGCCGGGGGCGTCCGTGAAGGTGCCGGAGCTGGTCCGCAAGCTCGGCTGGTCCCTGGGGTCGCTCGATCTCGTCGCGTTGGGCGAGGGGGCGTATGTGGCCGCGCCGCCCACGAGGTTCGGGTCCCGTGGGGCTGTGCAGTGGGCCTGTCGGCCGACCCCCGTCAATCGGTGGCTGCCGGACGCGGAGGAGTTGATCTCGCCGCTCGCCTACGCGTGCGGCAGGGATCGCTAGCGGCGCCTTCCGCCCCGCGCCCCTTCGGGGCGCGTTTTCCCGCCGTAGGGTTCATGCATGACCTCGGAAGCAGTCACGAGTGCCGTCGCCGTGCGAGTGCGTGGGCTCTGGAAGCGGTTCGGGCAGCAGGTCGCCGTGGCCGGGATCGATCTCGATCTGCCCGCGGGGAAGTTCATCGGGCTTGTCGGGCCCAACGGGGCCGGGAAGACCACCACGTTGTCGATGGTGACCGGGTTGTTGCGGCCCGATCAGGGGGCCGTGGAGGTCGTCGGGCACGACGTGTGGCGGGATCCGGTCGAGGTGAAGGCGCGGATCGGGGTGCTCCCCGAGGGGCTGAGGCTGTTCGAGCGGCTGTCGGGGCGTGAACTGCTCGGGTACAGCGGGAGATTACGGGGGCTGCCGGGGGCCGAGGTCGACAGGCGGGCCACGCAGTTGCTCGACGTCCTCGATCTGGCGGGCGCCCAGCACAAGCTCGTCGTCGACTACTCCACCGGCATGCGGAAGAAGATCGGGCTCGCGGCCGCGCTGCTGCACAATCCCGAAGTGCTCTTTCTCGACGAGCCGTTCGAGGGTGTGGATCCCGTGTCCGCGCAGACCATTCGCGGGGTGCTGGAGCGGTACACGGCCTCGGGCGCGACCGTCGTCTTCTCGTCCCATGTCATGGAGCTCGTCGAGTCGCTGTGCGACTGGGTGGCGGTGATGGCGGCGGGGCGGATCCGGGCCCACGGGCCCCTCGAGGAGGTGCGGGGAACTGCTCCCTCGCTGCAGCAGGCCTTCCTCGAACTCGTCGGCGCGCGGGGGCGTGACGCCGGCTCCGATCTCGACTGGCTGGGCGGCGGCGCCCGGTGACCGGCCTGACCTCCACCGTCGTACGGCTGAAGCTGTCGCTGTTGCGGAACGGGCTGCGGCAGTCCGGGGGGCGGCGGGCCGCGTATGTGGCGTCCGCAGTCGCGACGTTGTTGTTCGCCGCGCTGCAGTTGGTGGGGCTGATCGCGCTGCGGGGGCATGAGCACGCTGCTTCGCTGGTGGTGCCGCTGGTCGCCGTGCTGGGGCTGGGGTGGGCCGTGATGCCGCTGTTCTTTCCCAGCGGGGACGAGACGCTGGACCCGACCCGGCTGGTGATGCTGCCGCTGCGGCCCCGGCCGCTGGTGCGGGCGTTGCTGGTGGCGTCGCTGGTGGGCATCGGACCGCTGTTCACGGTGCTGATGCTGGTGGGGTCGGTGATCGCCGTCGGGCACGGGGCGTTCGCGTACGGCGTCGCCGTGGTCGGTGTCGTGCTGGGGCTGCTGGTGTGCGTGGCGTTCGCGCGCGCCGTCGCGGCCGCCAACATCCGGTTGCTGACCAGCCGTAAGGGGCGCGATCTGGCGGTGCTGAGCGGGCTGGTCATCGCGATCGGGGCGCAGGCCGTCAACTTCGTGGCGCAGCGGGTCGGTTCGGCGGGGCTCGGGCAGCTCGATCCGGCGGCGGAGGTGCTGGCCTGGGTGCCGCCCGCGTCCGCGATCGGCGCGGTGGACGCGGCGAGCGCCGGGGCGTACGGCGTCGCCGTCGCGCGCCTGGTGGTGAGCGCGGGGGCGCTCGCGCTGCTGGTGGCGCTGTGGGCGCGGACGCTGACGCGGCTGATGACCGCGCCGGACGGCTCCACCCTTCAGGCCGCCGAGCCGGCCGCACGGGACCGGCGGTCCTCTGCGGGGCTGCGGCGGTTGCTGCCGGGCGGCCGCACCGGCACGGTCATGGAACGCAGCCTGCGCTATGTCTGGCGCGATCCGAAGACCAAGGCGGCCTGGGTGACCTCGCTGGCGATCGGATTGATCGTGCCCGTGTTCAACGCGTGGCAGGGCACCGGCTCGATCTACTTCGCCTGCTTCGCGGCCGGGATGCTCGGTATCCAGATGTACAACCAGTTCGGGCAGGACACGTCCGCGTTCTGGATGGTCGCGATGACGATCTCCTCCCGGCGGGACGCCTACGTCGAGCTACGCGCGCGTGCCCTGGCCCTGCTGGCGATCACCCTGCCGTACGCGATGCTGGTGACCGTCCTGACGACGGCCCTGCTCGGCGACTGGGCGAAGCTGCCGGAGGCGCTCGGCCTGTCCTTCGCGCTGCTCGGCGCGATGCTGGCGACGGGCGCCTGGACCTCGGCCCGCTTTCCGTACTCCATCCCGCAGGAGGGGCACAAGAACGTCGCGCCCGGTCAGGTGGGGCTGGCCTGGATCGCGATCTTCGGCGGCATGGTCGCCGCCGCACTGCTGTGCGCTCCCGTCATCGCGGTGACCATCTGGCTCAACGTCAGCGAGGGCGGTGAGAGCTGGACGTGGCTGCTCCTGCCGGGCGGGGCGGTCTACGGGGCCGCGATCACCTGGCTCGGCCTACAGCTGGCGGCGCCGAGGACAGCGGAGCGGCTCCCGGAGATCCTCACGGCGGTGAGCAAAGGCTGACGGGACCCTCTGGTGGGGTGACTGCACCCCGTCAGGGGCCGCGGCCACGCAGCTGGGAAGGCGCCCTGCTCTCACTGCGTGAGCACGCCTCTCACCACGTGAGCGCCCCGTCCAGGAACGGCTCGATCGCCGCCCGCCAAGCCTCCGGCTGGTCGTAGTGGACGAGGTGGCCGGCGTCGGCCACCTCGGCATACTCACCGCGGGGGAGGACACGGACCATCTCCTGGGCCTCGGCGCGGCCCAGTTCGCCGTCGAGGCCGCGGACGACCAGGGTGGGGCACTGGACCTGGGCGAGTTCCTCCCAGTGGGCGTCGTAGACCCAGGTCTCGCGGGACTTCAGCATCTGCTCGGGTTCGAAGACGGGGCGCCAGCCGTCGGCGGACTCGTGCATGACCTCGGCGTAGAACGCGCCGCGGGCCGGGTTCGGGCGCTCCACCCAGGGGTCGTCCTCGCCGAACCACTTGCGGACGTCGGCGAGGGTGGCGAAGGGGACGGGCCAGGACTTGAACCAGTCGGCCCATTCGCGCTGGGAGGCCGCGCCGAGCGCGGAGGCCCGCATGTCGCAGATGATCACGCCGGAGATCAGGTCGGGGCGCTTGGCGGCGAGCTGCCAGGCGGTCAGGGCGCCCATGGCGTGGCCGATGAGGACGGCGGGGGCGAGGCCGAGCTGTTCGAGGGCGGCCTCGGCGTCCTCGACGTACGCCTCGCGGGTGAAGGCAGCCTGGGGAGGCTTGTCGCTCTGGCCGTGGCCGCGCTGGTCGAGGGCGATCGCGCGATGCCGTTCGGAGAGCCAGCGGGCGGTGGACGCCCAGTGCGAGGCCCGTCCCATCAGGCCGTGCAGTAACAGGATGCCGGTGGTGCGCTCCGGCTGGATCCCGGTGGTGTGCTCCGGGTCGCTCCGTGTGGCCCCCTCCCCCGCCGACTGGGACGGAATCGTGGCGTCCGACCCGTTGTCCGCCGGGTCGCCCTTCGGCGGGTCACCGAACTCCCAGGCCGCCAGGCGTACGCCGCCCGCCCCGGTCACGTCGATGCGTCGCGCCATAGGTCCTGGCACCCCCCTAGCTCCGCTCGGACCCCTCGCTCCCGCTCGAGCCGGCCGGTCCGGTCACGCGTCGTGTCTGCCGTCGTTCCGCTGTGCTGTGCTGCCCACTGCTTTCGCTCATCGCACGCCCCGGGCGAACCGTCACGCGCGGGCTCCGTCACACGCAGGCTATCGAATGCCTATTCGAAAATGCTCGTCTCGGCGAGCAACACCCCTCGTTCGAGTGACCACCCTCAAGGAATGATCGCCGCTGCTGAGGGGAGATCTTCAGCGGGAGGCGGACCGCTCGGGGAAACCGGTCCGAGGGGAACGACCCTGAGAGCTCGGGGCTCCGGGTCGGAACAGGGGAGGACAGGCCCCGGTGCCACACGGCACCGGGGCCCTCCTTTCGCCTGCGGCACATCATCCCGCCCCCTCAGGTCATATGCCTCACGCGACAGGGTGGCACGCGAAGCGCCGGAGCGCTGCGATTCGGCACAGGGAATCCCCGATTCGACGACATCGACGGGTCGCCTCAACCGCCCCAGGGGTCCCAGGAGTTGAACAACACTCAACGTTTGACCGAGGGCTCGGACCGGCGTTCGACTCCAGCGCCGGACTCGGCTCCCGGCTCGGCGCCGGGCCCGGCTCGGCCCAGTGCCCGACCCGGCGCCGGGCTCCGCTCCTCGGCCCGTGCCTGCCGCAGCTCCCGGCCCCGTGCCTGCCGCGGCTCTCGGCCCAGTGCCCGAGCGGCGCCCGGCTCAGCGCTTGGCGACGAACACGTGGGACGCGACGTCCGCCTCCAGCTCGGCCGCCTCGCCGCCGCTGCCGACCAGCACACCGCCGGCCGACTCGGTCACGCTCACCACCGAACCGGGCTGCACGCCCGCCCGGCGCAGCGTGTACATCAGCTGCGCGTCCGTCTGGATCGGCTCACCGATACGGCGTACGACGACCGTCTTGCCCTCCAGGCCCGGGTCGAGGTCGGCGAGCGAGACCATGCCCTCGTCCAGGAAGGGGTCGGCGCCGTCCTTCTCGCCCAGCTCCTCCAGGCCCGGGATGGGGTTGCCGTACGGCGACTCGGTGGGGTGCCGGAGCAGCTCGAGCACACGGCGCTCGACGGCCTCGCTCATCACGTGCTCCCAGCGGCAGGCCTCGGCGTGGACCTGCTCCCACTCCAGGCCGATCACGTCGACGAGGAGACACTCGGCGAGGCGGTGCTTGCGCATCACGCGCGTGGCCAGCCGACGGCCCTCGTCCGTGAGCTCCAGGTGCCGGTCACTGGCCACGGAGACCAGGCCGTCGCGCTCCATGCGGGCCACCGTCTGGCTGACCGTCGGCCCGCTCTGGTCGAGCCGCTCGGCGATCCGGGCGCGCATGGGGACCACACCTTCCTCCTCCAGCTCGAGGATGGTGCGGAGATACATCTCCGTGGTGTCGATCAGTCCGGACATACATGCCCCTCGATGAGATGTGCCGAAGGCTCGACGGCTCTCCGACGCGTGCGCTGGCCCTGGCTTCAATTCTGCCGGATACCACTGACAAGCGTGCCGCGCCGTGGGAACGAGGCGGTTGCACCGGGGGCCGTGGTCTCCTGCATCACGGGTGCTGCGGTCCGGGGGCCGGCCGTGGGAGTCCGCCGCCGAGGGTGTGCCGCACCCGTCGCAAGGGCTGCACGGGGCTGACAGGGCTGACCGGGCTGCAGGAGGTGGCCGGAGACTGCAGGAGGCGCATACCGGGCCATGTGAAGCCGTGTTGACAGCGGACTGGTCCAGACCGCACCGTGATCCGCGACACGGACACGGAGACGTGACACGGACACCGGACATGGCAAAGGGGCCCTTCGGATGAGTGACCGCACGCCCGCCGCCCAGTTCTTCGACGCCGCGATCGGCCTGCTGCACCGGGTCCGTGACGAGGAGGCCGGGGCCATCAAGGCCGCGGGCATCCTGCTCGCCGACACCGTGGCCTCCGGCGGCCGCCTCTTCGCCTTCGGCGCCGGCCACTCCTCGCTGGCCGCCCAGGACGTCGTCTACCGGGCCGGCGGCCTGGCGCTGATGAACCTGCTCGCCGTACCCGGCGTCGTCGGCGTCGACGTCATGCCCGCCACCCTCGGCTCCGCCCTGGAGCGCGTGGACGGCCTGGCCACCGCCGTCCTGGACACCTCCCCCGTCCGCGCGGGCGACGCCCTCGTGATCATCTCCCTGTCCGGCCGCAACGCCCTGCCCGTGGAGATGGCCCTCAGCGCCCGCGCCCTCGGTGTGAAGGTCATCGGCGTCACGTCGGTCGCGTACACGACGCAGACGACGTCCCGGCACGCCTCGGGGACGTTCCTCAAGGACCACTGCGATGTCGTACTCGACTCCAAGATCGCCGTCGGCGACGCCGAACTGACCCTCGACACCGTCCAAGCCCCCTTCGCCCCCGCCTCCACCGTCGTCACCACGGCTCTCCTCCAGGCCGTCATGGCCACCGCCGCCGCCTCCCTCGCCGACCGCGGCATCGAGCCGCCCCTGCTGCGCTCCGGCAACGTCGACGGGGGACACGAGTGGAACGCGCGGATCATGGAGGAGTACGGGGACCGGATCTTCTACCGGCGCTGAGTCGGTGGCCGCCTTGAGGCGGTGGCCGCCTTGAGGCGGTGGCCGCCCCGAGCCGGTGGGCCTCCGATCCGCCGATGCACTGGGAAGCCGCCACGCGCGCGTGAGGCCTCCCGCCCTCGCGAGGCGCCCCCGTACGGTGTCGGGTCAGGCGCCCCCGCCGCCCCCGGGCGGTCCCGCCAGGTCGAGCGCTGCGGCTATGCGGACGGCGACGTCCTCGGCGTACGTCGCGTCGGAGCGTTCGAAGGCGGTGCGGGCCGCGCCGCGGAGGAAGGTGACGACGCCCAGGGTGCGGCCGCGGCTGCGGAGGACCGCGCAGAGGGCGTGGACGGTGTCCTCGGGCCACTGGCGGGCGTGGGCCCACTCACGGGCCTGGTCCGGGGCCGCCGTGCCGGCCGAGGCGCGCACGGAGCCGGCGCGGGCCACGCACTGCAGCGCCGGGTGGCCCTCGCCGTAGCGCACGGGCAGGCCCGCGTGGCCGGTGAGGGCGCTGGGACCGGGGCCGCCGGACGGGGTGGCCGCGACCCGTACGAGCCGGGGCGGTCCGGTGGTCTCCCCGTCGGCCGTCGGAGGACCCGCCACCCGGTCGATCAGGGCGTGGTCGGCGAAGCCGGCCAGCGCGAAGTCAAGGTGGACGGTGGCCGCCTCGGCCGGGTCCTCGCACTCGGCCGCCGCCCGGGAGGCGCGGTGCAGCTGGTTGGTGCGGAAGCGCAGCAGCGCGGCCTCCTGCTCGCCCTGCTTGGCCTCCGTGACGTCCTGGAAGAGCCAGCCGACGCCCAACGGCACCGGCTCCTCCGCCAGCGGTGAGGCCAGCCGCAGGAACCCGCTGCGCCAGCAGCGCCGCTTCTCGCCCTCCGGGGTGCGCACCCCGACCCACATCTCGGCGGGGGCCGGCGGGGCGCCCTCCGCGAGGACGTGCGTCAGCGCGTTCTCCAACTCCTCGACGCCCCGGGTGAGCAGCTCGCCCAGCGGGCGGCCCAGGACGGCCGTACGACCCGTGCCGAGCGCGCGGGCCGCGTGCGCGTTGACGACGGCGGGCCGCAGGTCGGCGTCGACGAGGACGACGCCCCAGGAGGCGTCCTCGAACAGGGCCTCACTCAGCGCGATGGAGCGTTCCAGGTCGATCTGGGCGTGCACCTCGCTGAACGCGCAGTACAGGCCGGCGGGCCTGCCGTCGGGGCCGCGGACGGCGGCGGACTGGGTGCGCACGAGGACCCGGCCGCCGTCCTTGGTCACCAGCGCGAACTCGTGCACCTGCCGGCCCGGCGCGTGCATGGCGGACATCAGGCGGCCCTCGACCTCCTCGGCGTCCGCCTCACGCACCGCCCATCCGGCGAAGCCGCGCCGGCCGACGG
Source organism: Streptomyces aurantiaciflavus (assembly GCF_049808595.1). Lineage (NCBI taxonomy): Bacteria > Bacillati > Actinomycetota > Actinomycetes > Kitasatosporales > Streptomycetaceae > Streptomyces > Streptomyces aurantiaciflavus. Next base: position 151,762 of record NZ_JBNCAQ010000009.1, on the reverse strand, counting down.
CTTCCCCGGCGCTCCAGCCGAGGATGCGCTCGGCCTCACGGTTCCAGTGGGTGACGACACCCTCGGCGTCGAAGGCGCACAGGGCCGCGTCCATCCCGTCGAGCAGCGCGGCGAGCAGGTCCGAGCCGTCCGGGCCCACCGGACCGGCCCGCTCGGGCTCGTCCGGACCCAGCTCGTCGGTGGTCCCACTACGCCGGGAAGCACTCACCTGGACCCCCTGCAGGTTCGCTCACTTGCCCTTATTCAACTCGAACGTGACGCAGCCCACATATGGTTCCCGCAAGATTGCAGAGGAATCGTTGCGCCACGGACGCGGTGGGCCACGGTGGCGCGGACGCAGTGGGCCACCGTGGCGCGGACGCAGTGGCTCACGTGGTGGCCAGCCGCAGGTCGACCCAGAGGTCGTTCTCGCCGTCCAGCACGTACCGCTCGGTCTCCACGAAGCCGCGCGCCTCGGCGAACCGCAGGCCGTCCTCGTTGACGGCCAGCACGCACGTCTCGACCGCCCGCGCGCCCAGCACACGCGCGTGCGCGAGACCGCGCTCGTACAGGGCGGCGCCGTGGCCGCGGCGGCGGTACGCGGGCAGCACGCGCGCGATGACCGTCGCCACCGCCTCCTCGCCCTCCGGTGGCCGCACGGTGGAGCAGCCGACGAGGACGTCACCGACGTAGGCGTTCTCCAGGTGGTAACGGGCCGCACGCGCGCGTACCTCGTCGAGGGAGAGCGCGGCCGGCGGCACGATCGTGTTGTGGACGTGCCGCCACTGTTCGAGCATGGGGTCGCCGACGGCGGGCTCAATACGAAGATCAGTCACGGCAGCAGGCAAGCGTGCCTCCGCTCTCGCGTCAACGGGATTGCGGAGCACGCCGGTCACCTGCGCGCGCGTCAACGGGACTGCGGTGCCCGTGTCTCAGGTCTGCGCGCGTACACCTCGATCTCGATCCTCATCCGCGGGTCGGCCAGCCCGCACACCATCATCGTCGCTGCCGGCCGCACCTCGCCGAAGCAGCGGCGCAGCACCGGCCAGCAGGGCTCGAAGTCGTCCCGGTCGGGCAGCAGATAGCGCACCCGTACGACGTCCCGGAACCCACAGCCCGCCTCCGCGAGCGCGGCACCGATGTTCCGCAGACACTGCTCGGCCTGCTCGACCACATCGTCCGAGATGGTCATCGTCGCGTAGTCGTAGCCGGTCGTCCCCGGCACATGCACCCAGTCACCGTCGACGACGGCCCGGGCGTAGCCGATCCGCTCCTCGAACAGGGAGCCGCTGAGGATGGCACGTCGCTCGGTCATGGCCGGAACGGTAGGTGAGCAGGGAAGATACGTCCAATACGTGATGAGAGGCCCTCTGATATCCCTGGGGATATGAGCCGCCCGGAACTCCCCCTCCCCCAACTGCACGCGTTCGTCGTCCTCGCCGACGAACTCCACTTCGGCCGCGCCGCCGATCGCCTCGGCATCGCCCAGCCGCCCCTGAGCCAGCAGATCCGCCGCCTGGAGGACAAGGTCGGCCACGCCCTGTTCACCCGAGCTCCGGGCCGGGTCGCCCTCACCCCCGCCGGACGCGCGCTCCTGCCCGCCGCGCGGCGCGCCCTCACCGGCCTCGCCGACGGCCTCGCCGCGGCCCGTGCCGCCGGCGACGGCCGCACCGGCCGACTGCGCGTCGGCTTCGCCGCCTCCCTCGCCCTGACCGTGCTGCCGAACCTCCTGCGCACCCACCGCGACCGCTTCCCCGGCGTCCACCTGGACCTCCGGGAGATGACGACCGCTCCCCAGCTGACCGCGCTGCGTGAGGGCGCCATCGACGTGGGCCTCCTGCGGGAGCCGCCGCCGGAGGACCCCGACCTCACCTTCACCCCGATCCTGACGGAACCCTTCGTCGTGGTCCTCCCGGCCACCCACCCCCTGGCCGAGAACACCACGGTCCGCCTGGCCGACCTCGCGAGCACCCCCTTCGTCCTCCTCCCCCACGAAGCCGGCCCCGGCCTCCACGACCGCATCACCACCCTGTGCGCCACCGCCGGCTTCACCCCGCACGTCACCCAGGAAGCCGTCGAGTGGACGACGGTCTGCGCCCTGGTCGAGGCGGGCCTGGGCGTCTCCCTCGCCCCGGCAGGCATCCGCCGCCTCCGCCTGGAGGGCGTCGCCTTCCGCCCCGTGGACCCGCCGACGGCCCGTACGACGGTGGCGGCGGCCCGGCGGACGGAGGACCGGAACCCACTGGTGGAACACCTGCTGGCGACGGCCACGGAGCACGTCGTCGGACCCTCCTGACACAGCCCCCACCCCTGGACACGGGCGAGTGCGGCACGTCACTCACATCCATGGCGGCGGCGATGGCATGGACCCAGGGGCCACAAGGCACTCTCCGACGGGGCGGGGTGCGACGCCTCGGGGCGGCTAGGAGGTCACAACGGGGGCGCAACGAGTGGACGGCGGCCCTGCGGCTCGCCGTGGGTCGTCCCTACCATCCGGCGTACGGGGGGCACCAAGCGCGCCCCCTGGGCAAAGGGGGCGAGGCTGTGCAGTCCACCGTTTCATGGCCGGCGTTCCGGCGCTTCGTCGGCGCCGTCGCGGTCGGCGTGGTCCTGTCCGCGACCTCGGGGTGCACGGTGCCCGTCGACGCCGTCGCCGGCATCTCCGTGACCGGCGACGGCCATCTGCTCGGCGTCATGATGGTCTGCGGGCACCAGATCGACGGCGCGACCCTCTACGTGGACAGCACCGACGTCGACCGTACGGTGACGGTCGGCTCATGGACCGCCGACCGTCCCCTCACCGCCGGTCTCGCCACCTGGACCCTCGACGCTCCTTCCGCGGGCTGGGCCCCGACCGAATCGCCCACTCCGCTCACCGCCGGAACCACCTATGTCCTCTACGGCTGGACCGAGGACAACTCCTGGTCCTCGAGCAGCGTCTCCTTCACCCTGACCGACCGGGACCGGCTCACCCCGGGAATGGTGCGCTACGACGACCTGTCGGACGACGACGAGTCCGCAAGCACCGTCCCCGTGGCGGAGTTCGAAGCCAGGGCCTGCGCGAACGGTTGATGCGGCGCCTCGCGCCACGCCCCGCGTCCAGCACATCGCCGGAGCCGGAGGATCACGGCCGTGGCTCGTTCAGCCGAGCACGAGCGGGATCCTCGCCGCGAGCTCCCCCAGCGCGGCTTTCTCGGCGTCCGTCGGAAGGCGGCGTCCGGTCCCGACCAGCAGCGCGTCCCTGTCGGAGAACGACGCCGGAATCCGCGCCCCCGCGATCTTCTCCAGCGACGCGCGGGCAGCCGAAAGGGTCTCGGCGGGCGGTTCGGCGGCCGAGGGCAGGTGCGCGATCAGGTCGAGGTGATGAAGCGTCCATTCCATGACATACGCGGACAGGTAGTCGCCGACCGTCAGCACCTCGCCGCGGGTGCCGACACGGACGCCCGGGTCGGCGAGTTCGGCGGCGCGCCCGGCGGCGGAGCCGACGTCGTCGAAGTGGAACTTGAGCCACCTCGGCTCGCCGTACGCGGCGGCCAGCCGGGGGATCAGCGCGTCGAGCGGGTCCTCGCCGGTCGGGGGTTCGACAAGGTTCCAGTAGGTGACCGAGTCCACGGTCGGTTCGGTCGCGGCAGGCGTGACCAGCGTGATGAGGACGTCCTGGGCGTCGATGACCAGATGGCACACCAGGTCCCGCACAAGCCATCCGGCACAGCCGGACGGTCGTTCCCAGTCGTCCTCGGAGAGTTCGTCGACCGCCGTGCGCAACGCCGTCCAAGAGCGTGAGAAGAGATCCACTTCGGCACGGTAGTGCCGTACCGGAAAGGCGGACAAGCGGCCGCCGCGTCCGGCCGGAGTCGTCGCGGTCAACATCTCGGAAAAACAGTTGAGCCGCGGAGAACCACTTCTTAAGGTGGCTGGTACTTCGGAAGGGAGGTGGTTCGGCAGATGTATGAATACCGGACGGAAGAGGTGACTGCGGGCTAGCAGCCCGTCGTCAAACTCGGTTCGGCGCCGGACCAGCGTGTGTGAGACGCACGCAGCCGGCCAATCCAACGCAGTCACCCGACCCGCGAGTCGCCGGTACGTCCGGCCGGCCCCTCCTCTGGAGGACCAGACTCGCGGGTCGTCTGCGTTCCAGGGGCTTTTCCGCGATCCGGAGATTCTTCGGTACGTGATGCGCGCCACGTACGGATCTTTCGTCAGGCAGTACGCTGAGGGCATGCTTTCGCTCGTTCGGCGCCGCCACGTGGACTACGTCCGCGTCACGAGCATGGGCTGTCGACGCTCCGTCTGAGCCGTCCGGCCTTACTCCCCTCGCGTTCCCTCGCGGTCCTCGACCAGGCCGCCCGCGTTTCCCTTCCTCTGCCCACCTGGCACCCGTGCGCCCGCCTCACCCATGGCGGTCGTGTGGGACCCGTACACCCTGCGGATGCACCATGACGAACGTGACCCCGACGTCTGCGAAGCCGTCGTACCAGCAACTGCCGATCATCGATCTCTCCGCCGCCGACCGTGGACCGAGGGCCCGGGCACTGTTGCACGACCAGTTGCACAGTGCCGCACATGACGTGGGGTTCTTCCAGCTCGTGGGGCATGGGGTCACCGAGCGGGAGACCGCGCGGCTGGTGTCCGCCATGCGGCGGTTCTTCGCCCTGCCCGAGGCCGAGCGGCTCGCGATCGACAATGTGCGCTCGCCGCACTTCCGGGGGTACACCCGCACCGGTGACGAGCGGACGGGTGGGCGGCAGGACTGGCGGGACCAGCTCGACATCGGGGCCGAGCGGGCGGCGCGGGCGCCGGGGCCGGGTGAGCCGGCCTACTGGTGGTTGCAGGGACCCAATCAGTGGCCGGCCCGGCTGCCTGAGCTGCGGGTGGCCGCGCTGGCGTGGATCGAGCGGCTGAGTGCTGTCGCCGAGAGGCTGTTGCACGAGTTGCTGGCGTCGATCGGGGCGCCCGCCGACTTCTACGCCCCGATCTTCGGGGAGCGGGCGCATCCGCATCTGAAGCTGGTCCGGTATCCGGGGAGTGCGGGGGACGGGACCGGTCAGGGCGTGGGGGCCCACAAGGACTACGGGTTCCTGACCCTGCTTCTGCAGGACCAGGTGGGTGGCCTTCAGGTGCAGCGGGAGGACGGGCTGTTCCATGATGTGCCGCCGCTGCCGGGCGCCTTCGTCGTCAATCTCGGGGAGCTGCTGGAGGTGGCCACCAACGGCTACCTGGTCGCCACCAATCATCGTGTCGTGTCTCCGCCCAGCGCCGTCGAGCGGTTCTCCGTGCCGTTCTTCTACAACCCGCGGCTGGACGCGCGCGTGGAACCGCTGCCGTTCCCGCACGCCTCCGCCGCGCCCGGCGTGACCGACGATCCGGCGAATCCGCTGTTCGCCGAGTACGGCTTCAACGAGCTGAAGGGGAAGCTGCGGGCGCATCCGCTGGTGGCGGAGCGGCATCACGCGGAGCTGCTCAGCCCCGCGTGATCGTCCCCGTGGGGACCGCCCCCGGGTCGGCTCAGTGTGCGATGTCCTCGTAGCCCTCGATCGCGCGGGGGCTGCGGGAGCCCGGGCCGACGTAGCGGGCGGAGGGGCGCACGAGGCGGCCGGTGCGCTTCTGTTCCAGGATGTGCGCCGACCAGCCGGCCGTGCGGGCGCAGGTGAACATGGAGGTGAACATGTGCGCCGGGACTTCGGCGAAGTCGAGGATGATGGCCGCCCAGAACTCGACGTTCGTGGCGAGGACGCGGTCCGGGCGGCGGGCGTGCAGTTCCTCCAGGGCGGCCTTCTCCAGGGCCTCGGCGACCTCGAAGCGGGGGGCGCCCAGTTCGCGGGCGGTGCGGCGCAGGACGCGGGCGCGGGGGTCTTCGGCGCGGTAGACGCGATGGCCGAAGCCCATGAGGCGTTCGCCCTTGTCGAGGGCGCGCTTGACGTAGGCCTCGGCGTCCCCGGTGCGTTCGATCTCCTCGATCATGCCGAGGACGCGGGAGGGGGCGCCGCCGTGCAGGGGGCCGGACATGGCTCCCACGGCGCCGGAGAGGGCGGCGGCGACGTCCGCGCCGGTGGAGGCGATCACACGCGCGGTGAAGGTGGAGGCGTTCATGCCGTGTTCGGCCGCCGACGTCCAGTAGGCGTCCACCGCCGCCACGTGCTTGGGGTCGGGTTCGCCGCGCCAGCGGATCATGAAGCGTTCGACGACGGACTGGGCCTTGTCGATCTCGCGCTGGGGGACCATGGGGCGGCCCTGGCCGCGGGCGGACTGGGCGACGTAGGAGAGGGCCATGACGGCGGCGCGGGCGAGGTCCTCGCGGGCCTGTTCGGCGTCGATGTCGAGGAGGGGTTTGAGGCCCCAGACGGGGGCGAGCATGGCGAGGGCGGACTGGACGTCGACGCGGATGTCGCCGGAGTGGACGGGGATGGGGAACGGCTCGGCGGGCGGCAGGCCGGGGTTGAAGGCGCCGTCGACGAGCAGACCCCAGACGTTGCCGAAGGAGACGTGGCCGACCAGGTCCTCGATGTCGACGCCCCGGTACCGGAGTGCGCCGCCCTCCTTGTCCGGTTCGGCGATCTCCGTCTCGAACGCGACGACTCCTTCGAGTCCGGGTACGAAGTCGGACATCAGGCGGCTCCTCGTGATGTGTGCGACAGATGGCGCCGGTGGATCCACTGTCCTGTGCACATGGGTGTGCGGGGACTCGCGGTCCTGGCGGTCATCCCAGTGATGCCCCGTGCGGTGAGGGGTCACCCCAACGGGATGGCATCAGCACCATAATCCCCGAGTGCCACGTTTGGGGAGCCCTTGCGGCACTGAGTGCCACCCTCTGTGGGGTGGCGTTCGATACGGCAAGATGACCGCGTGAACGCCGTCTTCCCCGATCCCGCCTCGATGCGCAAGCAGTACCGGGCCGAGGGTCTCGCCGAGTCCGACCTGGCCGCGACGCCGGTGGAGCAGTTCGCGCGCTGGTTCAAGCAGGCCGCGGCGGAGGCTCACCTGTTCGAGCCGAACGCCATGGTCGTGTGCACGGCGGACGCCGAGGGGCGGCCCAGCTCCCGTACGGTGCTGTTGAAGCACTTCGACGAGCAGGGCTTCGTCTTCTACACCAACTACGACTCCCGCAAGGCTCGTGACCTCGCGGAGAATCCGTACGTGTCGCTGCTGTTCCCGTGGCATCCGATGGCTCGGCAGGTCGTGGTGCAGGGCGTGGCCCGGCGGACCGGGCGGGACGAGACGGCGGCGTACTTCCGGACCCGGCCGCACGGCTCGCAGCTCGGTGCCTGGGCGAGCGCACAGTCGTCGGTGATCGCGACCCGTGCCGACCTCGAGGCTTCCTACGCGGAGCTGGCGGCCCGCTATCCGGAGGGTGAGCAGGTGCCGGTGCCGCCGCACTGGGGTGGTTTCCGGGTGGCGCCGCAGTCGGTGGAGTTCTGGCAGGGGCGGGAGAACCGGTTGCACGACCGGTTGCGGTACGTGGCGGAGGCGGACGGGAGCTGGCGGGTGGAGCGGCTCAGTCCGTGAGGGGCCCGTCGCCGGGGCCTCTCACACCTTGCCGGGGAGGAACGCCGTGCGGTGTCCCGGCAGGAACTCCGCCACCCGGGCGCGGAACTCCTCGCTGAGCCAGGGCCAGTTCCAGAAGGTGAAGCCGAGGTGGACGAAGGCCAGGTGGTCGTTGGTCCAGTTCCAGGCGGGCAGGGGGACGGTCCGGGCGCATGCGGGGCACTCGACGTCGGCGGTGCCGGTCTTGTACCACTCGTCCATCGCGGCGGACAGCAGCGACGACGCGGAGGACCGGTCGGGGACGCCTGTCCCGCAGTACGGGCAGCTGACCGGGACCGGCCCCGCGCTGTTGTAGTTGCTCCAGAAGACGTGCCGCTCGGTGTGGACGGCGACGCCCTCCGGCGCGCCCCAGCGGGCGTTGTCGACCGCCTTGTGCCAGTTCGGGCCGGGCGGATGGGCCGGGTGTTCCCCGAGCCCCCAGCCCGGTTCCGCCTCGGCGAGCACGATGCCTTCGGCGACGAGCCAGTCCACCACGGCCCGCGCGAGGCGCGGCGCCTCCTGCGGCGTCGCGTCACGGTCGGCGATCGCCTGGAATGTGTCTCCCATGCCGGAAGCGTAGGTACCGGCACTGACAACGCCGGCCGCCGCGTCGGGCGACGCCCTCAGCCCAGCGCCTCGTCCAGCAGCCGGGCCCACTGCGCCACCACCCGTTCCCGGCGCCCCGCGTCGTCGGTGAGGAGGTTGGCGAGGCCGAGGCCGCGGGCCATGTCGAGCAGGCCCTGCACGGTTTCGCGGGCGCCGGGCCGCATCTCGTCGGCGCCGAGGAGGTCGACGGCTATGCGGTGGGTCTCGCGGCCGACGCGGGCCTCGAGTTCGGTCACGCGCGGACGCAGTGGCTCCTCGTTGGAGGCGGCGACCCAGAGGTGCAGGGCGGCGCGGAAGAGGGGGCCGGTGTAGAGGTCGACGAGGGCGGCCACGACGGCGCGCCGGTCGCCGGTGGCGCCCTGGGGGAACAGGGCGCGCAGGGCGCAGGAGCGTTCCTCGGCGACGTATTCGACGGCGGCGGTGAACAGGTCCTCGCGGGTGGGGAAGTGGTGCTGGGCTGCGCCGCGGGAGACGCCGGCGCGTTCGGCGACGACGGAGACCGTGGAGCCCGCCCAGCCGTGTTCGGCGAGGCAGGCCACGGCGGCTTCCAGGAGCCGCTGCCGGGTGGCCCGGCTGCGGTCCTGCTTGGGAGAGCGGTCGCCCGGGACACGGTCGACCGTGGTCACAGCACCCATGAGGGATCCCGTCGTTCGAGGAAGGCCGTCATTCCCTCGCGGGCGTCGGGCTGGGCGAACAACGAGGCGGAGAGCCTGTTCATCTCGCCCGCGTCCTCGACGAAGGCCTCCAGCACTGTAGCCGTGAGCAGTTCCTTGGTCCGGGCCAGGGCCGCGGGTGCGGCTCTGCGCAGGCCGTCGAGGACGGGGGCGAGGGCCTCGTCCAGGTCGAGGTCGCCGGCGGCCTGGGTGATCAGGCCGATGCGGGCCGCCTCGGCCGCGCCGAAGGTCTCGCCGGTGAGGCAGTAGCGGGCGAGGGCGCGCGGGTCGACGCGGGGCAGCAGCGGCAGCGAGATGACGGCGGGCGCGACGCCTATGCGGACCTCCGTGAACGCGAAGGTCGCCGCGTCGGAGGCGACCGCGATGTCGCAGGCCCCGAGCAGGCCCAGGCCGCCTGCCCGTACGTGGCCGGCGACGCGGGCCACGACGGGTTTGCGCAGTTTGACGATGTGCTCCAGGAGGCCGGTGAGGGCCTTGGCGGGCGGGGGGTCGCGCAGGTCGGCGCCCGCGCAGAAGGTGTTCCCGGTGTGGGTGAGGACGATCGCGCGTACGCCGGGGTCCCTGCCGCAGTCCTTGAGCGCGTCGGTGAGGTCGGTGACGAGCGCGCGCGACAGGGCGTTGCGGGTGCCGGTCGCGTCGAGGCTGAGGGTCTCGACGCCCCGCGCGCGTGTGCGGCCGATCAGTTCCGTCATGGGCGTTCCTCCCTGAGCTGTCGGCGCAGGATCTTCCCGGAGGCGGCGCGGGGTACGGCGTCGATGAAGGTGACGTGGCGGACGCGCTTGTAGGGGGCGACCCGTTCGGCGACGTACATGGCGACCTCTCCTTCGGCGAGGCCGGGGGCCGTGGGCTGGCGGACCACGTACGCGTGCGGCACTTCGTTGCCGTCGTCGTCGTACTCGCCGACGACGGCGGCGTCGGCGATGCCGGGGTGGGTGAGGAGCAGGGCTTCGAGTTCGGCGGGGGCCACCTGGAAGCCCTTGTACTTGATGAGTTCCTTGACGCGGTCGACGACGAACAGCCAGCCGTTCTCGTCGACGCGGCCGATGTCGCCGGTGTGCAGCCAGCCGTCGGTGTCGATCATGGCGGCGGTGGCGTCGGGGCGGCCCAGGTAGCCCTTCATGACCTGGGGGCCCCGGATGAGGATCTCGCCCGTCTCGCCGGCGCCGAGGTCCTTGTCGGGGTCGTCGAGGGAGACGATGCGCATCTCGGTGCCCGCGATGAGCTTGCCGACGGTGCCGGCGGGGGCGTCGTGCATGGCGTCCAGGGGGACGACGTGGGTGCCCGGCGACAGTTCCGTCATGCCGTAGGCCTGGCCGACGGGCGGCAGGTTCAGGCGCTGGGAGCAGGCGGCGGCGAGGTCGGCGTCCAGGGGGGCGGCCGCGCTGATGACGTACTTCAGGGACGACAGGTCGTACTGGGCGACCGCCGGGTGCTTGGCGAGGGCGAGGACGATCGGCGGGGCCACGTACAGGCCGGTGATGCGGTGGTGCTGGATGGCCGCGAGGAAGGTCTCCAGGTCGAAGCGGGGCAGGACGACGACGGTGGCGCCCCTGCGCAGGGGGGCGTTCATCAGGGCGGTCAGGCCGTAGATGTGGAAGAAGGGCAGGACGGCGAGGATGCGGTCGCCGGGGCCCGCGGAGATCGCCGGTTCGAGCTGGGCGAGGTTGGTGGCTGTCTGCCGGTGGGTGAGCATCACGCCCTTGGGGACGCCGGTGGTGCCGGAGGAGTACGGCAGGGCGGCGACGTCCGCCGTCGGGTCGATGTCGACCTGTGGCTCGGGGGCCGCCGAGGCGAGCATGTCGATCAGGGAGCGGTGGCCGGGGGCGCTGTCGCAGACGAAGATCTCCTCGACTCCGCCCGCGATCTCGGCGGCCCTGCGGGCCGTCTGCAGCAGCGGTGAGACGGTGACGATCCAGCGGGCGGCGCAGTCGCCGAGCTGTTTGGCGAACTCCTCGGCCGTGGCGAGCGGGTGCACGGTGGTGACGGTGGCCCCCGCGCGCGTGGCGGCGTAGAAGGCGGTCGGGAAGGCGATGGTGTTGGGGCTGTGCAGGGCGAGTACGTCGCCCTTGCGGACGCCGGCCTCGGCGAGGGCGGCGGCGATCCGCCGGTGGAAGCGGTCCACCTGTTCGTAGGTGAGGGTGGTGCCGTCGGTGCCGTCGACGAGGGCCGGCTGGTCGCCGAACCCGGCGGCGTGGCCCAGCACGGCGTCGTGGATGGGGAGTTCTACGGGCGGGACGTCTGCGTACTCGCTGCGGAACATGGTTCCTCCTCGCGCGACCGGCACAACACGGTGCTTCTCAGTACGACTTGGGCAGGCCCAGGGTCTGGTGGGAGACGTAGTTGAGAATCATCTCCCGGCTCACCGGAGCAATACGAGCCACGCGCGCCGCCGTTATCAACCTGGCGAGGCCGAACTCGCGGGTGAGGCCGTTGCCGCCGAGGGTGTGCACGGCCTGGTCGACGGCCTTCACGCAGGCCTCCCCGGCCGCGTACTTCGCCATGTTGGCGGCCTCGCCCGCGCCGGTGTCGTCGCCCGCGTCGTACAGGTGGGCCGCCTTCTGCATCATCAGGCGGGCCAGTTCGAGTTCGATGTGGGCCTGTGCGAGGGGGTGGGCGATGGCCTGGTGGGCGCCGATGGGGGTGTTCCAGACGGTGCGGTCGCGCGCGTACTCGACGGCTTTCGCGAGGGCGTGGCGGCCCATGCCGATCGCGAAGGCGGCCGTCATGATGCGCTCGGGGTTGAGGCCGGCGAAGAGTTGGAGCAGGCCCGCGTCCTCGTCGCCGACGAGCGCGTCGGCGGGCAGTCGCACGTCGTCCAGGGCCAGCTCGAACTGCTTCTCCGTGCCGTGCAGTTCCATGTCGATGGGGCGTCGGGTGAAGCCCTGCGCGTCGCGCGGGACGATGAACAGGCAGGGCTTGAGACGGCCGGTGCGGGCGTCTTCGGTGCGGCCCACGATGAGGGTCGCGTCGGCGATGTCGACGCCGGAGACGAAGACCTTGCGGCCGGTGAGGAGCCAGTCGGCGCCGTCGCGGCGGGCGGTGGTGGTGATGCGGTGGCTGTTGGAGCCGGCGTCGGGCTCGGTGATGCCGAAGGCCATGAGGCGGGTGCCGTCCGCCAGCGCCGGAAGCCACTCCTGCTTCTGGGCCCGCGTGCCGAAGCGGGCGATCACCGTGCCGCAGATCGCCGGGGAGACGATCATCATGAGGAGGGGGTTGCCTGCGGTGCCGAGCTCCTCCAGGACCAGGGAGAGTTCGGTGATGCCGCCGCCTCCGCCGCCGTACTCCTCCGGCAGGTTGACGCCGATGTAGCCGAGCTCGGCTGCGGCTTTCCAGAGGCTTTGGGTGTCGTGGTCGTGGTTCTTCGCGAAGGAGGAGACCGCTTCGCGAAGGGCCTTGTGCTCGTCGGACTCGATGAGGGTGGTCAATGTGGCTCCTTCGGGTGCGGGTTCGTTGTGGCTGGTCGCGCTCACGCGGCGGAGCCGCATATGGATACAGCCCCGTGTCCCTAGGGCCGGCTGCTCTCCACCACCGCCAGGAGCGTCCCCATCTCCACTTGTTGTCCTGGACTCACCGGCAGCGCCGTCACCGTCCCCGTCGCCGGTGCCGAGATGACGTGTTGCATCTTCATCGCTTCGAGCCACACGATCGGTTCGCCCGCCTGGACACTCGATCCGGTGATGAGACCGTCCGCGATCTTGACGACCGTTCCCGGCATCGGGGCCAGCAGGGAGCCCGGGGCGCGTTCGGTGGCCGGGGCGGGGAAGCGGGGCAGGGCGGTGAGGGTGGTGGTGTTCACGTGAACCTGGTCGCCGTACCGCGCCACCTCGAACCTGCGCCGGACGCCGTCCGCCTCCAGGATCACGAGGCTCGCGTCGGCGTGGACGACCCGCACGCCCTCCGCCGTCGGCCCGGTCCGCGTGTGCCGGTAGTGGACCTCGTGTTCCTCGCCGCCCACGGCGTACCGCTTGGTCTGCGGTTGCGACGGCAGGTTGCGCCAGCCGCCGAAGCGGGAGCGGCCGTGCGCGTCCGCGAGGGCTGCCGCGAGGGGGGCGTACGGGTCGGGGGCCGGCTCGGTGAGCTGCGTGAGGTGGCGGTCGTAGAAGCCCGTGTCCATGCGGGCCGAGGTGAACTCGTCGTGGCGCAGGGAGCGGATCAGCAGGTCGCGGTTGGTCGTCGGGCCGTGGATCGTCGTCCTCTCCAGGGCGCCGGCGAGTTTGCGGAGGGCCTGCGCGCGCGTGGGGGCGTGGGCGACGAGCTTGGCGAGCATGGGGTCGTAGTGGACGCCGATCTCGTCGCCGTCGCCGTAGCCGGTGTCCAGGCGGATGCCTTCCGGGGCGGTGAGGCGGTGCAGGGTGCCGGTCTGGGGGGTCCAGTCGTCGGCGGGGTCCTCGGCGTAGAGGCGGGCCTCGACGGCGTGGCCACGCGCGCGTGGGGGCTCGGGGGCCAGGGCGTGGCCTTCGGCGATGCGGATCTGCTCGGCCACCAGGTCGAGGCCGAAGATCTCCTCCGTGACGGGGTGTTCGACCTGGAGGCGGGTGTTCATCTCCAGGAAGTGCGCGCGGTCGTCGGCGACGAGGAACTCGACGGTGCCCGCACCGACGTAGGCGACGGCGCGCGCGGCGCGCACGGCCAGCGTGCGCAACTCCTCTGCGAGCCCTTCGGAGAGGCCGGGCGCCGGCGCCTCCTCGATCACCTTCTGGTGGCGGCGCTGAAGGGAGCAGTCGCGTGTGCCGAGCGCCCACACCGTGCCGTGCGCGTCGGCGAGCACCTGCACCTCCACATGGCGCCCGTGCTCGACGTAGGGCTCGACGAAGACCTCGCCGTCGCCGAAGGCGCTCGCGGCCTCGGCGCGCGCCCCGTCCAGCGCGGCGCTCAGCTCCTCCAGGCGGCGCACGACGCGCATCCCGCGCCCCCCGCCGCCCGCGGCCGCCTTCACCAACACCGGCAGGCCGGCCTCCGTCACCTCGTCCTCACGCAGGGGCGCGAGCCCCATGAGCGCCTTCGCGCGCGTCTTGGACGCCATCGCCTCGATCGCCTCGGGCGACGGCCCGATCCACACCAGGCCGGCGTCCAGGACCGCGCGCGCGAAGTCGGCGTTCTCGGAGAGGAAGCCGTATCCGGGGTGCACGGCGTCCGCGCCCGCCGCCACGGCCGCCTTCACGATCAGGTCGGCGCGCAGGTACGTGTCTGCGGGCGTCGCGCCCGGCAGCCGTACCGCCGTGTCGGCCACGCGCGCGTGGAGGGCGTTCTCGTCGGCGTCCGAGTGCACGGCGACCGTTCGGATTCCCCACTCACGGCAGGTGCGGAAGACGCGGCAGGCGATCTCGCCGCGGTTGGCGACGAGGACAGAAGTGATCACTGGAGGGTTCCTCACATCCGGAAGACGCCGAAGCCGCCCCGCGCGCCCTCGTAGGGGGCGGTGTGGACGGCCGACAGGCACAGGCCGAGGACGGTGCGGGTGTCGCGCGGGTCGATGACGCCGTCGTCGTACAGCCGCCCGGACAGGAACATCGGCAGCGACTCGGACTCGATCTGCTGCTCGACCATCGCGCGCAGGGCGGCGTCGGCGTCCTCGTCGTAAGGCTGCCCCTTGGCGACCGCCGACTGGCGGGCGACGATCGAGAGGACGCCCGCGAGCTGCTGCGGGCCCATGACGGCCGACTTGGCGCTGGGCCAGGCGAAGAGGAAGCGGGGGTCGTAGGCGCGGCCGCACATGCCGTAGTGACCGGCGCCGTACGAGGCGCCCATGAGGACGGACAGGTGGGGGACGCGCGAGTTGGAGACCGCGTTGATCATCATCGCGCCGTGCTTGACGATGCCGCCCTGCTCGTACTCCTTGCCGACCATGTAGCCGGTGGTGTTGTGCAGGAAGAGCAGCGGGATGTCGCGCTGGTTGGCGAGCTGGATGAACTGGGCTGCCTTCTGGGACTCCTCGCTGAAGAGCACGCCCTGGGCGTTCGCCAGGATGCCGACCGGGTAGCCGTGCAGGGTCGCCCAGCCGGTGGCGAGGCTCGTCCCGTACAGGGGCTTGAACTCGTCGAAGTCGGAGGCGTCGACGATCCGGGCGATCACCTCGCGCGGGTCGAAGGGGACCTTCAGATCACCGGGGACGATCCCCAGCAGTTCCTCCGGATCGTACTCGGGGGGCGCGGCGGGCCCCGGGTCCTCGTACGCCTTGCGGTGGTTGAGGCGGGCGACCACGCGCCGCGCCTGCCGCAGGGCGTCCCGTTCGTCGACGGCGAAGTAGTCGGCGAGGCCCGACACGCGCGCGTGCATCTCCGCGCCGCCGAGCGACTCGTCGTCGCTCTCCTCGCCGGTGGCCATCTTCACCAGCGGCGGGCCGCCGAGGAACACCTTCGCCCGCTCCTTGACCATGATCACGTGGTCGGACATGCCGGGGATGTACGCGCCCCCGGCGGTGGAGTTCCCGAAGACGACGGCGACGGTCGGGATGCCGGCGGCGGACAGCCGCGTCAGGTCCCGGAAGATGGCGCCCCCGGGGATGAAGATCTCCTTCTGCGAGGGCAGATCCGCCCCGCCCGACTCCACCAGGCTGATGCAGGGCAGCCGGTTGGCGAGGGCGATGTCGTTCGCCCGCAGCGCCTTCTTCAGCGACCACGGGTTGCTGGCGCCCCCGCGTACGGTCGGGTCGTTGGCGGTGATCAGGCACTCCACGCCCTCGACGACGCCGATCCCGGTGACGAGCGAGGCGCCGACGGTGTACTCGCTGCCCCAGGCGGCCAGCGGCGACAGTTCCAGGAAGGGCGTGTCGGGGTCGAGGAGCAGCTCGATGCGCTCGCGGGCGAGGAGTTTGCCGCGCGCGCGGTGCCGGGCGACGTACTTCTCGCCGCCGCCCGCCAGCGCCTTCGCGTGCTCGGCGGCCAGGCCGGCCAGCTTGGCGAGCATCGCCTCGCGGTTCGCTAGGTGGTCGGGGCCCCGGGTGTCCAGGGTGGAGTCGATGACCGTCACAGGAGGACCTCCGGGATGTCCAGGTGGCGGGAGCGCAGCCATTCGCCGAGGGCCTTGGCCTGCGGGTCGAAGCGGTGCCGGGAGGCGACACCGGCGCCGAGGATGCCCTCGACGACGAAGTTCAGGGCGCGCAGGCGGGGCAGGACGTGCCGGGTGACCGGCAGCTCCCGGCTCTCCGGGATCAGCTCCCGGAACCGCTCGACGGTCAGCGTGTGCACGAGCCACCGCCATGCCTGGTCCGACCGCGCCCACACCCCGACGTTGGCGTTCCCGCCCTTGTCGCCGCTGCGGGCACCGGCCACGAGCCCGAGGGGAGCGTGCCGGCCGGGACCGGGCGGCAACGGCTCCGGAAGGGGTGGCTCCGGTACGTCGTCGAGTACGAGCGTGTCGGCGGCCGGCGGCACGGCGACCCGGCGCCCGTCAGGGAGGACAGCCACCTGCTGCACCTCGCCCCGGGGAACCCGGTCCGCCTCGAACACCCCGTAGGGCGAGCCCTTCTCGGGTGGCGCGAGCACGTGGAAACCCGGGTAGCTCGCGAGCGCCAGCTCGACGGCGGCCCCGCTCAGCGCCCGCCCCACCGCCTCCTGCTCCGGATCCCGTACGACGAGCCGCAGCAGCGCGCTCGCGGTCTCCTCGGTGTCGGCGTCGGCCCGGTCCGTGCGGGCCAGCTCCCAGCGGACGTCGGCGACTTCGGCGAGCGCGGGCTCCATCTGTGCCCGTACGAGCGCGGCCTTGGCCTCGATGTCGAGGCCGGTCAGGACGAAGACGACCTCGTTGCGGAACCCGCCGAGCCGGCTGCGCCCGACCTTGAGGGTGGGCGGCGGAGCCTCCCCCCGCACCCCTTCGACCCGCACCCGGTCGGGCCCGTCCTGGGTGAGCCGTACGGTGTCCAGGCGGGTGGTGACATCAGGGCCCGCGTACCGGGCCCCGTCCGTCTCGTAGAGCAGCTGGGCGGTCACCGTGCCGACGTCGACGAAGCCGCCCGTGCCCGGGTGCTTGGTGATCACGCTGGTGCCGTCGGCGTGGAGTTCGGCGAGCGGGAAGCCGGGGCGGCGGACGTCCCGGCTCCCGTCCCGGAAGAAGGCGTAGTTGCCGCCGGTGGCCTGCGTCCCGCACTCCAGGACGTGCCCGGCGACGACGGCACCCGCGAGCCGGTCGTACTCCGCGGGACCCCAGCCGAAGTGGGCGGCGGCGGGCCCTGTGACCAGCGCCGCGTCGGTCACCCGCCCGGTGACGACGACGTCGGCGCCCTCCCTCAGGC
Source organism: Streptomyces aurantiaciflavus (assembly GCF_049808595.1). Taxonomy (NCBI): domain Bacteria; kingdom Bacillati; phylum Actinomycetota; class Actinomycetes; order Kitasatosporales; family Streptomycetaceae; genus Streptomyces; species Streptomyces aurantiaciflavus. The sequence continues at coordinate 134,752 of NZ_JBNCAQ010000009.1, read as the reverse complement.
AGGCGGCGACGCCGAAGCCGCCGAGGTAGGCGTGGGCGGTGAGGCTGCCGGGGTACCGGGGGCCGAGGTCGTCGCCCTCGACGTGCGCGACGCGTACGGGGATGCCGAGTCGTTCCGCCAGTTTCCGTACGGCGTCGGCGAGTCCGGCCGGGTTGAGGCCGCCTGCGTTGGTGACGATGCGGACGCGGCGGTCGTGGGCGAGGCCGAGGGACTCCTCGAGCTGGCGCAGGAAGGTGCGGGCGTAACCGGCGGAGGGGTCCTTGAGCCGGTCCCGGCCGAGGATCAGCATGGTCAGTTCGGCGAGGTAGTCGCCGGTGAGGACGTCGAGTTCGCCGCCGGTGAGCATCTCGCGCATCGCGTCGAAACGGTCGCCGTAGAAGCCGGAGGCGTTGCCGATGCGCAGGACGGTCACCGGGCGGGCCCCTCCCCGGTGGTGTCCTCCTCGGTGGTGTCCGGCTCTGCCTCGCTGGTGTCCGGCTCCGCCTTCGGTGGGCGGCCGGCTCCGGGCGGGCCCGCGAAGGCCTGGGCGAGGTCCAGCCAGCGGTCGGCGTCGGCGCCCTCGGCACGCAGGGAGAGATCGGCGCGGTTCGCGCGTTGAGTGACCAGGAGGCAGAAGTCGAGGGCGGGCCCGGTGACGCGGTCCGTGGCGTCCTCGGGACCGTACGTCCACAACGCGCCGGAGGGGCCGCGGAGTTCCACCCGGAACTCCTCGAACGGCGCGGGCTGTCCGTGCACGCCGAAGGCGAAGTCGCGGGTGCGGACGCCGAGGCGGACGATGTGCCGGAGCCGGTCGGTGGGAGCGCGGGTGACGCCGAGGGCGTCCGCCACGTCCAAGCCGTGGGCCCACGTCTCCATGAGACGGGCGGTGGCCATGGAGGCGGCGGACATGGGCGGGCCGTACCAGGGGAAACGCGCCCCCGCGGGTGCGGCCCGAAGGGCGTCCTCCAGGGCCTCGCGCCCGGCCCGCCAGTCCGCGAGCAACCGCGCGGGCGGCTTCCGGGCCCCTTCTTCAGCGCCGTTGTCCACGAAGTCCCCGAGCTCCGCCAGCGCCTTCTCGACCGCACGGGCGAAGGCGTCCTGATCGGTCACGGCCAGCAGGGAGGAACGGTCGGTCCAGGCGAGGTGGGCGATCTGGTGGGCGATCGTCCAGCCGGGGGCGGGGGTCGGGAGCGACCACTGATCCGCGGTCAACTCGGCGACGAGACCGTCGAGTTCGTCACTTTCGGCACGCAGGTCGTCGAGCACGGGAGTCGGGTCGGCCATGGGGAGGAGCATGGCAGCGGGGCCAGAAACAAGCAAGCGTGCTTGCATTATTCGTGTCGGGTGGCTGCGCTCGTCAGTTCTTCAGGGGTGGACGCGTCCAGCCGTTCGTGTCGGGGGGGCGCGTTCCGCGTGCGGGGCCGGTGCGCGCGGGAAGCGTCACACGACGATGAAGCAGTACAGGTGGTGGCCCTCGGCCAGGGCCGGGACGGCCAGTGCCGCCAGTTCCGTCAGGAAGCCGACGAGGTGCTCCGGGTACACGCCGGGCGCCTGTCAAGCCTCCCCCGGCATGCCGGCAGGCCGCCTCACGCCTCCGGTACCGCCGCCTTCGCCCGCCCCACCTGCGTCCGCACCGCCCCCATGCTCGCCGCGACGACCAGCGCTGTCGCCGCTGCCTCCGTGGCCGACAGGACCTGGTCGAGGACGAGGAAGCCGGCCGTGGCGGCAACGGCCGGTTCGAGGCTCATCAGGATGGCGAAGGTGGAGGCGGGCAGGCGGCGCAGGGCGAGGAGTTCGAGGGTGTAGGGGAGGACGGAGGACAGCATTGCCACCGCCGCGCCCAGGCCCACGGTCACCGGGTCGGCCAGTTTCGCGCCCGACTCGGCGATGCCCAGGGGCAGAAAGAGCAGCGCGCCCACCGCCATCGCGAGCGCGAGTCCGTCGGCCTGCGGGAAGCGGCGGCCCGTACGGGCGCTGAAGACGATGTACGCCGCCCACATCGCGCCGGCCCCCAGCGCGAACGCGGTCCCCAGCGGATCGAGGTCCGCGAAACCCCCGCCGCCGAGCAGGAAGACGCCGGCGAGGGCGAGCCCGGCCCAGAGCAGGTTGATCGCCCGGCGTGAGGCCAGGACGGACAGGGCGAGGGGACCGAGGACCTCCAGGGTGACCGCCGGGCCCAGCGGGATGCGGGCGACGGCCTGGTAGAAGAGGCCGTTCATCGCGGCCATCGTGATGCCGAAGACGACGACCGTGCCCCAGTCGGCCCGGGAGTGCCCGCGCAGCCGGGGCCGGCAGACCAGGAGGAGGACGACGGCCGCGACCAGCAGCCGCAGGGCCACGACGCCCAGCGCGCCCGCCCTCGGCATCAACGTCACCGCGAGCGCGCCGCCGAACTGCACCGAGACGCCCCCGGCGAGCACCAGGCCGACGGGGCCGAGGGCGCCGACGGAGCCCCCGCGGGCGGAGGCGGGAAGCGCCCCGGCCGCCGTGGACGAGGAGGACGGCGAGGTCGGCGCGGCGGTGTCGGGGGTGCTCACGGGCGGTCCTGGGGCTCGGGATTCAAGGGTGCGTTCATCACGATGTACTTCCAAGTCCAGAGTAGTGGACTTCCGTCAGGTGTGTGAAGCGCTTATGCCGCTGTCCCGGCGCCGTCTCGGATGCCGGGACGCTGAACGCGCCTGCCTCTTGCGGCGACGAGCCATCCGCCCATCAGTCGTCCGGCAGCCCTTCGGCCAGCACCTCCGCCAGGTGCCTGGCCCGTACCCCGGCAAGCTGCTCCACCTGTGTTCGGCAGGAGAAGCCGTCCGCCAGGACCGCCGCGTCGGTCGGCGCCTGCCGTACGGATGGCAGGAGCTGCTCCTCCGCGCACGCCCTGGACACCTCGAAGTGCCCTTTCTCGAAGCCGAAGTTGCCTGCGAGGCCGCAGCAGCCGCCGATCAGGGCGCCGGTGAGACCGGCGGCCTCGCGCAGCCTGCGGTCGGCCGTGTCGCCCAGCACCGCGTGCTGGTGGCAGTGGGTCTGGCCGACCGCCGGGCGGTCGAGGTGCGGTGGTCTCCAGTCGGGGGCGTGCCGCTCCAGGGCCTCCGCGAAGGTGAGGACGCGGGCGGCGAGGCGGGCCGCGCGCGGATCGTCGTGCAGCAGCTCGGGCAGGTCGGTGCGCAGGGCGGCCGCGCAGCTCGGTTCCAGGACGACCACCGGTGCGTCCGTCTCCAGCACCGGCTCCATCAGGTCGAGGGTGCGCCGCATCACCACACGCGCGTGATCGAGCTGCCCGGTGGAGACGTACGTCAGCCCGCAGCAGACGCGGCCACGCCGGGCCGTCAGCAAGCGGAGGGCGGACCTGGACCGGGCGTCCCCGACCGGCCGGCCCCGCATTCGTAGCGTCGGCGGGAGCACCACCCGCAGCCCCGCGGCTTCCAGTACCCGTACGGCGGCCCGGCCGACGGAAGGCGAGAGGTGCTCGGTGAAGGTGTCGGGCCACAGGACGACGAGGTCCCCCTTGCCGACATCGCGCCCGTCGCGCCCGGACGCAGGGCTTCCGCCGACCTCCGTGGGCCCTCTCCCCCGCCACCAGTCGCTGAACGTCCGCCGTGCCAGTCGTGGGATGTCCCGTTGCGGGGTGATCCCGGCCAGGCGCTTGGCGACGGTCGCCAGCGGTTTCACCGATGTGAGTGCGTTGATCAGGGCCGCCGTGCGGGTGCGGCTCGCCCAGCGCAGCCATACCGGCAGCCGGCCCATGCTGTAGTGGGCGGCCGGGCGGCGGCGTCCCTCGTAGTGGTGGTGGAGGAACTCCGCCTTGTAGGTGGCCATGTCGACCTCGACGGGACAGTCGGAGCGGCAGCCCTTGCAGGACAGGCACAGGTCCAGGGCCTCGCGCACCTCCTGCGACCGCCAGCCGTCGGTGACGAGCTCGCCGGCGAGCATCTCGTGCAGCAGGCGGGCGCGCCCGCGTGTGGAGTGCTGCTCCTCGCCCGTGGCCCGGTAGGAGGGGCACATCACGGCCGGGCCGGTCGCCGTCGTCGTACGGCACTTGGCGACGCCGACGCAGCGGCGGACCGCGGCGGAGAAGTCGCCGCCGTCGCCGGGGTAGCCGAAGGCCACGTCGACCGGTTCGCGGGGGAGGACGGAGAAGCGGAGGCCGGAGTCGAGGGGGGCGGGGCGGACCAGCATGCCCGGGTTGAGGAGGTCGTCGGGGTCCCAGACGCCCTTCGCCCGTTCGAACAGCGCGACCAGTTCCTCCCCGTACATCTTCGGCAGCAGTTCGGCCCGCGCCTGTCCGTCGCCGTGCTCCCCCGACAGGGAGCCGCCGTGGGCCGCGACCAGGTCGGCCAGTTCCTCCGAGAAGCGGCGGAAGCGGCCGATGCCGGCCTCCGTGAGCAGGTCGAAGTCGATGCGGACGTGGATGCAGCCGTCCCCGAAGTGGCCGTACGGGGCGCCGCGCAGGCCGTGGGCGGAGAGGAGGGCGCGGAAGTCCCGTAGGTAGGCGCCGAGTCGGGCCGGCGGGACGGCGCAGTCCTCCCAGCCGGGCCAGGCCTCGGAGCCGTCGGGCATCCGGGTCGCCGTACCGCTGGCGTCCTCGCGGATGCGCCACAGGGCGCGCTGCCCGGCGTCCTCCGTCACCACCAGGGAATCCACGGCGTCCGCCGCCCGCGCGATCGTCTCCGCACGCGCGCGTGCCTCCCCCTCCGACTCCCCGCCCGTCTCCACGAACAGCCAGGCCCCGCCCCGCGGCAGCCCCGCGGCCGACGGCACCAGGTCGGCGGCCATCCCCTCGACCGTCAGCGGCCCGAACGGCAGCAGTCCGGCCGCGGCCTCGGCGGCGGCGCCCTCGTCGGCGTACCCGAGGACGGCCAGCGCACGCGCGCGTGGCGCCTCGACGAGGTCGACGACGGCCTCCGTCAGCACGCCCAGCGTGCCCTCCGAGCCGCAGAAGGAACGGGCGACGTCGGCGCCCTTCTCGGGCAGCAGCGCGTCCAGCGCGTACCCGGAGATACGGCGGGGCAGCTCCGGGAAGCCGGTGCGCAGCCGCGCCGGCTCGCCCTCGACGAGGGACCGCAGCCCGTCCGGCGTGCCGGCCCATCCCTGGCCGAGCCGGAGCCGCTGCCCGCGCGCGGTGACGACGTCGAGCTCCCGCACCTGGTCCGCGGTCGTCCCCCAGGCCACCGAATGCGAGCCGCAGGAGTTGTTGCCGATCATCCCGCCGAGCGTGCAGCGGCTGTGCGTGGCGGGGTCGGGGCCGAAGCGCAGGCCGTGCGGAGCGGCGGCCTCCTGGAGCCGGTCGAGTACGAGCCCCGGCTGCACGACGGCCGTCCGCTCGACCGGATCCAGGGCGACCAGCCGGTTCAGGTGCCGCGTGAAGTCCAGCACGACGCCCACACCCGTCGCCTGCCCCGCGATCGATGTGCCCCCGCCACGCGCCACGACCGGCACTCCGCGGGTCCGGCACACCTCCAGCACCGCCGCCACGTCGTCCGCGTCACGCGGCGCGACGACGCCCAGCGGCACCCGTCGGTAGTTGGACGCGTCCATGGTCGTCAGCGCGCGGGAGGTGACGTCGAACCCCACGTCACCCCGGACGGCCCTGCGCAGCTCCCCCTCGAGATCTGTCATGCGTCCAGGATGCACCTCGTCACTGACAGTCACGAAAGCCCTGTGGAAAACCCGTCACCTCGTAGAACTCCACAGGTCCGAACGCCGGATATCTCGTCTCATCGAACGGACACGTTTCCGTACCGTTTCCTCCAGGAGATACGCTCCGGCCGTGGCTGAGATCCAGATTCCTGCTGACATCAAGCCCGCCGACGGTCGATTCGGCGCGGGCCCCTCCAAGGTGCGGGTGGAGGCGCTGGACGCCCTGGCCGCCACCGGTACCTCCCTCCTCGGTACCTCCCACCGCCAGGCCCCCGTCAAGAACCTGGTCGGCCAGGTCCGCGAGGGCATCTCCCAGCTGTTCGAGATCCCCGAAGGCTACGAGGTGATCCTCGGCAACGGCGGCTCCACCGCCTTCTGGGACATCGCGACCCACGGCCTGATCGAGAACAGGTCGCAGCACCTCAGCTTCGGCGAGTTCAGCTCCAAGTTCGCCAAGGCCGCCAAGCTGGCCCCCTGGCTCGCCGAGCCGGACGTCATCTCCAGCGACCCGGGCACGCACCCCGAGGCGGTCGCCGAGGCGGGTGTCGACGTCTACGCGTTCACCCACAACGAGACCTCGACCGGCGTCGCCATGCCGATCAGGCGTGTGGCCGGTGCCGACGAGGGCGCCCTGGTCCTCGTGGACGCCACCTCCGGCGCCGGCGGCCTCCCGGTCGACATCGCCGAGACCGACGTCTACTACTTCGCCCCGCAGAAGTCCTTCGCCTCCGACGGCGGCCTGTGGATCGGCATCTTCTCCCCGGCCGCGATCGAGCGCGCCGAGCGCATCCACGCGTCCGGCCGCCACGTCCCGGAGTTCTTCTCCCTGCCGACGGCGATCGACAACTCCCGCAAGAACCAGACGTACAACACCCCGGCCCTCGCCACCCTCTTCCTGCTCAACCAGCAGCTGGAGTGGCTCAACGGCCAGGGCGGGCTCGACTGGGCGACCCGGCGTACGGCCACCTCGGCGCGGACGCTGTACGGCTGGGCGGAGGACGTGAAGTTCGCCAACCCGTTCGTCGCCGACCCGGCCAAGCGCTCGGCGGTCATCGGCACGATCGACTTCACCGAGGAGGTCGACGCCGCGGCCGTCGCCAAGGTCCTGCGCGCCAACGGCATCGTCGACACCGAGCCCTACCGCAAGCTCGGCCGCAACCAGCTGCGCGTCGCGATGTTCCCGGCGATCGACCCGGCGGACGTCGAGGCGCTGACGAAGTGCGTCGACTACGTGATCGAGAAGCTCTGACCGCTTCGGTACGGCCGATGCGGTAGGACCGTTGCGGGAGGGCCGTCCGAGTACGGCCGATTCGGTACGGCAGTGAGGGGCGCCCGGTGACCACCGGGCGCCCCTCGTCGTCACCGTGGCCGCCGCTTCACCCGGTCGGACCATTGCCTCCGTCTCCGGGGCGGGTGGACGCTGGTCGGACAGGACGGACTGGACGGACTGTTCAGGGGGAGGGCGTCCACCGTGTTACGTGGCGGCAGAAGCTGGTCCGGGCGACGTGGTGACGTGGTGCTTCACGCGGTGCTGCGGGTGCTGATGCTCGCGGTCGCGGTGCCGGGGCTCATCCTGTGCGCGGACGGCGTCGAACGGAACCATCCGCAGGTCGTGACCTACAAGAAGGCCCCCCTGTGTCCCGCCGGCACGCCGTGGGAGACGGCCGGCGACTGCGTCGCGCGGACCACCGGCGAAGTCGTCGACAAGAACACCAGCCAGTCGTGCACGACGGACAGCAACGGGCTGAGTTCGTGCACCACCTACTACAGCCTGGACGTGCGCTTCGGCGCGCGTACGGAGTCGCTGGACGTGGGCTCGAAGACCTATCGCGCGACGGACCTCGGGGATCCGGCCGAGCTGCGCCTGTGGCGCGGAGAAGTGGTGCGGATGGTGGCCGGAGGTCACGTCGAGGGCTTTCTGACCTCTTCCGAGTGGGCCTTCGTAGGGTGGCTGTTCCTCGGCTGGCTGTTGCTGGGAGCCTGCTGGCCGGCCCTTTTCGGGCTGTGGCTGGCCCCGCTGCTGGGGGGCTGGCTGGTGCTGACCGTGCCGTATCTGATGGTCGCGCACAACCTTCTCGGGCTGAACCCGATGGGCTGGGTGGGCTGGAGCGTCACGGGCCTGATCACGGGGGTGGGGATCTGGCTCATGGGCCGATCCCTCACCTGAACCGTGGCCTGACCGCCGTCCGGCCGGCAGCGGCGGGAGCAGCCGTCACCGGGGGTCGGGCTTCTAACGGTGGACGGTGCCGATGTTCTTGGACCTGTCGACGGCGACGCACTGGGCTTCGGTGTTGGGGGGAACCGGGTTGGATACCGAGACTGCCGTGAAGTTGGGGTTACCGCAGTTGTTGTTCTGCCTGCCCTCCTGCGCCACATTCTGTTGGAACACGCCAAGTGCACCCGAGCCGCCCTCCGCCTCGGCGCCGTGGCTGATCTCCGAAGTGCCCTTGTTCTTCGAGTGGTCGACCGTCTTGCAGCGGGCCTCCACCTGGCCGGAGGTGGGGATGACGCTGGTGAGATTCGGATTGGCGCAGTTGTTGTTCTGCCTGCCCTCCTGCGCCACATTCTGCTGGGACATGAAGGACCCGCTGGAGCCACCAGTGGCCTCGGCGCCACCCGTCTTGGTGCGGTTGTGCTTGTTACGTGAGCTGTCCATGTTGGTGCACCAGCCCTCGACTCGCACCGTACGCCCTGTCGTAGCAAGAGAATCATTGGGGTTCGCGCAGTTGTTGTTCTGCCGGCCCTCCTGCGCCACGTTCTGCTGGGTCAGATCCAACTCACCGGAGCCCCCAGTAGCCCGTGCCCCGCCACCCTTTGTCTCGGTGTACTTGTTACGCGAACGGTCCACGTCCACGCATCGGGCCTCTTGCTGGATTTCCCCACCGACCGAAAAAGTTTCGTTGGGGTTGGCGCAGTTGTTGTTCTGCCGGCCCTGTTGTGCCACGTTCTGCTGGATCACGGTGTCTCCAGAGCCACCGGTGGCCTCCGCGCCGCCCTCCTCGTCCACGGTGTGCATGTTGAAGCTGGCATCACCAGTCGCGCAGCTACTTTCGGTATCGGCTGCCGAAGTCACGCCGACGAGGTTGGGGAAAAAAGCCCCGTTGGGGTTTGAACAGCTGTTGTTCTGCTTGTTCTCCTGGGCCGTGTTCTGCTGCGTGAGACCGCCGAGGCTACCGCCACCCCTGGCGGCTGCTCCGGGATCGTCCGCGACGGCGAAGCCGGTTCCGGAAGAGGCCAGGCCGACGGTCAGGACCGTCAACGTAGCGGCTCTGATCTTCTGCGCGCATCGCACACTTGCCTCCCAGAAGGACTCGTGTCGTTTACTTCGGCGTCCTTCCTCAACGAAGGCCCGCCGGCACGGATATGGCGGGCACGGCGTTTTCCGCCTGGATGGCCTACACCGTGCGTGACTTTCGGATCGGCCGGGCGTTCGTGATCGCGGCAAGGGCCGTCGCCGTGCGGGGAATCAGCCGGGATGCGGCAGTGCGGGGCCCGACGGTGAGCGGTCAGGAGATCCGGGCGTATGGGACAGCGGGGACGGCACGCGGCGCCGCGTGCCAGGGCGCGGAGGATCCGCCGGGCGGCGGCCGTGGTGTTCACCGCAGGTGCGCTGGTCGCCGTCGGCAGCGGCGGCGCTTTCGCGGACATTTTCGAAGACGTCCCGCTGAACGGGGAGGAGAACACCGACCAGGACGGGGAGCAGAACCTGTCCTGCGGAAACTCGGCCCGTCCGGTGCGGCTCAACATCGCGGAGACGGTGCACCGGGAGCAGGTCTGCGTCGATGACGACGGCCACACCCGCCACGACAGTGCCCGTGCGGATGGCGCCCAGGCCGTCGGGGGCACCACGCTCGGCCCTCAGGTCAACACCGCCCAGACCGGCAAACAGAACCTCGCCTGCGGCAACTCCTCCGACCTGGTCACGGTCAACGTGCTGGGCACCATGAACTGGGACACCACCTGCGTGGCCGCCGACCACGGCGACGTCTCCGGCAGCGGTGGCTACGGCGCCTCCCCGGGCAGCGCCCGCGCCCTGGGCGGCACGACGGTCGGTCCCCAGGTCAACGCCGCCCAGACCGGCAAGCAGAACCTGTACTGCGGCAACTCCTCCGACACCCTCACCGTCAACGTCGCCGGCACCATCCGCAAACACACCACCTGCACCGCCGTCGACCACTCCTCCCCGCGCCCCGGCGACGCCCACCGCGGTCGTGCTTCCGCCGACGCCGGCCAGGCCGTCGGGTTCGAGACCAACACCGCCCAGAACGGCCGCCAGAACCAGACCTGCGGCAACCCCGGCATGGGCATCGAGGTTCCCCTCGGCCAGACCGGCCACACGGCTTACTGCACCGCCCTCGACCATCCCTGAGCGCCGGCCGGCTTCAAGGCCGCCCCCTGTGACGCGACACCCGGGCACCGCCCCGACGGAGAGGCGCCCGGCAGCAACCACCGGGCACCCTTCCGTCATACGGCACGGCAGCTCACACGGCACCGCAGCTCATACGGCGTCCCAGCTCGGACGGGGCCACAGCTCATGCCCCCGTCCCCCTCACGCCGCCGTACAGCTCACGCTCGGCACGCCCCCGCCCCCGGGCGCCCCGCCGAAGCCGAAGCTTGCCGAACCGCCCGCCGGTACGGTGCCGTTGTGCGCGGCGTTGACCGCCGTCACCGTGGCGCCGCTCTGGGTGTACGTCGCGTTCCACATGTTCGTCACCTTCTGGGACCCGCTCCACGTCCAGGTCACCTTCCAGGAACCGATCGCCGTCGAACCGGAGTTGGTGACCTTCACCTCGGCGTTGAAGCCGCTCCCCCAGTCGCTGCTGACGGTGTAGGCGGCGGTGCAGGCGGGTGTGCCGCCGCCCGGGTCGCCGGGGTCGCCCGGGTCACCGGGATCGCCGCCCCCGCTCCCCGGCGGGAATCCCGGGGCCTTGATGCTCGCCAGGTATCCGTCCTTGACCGTGTCGACGGTCGACCAGTCGTCCTTCAGGATTCCGCCGGTGTCACCGGAGTTGGGGTTCCAGGACCAGAAGGTCCAGTGGAAGGAGTCGGAGCCGTACGTCGACGTCGAGCGCAGGTAGGTGACCAGTGCCGTCAGCCACTTCTGGTCGATCGTCGACTGGAGCGTCGTACCGAACTCGCCGAGCCAGACCGGGGCGATGTTCTGCTTGAAGATGTAGCCCCAGTACTTGTCCCAGACGCCGGGCATGTTCGCGGGGAAGGAGGGGTCGTTGAACCAGCTCTGCTGGGCCACGCTCGTCGCGTAGTCGTGAGCCGAGTACACCAGCCGGCCCGCGACGTCGAGGCGGACCGGGTACTGGGCGACGCCCATCAGGTTGCCACCCCACCAGCCGGAGACGCCGTTGAAGCTCTGCACGCCCTCCACGAAGATCAGGAGCTGCGGGTTGACGGAGAGGACGGCGTTGCCGGCCCGTTCGGCGGCCAGGCGCCAGTCCCTCGTGGTGTCGCCGCAGCCCCAGCAGGCGGGATCGTGGGGCTCGTTGTGGAGGTCGATGCCCACGACGGTGGGGTTGCCCGCGTAACGGCCCGCCAGCGACTTGAGGTTGGCGATCCACGTCGACTCGGGGACCGCCGAGGTGTACCAGAGCGCCGACTGGCCCGCCGCGTCCGGGCGGTGGCGGTCGAGGATGACCTTCAGGCCGCTCTGCCCGGCGTACCCCACGATCTTGTCCAGGACCTGCAAGGACGTCAGGCCCCGCAGGTCCGCGTTCTTGCCGTCGGAGAAGTTGAGGCTGTCCGGCATGGTGCCGGGCTTGAGGATGTCGTCGCTGAAGGGGAGGCGGAGGGTGTTGTAGCCCAGCGACTTCATCTGGTCGATCATCCTCTTGTAGTCGCGGGACCAGAGGCCGTGGACCACGTGGTTGGCGGTCTCGAAGCCGAACCAGTTGATGCCGGCGATCCGCACCGGCAGGCCGGACGCGTCCAGGATCTGACGGCCGCTGGTGTGCCAGTAGCCGGCTCCGGCGTCGGCCAGGCGCACACCGGTGTCGGCCGGGCGCGCCCCGGCCTCGACCTCGGTCCCGGCCTCGGCCGCGCGGGCGGTCTGGGCGCCCGCCGCCAGCGGTAACAGCAGGGCCGCGACGACGGCACACAGCGCTCTGCGCAGGGTGTGGAACATGTCGTTGCTTCCTCTCGGGGGGAGGCGCGGGCCCGGAACATTTGGGAGCGCTCCCATAGTCCGCGCACCACCCAGGAAACTGACATGCCATGGCCGCGTCAAGACACGTGGTGGTGGTTGCGGCGGCACGCGGTTCCGTGACCTCGGTCCGGCAGCCTTCAGCCCCTGCCTGCCCCGTCCCGTGGGGTGGGACGGGGCGGGCAGGTGGCGGCGTCACCCCCCTCGTGAGGGCACCTCACCGGCTCAGCTTCTGGAACCTCCGCACCGCCAGCGGCAGGAAGATCGCCGTCAGCACCACCGGCCACACGCCCGCCATCAGCAACGCGTGCTCCTCGACCCACGAGTCGCCGCCCCCGACCGGCGTCCCGAACAGGTCACGGGTGGCCGCGGCCGTCGAGGAGATCGGGTTCCAGGCGGCCACCGCGCCCAGCCAGTCCGGCATCAGCTGCGGGGCGACGAAGATGCTGGAGATCATCGTCAGCGGGAAGGCCACCGCGAACAGCCCGCCGGCCGCCTCCGGGTTCGGCACCAGCAGGCCCAGCCACACGCCGATCCAGATCAGCGCGAAGCGGAGCCACAGCAGCAGGCCGAAGGCGGCGAGGAAGCCGAGGCCGGCGTCCGGGCGCCAGCCCATCGCGAAGGCCGTCAGCATCATGATGGCCAACTCCGCGCAGGCGACGATCAGATCGGTCACCCCGCGCCCGGCGACCACCGCGGAGGAGGCCATCGGCATGGAGCGGAACCGGTCGATGACGCCCTTGGTGGAGTCGTAGACGACGAGCGTGGCGGTGTTGATGAAGCCGAACGCCATCGTCATCACGAACATCCCCGGCATCAGGAAGTCCTTGTAGTCCCCGCCGCCGGGCACCTGCATCGCGCTGCCGAAGACATAGCCGTAGAGGAGGACGGAGAGGATCGGGAAGCCCAACTGCCAGGCGATGTTGATCGGTTGCCGCTGGTAGTGGGTCAGGCCGCGGCGGACGATGTTCCAGACGTCGGCGAGCAGCCAGTACGTGCGGCCGTGCGGGGCGTGTCCGGTCAGATCGACGGCGCTCACGCGTCGGCCTCCTTCCCCTGTGAGGCATCGGTGCGGTGTCCCGTCAGGCGCAGGAACACGTCGTCGAGGCTCGGCCTGCGCAGTCCGATGTCCTCGACCCGGACGCCCTCGTCCTGCAGTGTCCGGGCCACCTCCGTCAGGGCGGAGACCCGGTCGGCCACCGGGGCGTGCACGCGCAACTCGGCCTCGTCCGCCTCCGGTTCGCCGTCCGAGACGCGGGCGACGACCTTCACCACGCGCGCGATCTCGGACCGCTCGGCGACCACGACCTCGATCCGGTCGCCGCCGACGCGGTTCTTCAGCCCGTCCGGGGTGTCGTCGGCGATGGCCCGCCCCTGGTCGATGACGGTGATCCGGGAGGCCAGCTTGTCCGCCTCCTCCAGGTACTGCGTGGTCAGCAGGACCGTCGTACCGCTCGCGACCAGCGCCCGCACGGACTCCCAGACCTCGCCCCGGCTGCGGGGGTCCAGTCCCGTCGTCGGCTCGTCGAGGAACAGGACGGCCGGGGCGAGGATCATCGACGCGGCGAGGTCGAGCCGGCGCCGCATGCCGCCGCTGTACTTGCCGACGCCCCGGTCGGCGGCGTCGGTCAGGTCGAACTGCTCCAGCAGCTCGGCGGCCCGCAGCTTGGCGCGCCTGCCGCCCAGGTGGAACAGTCGGCCGAACATCTCCAGGTTCTGCCGGCCGGTGAGCACCTCGTCCACGGCCGCGTACTGGCCGGTGAGGCCGATCCGGGCCCGGACCTCGCGCGACTGCCGGGCCACGTCCAGGCCGGCCACGCTCGCCCGGCCGCCGTCCAGCCGGATCAGCGTGGACAGGATGCGTACGGCGGTGGTCTTGCCTGCGCCGTTCGGCCCGAGCAGGCCGTGCACCGTGCCCTCACGCACGGCCAGGTCGAAGCCGTCGAGGGCGCGCTTCTCGCCGTACCGCTTCTCCAGTCCCTCGGCGTGCACGGCGTATCCGTCGGTCATGTGTCCCCCTTCCCTTCGTAGAAGTCTCGGCAAACAGAACTCCCGATAACTGAGTACACCGTACCCGATTGCGCGTACGCCGTACCCAGTTTTTTTCCGCGGAACTAAGCTGCACCCATGACGAGCAGCACGGAGACCAGCGGCAGCGGCGACATCGTCCGGACCCTCGAGCTGCTGTGGGACACCGGCAAGCGGCCGAGCCGCGGGCCCAAGCCGGGTCTGACGCTGGAGCGGATCGTGGAGACCGCCGTCGAGATCGCCGACCGGGACGGGCTCGACGCGGTCTCGATGCGCCGGATCGCCGCCGAACTGGGGACGGGCGCGATGTCGCTCTACCGCTACGTCCCCGGCAAGGCCGAGCTGCTCGACCTCATGCTGGACCGCGTGCAGCGCCCCGACCCGGGCGATCTGGGCGACGGCGGCTGGCGCCCCGCCCTGGAGGCCACGGCCTACGCCACCCTGGCCCTCTACCGCCGCCACCCGTGGCTGCTCCAGGTCAACCAGTCGCGCCCGATCCTCGGCCCGAGCGCCCTGGACGGCATGGAGAAGGTGCTCACCCGCATCAAGCCCATGGGCCTGTCCGACCCGGAACTGGTGTCGGCGATCATCATGATCGACGGGTACGTCGTCGGGGCCGCGCGCACGCAGCTCTACCAGGAGGAGGCGGAGCGCAAGTCGGGCATGACGGACGCACAGTTCTGGGCGGCGCAGGCGCCGGTGCTGGAGAAGATCATGGCCTCCGGGCGCTACCCCGTCATGGCCGCCCTCTCCGAGGACACCTTCCTCCCCCACTTCGACCACTTCGACTTCGGGCTCCAGCGGATACTGGACGGGCTGGAGGTGCTCGTCGAGCAGCGGAAGGGCGCCGCCGAGTAGGCCGCCTCAGCCCCTCGGACCCTCAGACCTCCAGTCACGGACCCCAGCTCCTCGGCCCCTCAGCCCCTCCGCCGCAGCCTCCGCACTCCGAACAGCGCGGCGCACGCGACGGCCAGGACGACGGCGCCCGTCCGCACGTTCCCGCCCACTCCGCCGCCGCTGCCGTCGCCGTCCCCCGAGGCCGCCGAACTCCCGCTCCCGGAGGGCGGCTTGGCGCCTCCCTCCGCCGCCCCGGGCGCGTCCTCCGCCTGCACCCCGCTGCCGACGCCCTCGGTGCCGTACAGCAGCTTCGAGCCGTCGGCCGAGTACGTGACGGACTCCCCCTGTTGCTGCAACGGCACGTCGAGCCGCTCCAGCCGCTTGGGCCTGCCGTCGTTCCAGTCGTAGAGGATGCCGCCGAAGTAGCCGCGGACGGCGAGGCGTCGGCCGTCCGGGGAGAGGGCGGCGTCGGTGGCCCAGAGGTCGATGGGGGCGACGGGCTTGAAGACGTTCGTGCCGGAGGTGGTCAGGCGGGCCGGCTGCTCGTAGAGGTGCCCGCCGTCCTCCTGCTTGTCGATGATGTAGACCCGTCCGGTCTTCGGGTGCACGACGAGCGACTCGGCGTCGCGGGGGCCGTCCTGGTACTTCACGACGTACTGCGTGGCCCGGATCGTCTGGTCCTTGAGCTGCTTCGGCTCGGGCAGCCGGTAGATCCACACGTGGTCCCACACGACGCCGTCGTTGTCGCCGATGTCGCCGACGTAGAGCTGGTTGTCGGGGCCCATGGAGATCGCCTCGACGTCGCGCGGGTTGCCCACGCCGGTCATGGTGATGGTCGCGACGGTCTTTCCGGTGGCGCTGTCCACCGCGTAGAGGTAGGCGCCCTTGTCCTGGTCGTTGTGCGTCCAGTAGACGCCGGGGTGCTGGCGGGAGGCGGCCAGGCCGCTGGACTCGGTGATGCGGGGGTCCTCGACGGTGAAGCTCTTGTCGCCGTCGGCGGCGGAGGCGGGCGCCGCGAGGGCGGCCACGAGCAGGGCCCCGGCAAGGAGGGCGAACGGTCGGCGCATGCCCCAAGCCTGCCACTCCGTCAGCCCTTTCCGGCGTGGTGGCAGGCCTCACACCCCATGCGTCACCTTGATCCCTCATGATGAGCGGATGCTCAGGTTGATGCCCGTCGGCGACTCGATGACGATCGGCAGCGCGGGCGAACACACGTGGCGCTACCGCATGTGGCAGCACCTGCGTACGACGTACGGCGGCCCCTTCGCCCTCGTCGGCCCGCGCGAGACGCTGTACGACAAGGCGACGGACGCGCCCACGTCGTACGAGTACGCCGACCCCGACTTCCCCCGCGCCCACCTGGCCGGCTGGGGCGAGGGCTGGCTGCACATGGTTCCGCTGATCGGCGAGGCGGTGCGGTCGTGCCGGGCGGATGTGCTGCTGGTGTCACTGGGCCTGATCGACCTGGGCTTCTACACGAACGCGGAGCAGACGGCGCGGAACGCGAGGGAGTTCGTCACGCAGGCGCGGTCGGCGAATCCGCGGGTCCGGATGGTGGTGCTCCCGGTGATCCCGAACGTGCGGGCGGAGTCGGACGCGTCGTTCGCCGCCGAGGTCACCCGCTTCAACGAGTTGCTGGCGAAGACGGTGGCGGACCTGGACGAGCCCCGCTCACCCCTGCTCCTGGCCTCCCCTCCCCCGTCGTACGACATCCACCACGACACCTACGACGGCACGCACCCCAACGGCAGCGGCGAGCACCGGATCGCGGCGGCCTTCGCGGACGCCATGCACCAGGCGTGGGGCGTGGGCGACAGCTACGGCGACTGACCGTCGTAGGCCCGCACGCGGAACAGGCGAATACCTGATCGAACTGACCATCGCCTTCGGGACCGACATCGACATGACCACCACCCTCCTCGGACTCACCCTGAAAACCGACGAGTTCCCCCGCGACTGATGACAAGCTGTGGGCATGGCCGTCATCCACCACACCACCCTCAAGCCCACCAAGCTGGAACTCCTCACCTCCTGGCTGCCCACCCGCCCCTGGTACGTCGGCGGCGCGGGCGCGCCGCGGTTGACCAAGGCCGGCGGCTTCCGGCTGGACGACCCGGAGGGCGAGGTCGGCATCGAGTTCATGGTGGCCACCGACTCCTGTGGCCCCGACCCGGTCCACTACCTCGTGCCGCTCACCTATCGCGGCGCCCCCCTCGACGGCGCGGAGCACGCCCTCGTCGGCACCATGGAGCACGGCGTGCTGGGACCGCGCTGGGCCTACGACGGCTGCCACGACCCGGTGCTGGTCACCCAGCTGCTGGCCCTGTTCGAGGGCCGGGTCCAGGCCCAGGCCCAGAGCGTCAGCGACGCCCCCGACCGGGAGGTCACCCGCTCCCACACGGGTGAGGGCCTGCCCTCCCCGGCCGCCTTCACCACGGCCGCCGACGACGAGACCGGCACCGAGCTGCGCGCCTCCGACGGGACGACCCTCCGCCTGCACCGAGTCCTGCGGCCGACCCTCGACGGCCCTCCCCTCCTCCCCCAGGGCGCGACCGGCCACGTCGCCGGCGCCTGGCAGATGCCGGACGACACGCGGGCGCGAGCCCTGTTCGCCGTCCTGCACACCACCTCCGGAGGCTGAAGGCGGGCGACCCGACCACCCCGACCGCTCGGACGGCCTTCCTGGACTCCCTTGCCTAGAGCGCACTCCACGGGGCTAGCGTGCCCGGCATGAAGTACACGCAGCTCGGACGCACGGGACTCAAGGTCAGCCGGCTCGTCCTCGGCACCATGAACTTCGGCCCGCAGACGGACGAAGCGGACAGTCACGCGATCATGGACGCGGCGCTGGACGCGGGCATCAACTTCTTCGACACGGCGAACGTGTACGGCTGGGGCGAGAACAAGGGCCGTACCGAGACGATCATCGGCAACTGGTTCGCGCAGGGCGGCGAGCGGCGCGAGAAAGTCGTCCTCGCCACCAAGGTGTACGGCAACATGGGCGCGGACGGCGAGGCCTGGCCCAACCACGACAAGCTGTCGGCGGTGAACATCCGGCGGGCCGTGGACGCGTCGCTCAAGCGGCTGCGGACCGACCACATCGACGTCTACCAGTTCCACCACATCGACCGCGCCACTCCCTTCGAGGAGATCTGGCAGGCCGTCGACGTCCTCGTCCAGCAGGGGAAGATCCTGTACGTCGGCTCCAGCAACTTCCCCGGGTACAAGATCGCCCAGGCCAACGAGATCGCCGCCAGGCGCGGCGGCACCATCGGCCTCGTCAGCGAGCAGTGCCTGTACAACCTCTACGAGCGCCGCGCCGAGATGGAGGTCATCCCGGCCGCGCAGGACTACGGCCTGGGCGTCATCCCGTGGTCCCCGCTGCACGGCGGGCTGCTCGGCGGCGTCATCAAGAAGGAGGTGGAGGGCGGACGGCGCAGCTCCGGGCGGGCCGCCGACACCCTCGCCGACCCGGCCGTACGCGCCAAGATCCAGGCGTACGAGGACCTGCTCGACAAGCACGGCGTGGAGCCCGGCGAGGCCGCGCTGGCCTGGCTGCTGACCCGCCCGGGCGTCACCGGCCCGATCGTCGGCCCGCGCACCGCCGAGCAGCTCGGCTCCGCCGTACGCGCCGCGAAGCTTGAGCTGAGCGAGGAACTGCTGGCCGGCCTCGACGAGATCTTCCCGGGCCCGGGCCCGTCTCCGGAGGCCTTCGCCTGGTGACACGGTGAGGACGACACCCCCTTGAGGGACGCACGTCCCCAAGGGGCGCGGGGAACTGCGCGACAAGCCACAGACGGCCCGCAGCCGACCTGCGACGCGCAGTCCCCCACCCTCGCTCCACCAGCGGAGCTACAGCGCGGCAGCCACCGCCACCACGACGAACAACAGCACGAGCACACCGGCCATGATCCGGTTCCGGGTCTTCGGGTCCACGCTTCGAGCCTAACCGGCCCCGCCGAGCGGCCAACGGGCGACCGCCTCGTAACGCGGCTGCTCCCCCGGCACCCCGGACTTCGGCAGGTTGCTGCGGACCAGCACCAGCTCGTCCACCGTCCACGTGCGGCCGGCGAAGGCGTCCAGCGCCTCGACGTACGACCGGACGTCCACGGCGTCCCGGCTGCGGGCCACCGTCAGATGGGCCTTGTAGCGGCGGTGCTCGCCCATGTCCAGGCCGGCCTTGCGCGCCGCCGCCTCCGTCCGGTCGGCCAGCAGCCGCAGCGCCGCCACCTCGCCCGACGCCCCGACCCACAGCGCCCGCCCGTGCCCGAACTGGCCCCCGCCCCGCAGCGCCAGCTCGAAGGGCTCACCGCGCCGCGCGACCCGCTCCAGCCGCGCCGACAGCTCCGGTACGACCTCCTCGTCGACCTCCCCGTAGAACGCGAGCGTGAAGTGCCAGCCGGGGCGGCCGGTCCAGCGCAGCCCGTCCGCACCGGGCAGCTTCTTCAGCTGCGCGATCTCGACGGCCAGTTCGTGGGCCGCTTCCTCAGGAGGCAGCACGGCGGCGAAGAGTCTCATGCGTCCAGTCTCGCTGCCGCACCCACGTGTGACCGGTCACCGTGCGTATCGTTGTACTGCGCGGCTGTCCGTGACCGAGCGGCAGCCGGGGAGGAACGCCACGATGACCGTCCTTGACGACAGGATCGAGATGGCCGAGAGCAGCGGCGAACTCACGCTCGACATGTTGTTCGAGTGGCTGGAGAAGATGCCCGTCCCCGAGGGATACAAGACCGAGATCGTCGGGGGGCACATCTTCATGTCGCCGCAGCGGGACAGCCACTGGGACATCATCCTGGACATCGTCGAGCAGTTGCGTGCCAAGTATCCGCGCAAGCGCGTCAAGTCCGACGTCCGCATCGACTATCCCGGGCATCTCAACGGCTTCGCCACCGACGTGACGGCTCTCACCGAAGGCGCTCAGAAGGACGAGAAGGGCCGCTGGCGGTACGAGGACGTCGAGTTCGTCGCCGAGGTCGTCTCCAAGGACACCGCCGCCAACGACTACGGCCCCAAGAAGACCGCCTACGCCCTCGCCGAAGTGCCGGTGTACCTGATCGTGAACCCGTACACCGCGGAGTGGCACCTGCACACCCTGCCGAGGGACGGCGAGTATCACGGCGAGGTCAGCTTCGGCTTCGGTGACGAGATCGACCTGACCGGGACCGTCGTCGGTCTGGTCCTCAAGACCGACGAGTTCCCCCGCGACTGACCCGGACGCCTCCTCCTATGCCGCCGTGGCCAGCCGCTCCTCCCGCCGCTCGCGCGGGACGAACCGCACCCGAGGATGGCCGCGGTGCCAGCCCACCGACAGGCGCAGGCCGCCGACGCGGGCCAGGAGCAGGCCGATGGTGACGGCCGCGGCGGCGGAGATCGCGCCGCCCACCGCGAGACCGGCCCGGACGCCGTACGCGTCCGTGACCCAGCCCGCGATCGGGGCGCCCACCGGGGAGCCGCCCAGGAAGACCATCATGTAGAGGGCCATGACGCGGCCGCGCATGGCCGGGTCGGTGCCCATCTGGATGCTGGTGTTCGCGGTGACGTTGACCGTCATGCCGAACATGCCGATCGGTGCCATGAGCAGCGCGAACAGCCACAGGGACGGGGCAGCCGCCGCCACCAGCTCCATGAGGCCGAACGCCAGCGCCGCCGCGATCAGCACCCGCATCCGGGCGGTGCCGCGCCGGGCCGCGAGCAGCGCGCCGGCCAGCGACCCGACCGCCATCAGCGTGTTGAAGAGGCTGTAGGAGCCGGCGCCCGCGTGGAAGACGTCGTCGGCGAAGGCGGAGAGATAGACGGGGAAATTGAAGCCGAAGGTCCCTATGAACCCGACCAGGACGATCGTCCAGATCAGGTCGGGGCGCCCGGCGACGTACCGCAGGCCCTCCCGCAGCTGGCCCTTGCCGCGCGGCGCCCGCTGGACGACGTGCAGCTCACGCGCCCGCATCAGCAGCAGACCGGCGATGGGTGCGACGAAGGACAGGCCGTTGAAGAGGAACGCCCAGCCCGTGCCCACACCGGTGATCATCAGACCGGCGACGGCGGGGCCGACGAGGCGGGCGGACTGGAAGTTCGCGGAGTTCAGGCTGACCGCGTTCTGCAGCTGGTCCGGGCCGACCATCTCGGAGACGAAGGACTGGCGGGCCGGGTTGTCGACGACGGTCGCGAGGCCGACGGCGAAGGCGGCGACGTAGACGTGCCAGACCTCGACGTGTCCGGAGAGGGTGAGCAGGGCGAGCGCGACGCCGGTGACGGCCATCGCCGTCTGGGTGACGAGCAGTGTGGGGCGCTTGGGGAGACGGTCGACGAGGACGCCGCCGTACAGGCCGAAGAACAGCATCGGCACGAACTGCAGGGCCGTCGTGACGCCGACGGCGGTGGCGGAGCCGGTGAGGCTGAGCACCAGCCAGTCCTGGGCGATGCGCTGCATCCAGGTGCCGATGTTGGAGACGACCTGGCCGGCGAAGAACAGGCGGTAGTTCCTGACCTTCAGGGAGCTGAACATCGAGGACCTGGCGCGGGTGCCGTCGGACGTCGTCTCTGGGGTGGACTGGGGATCGTGGGTGGTCGGTGCGGGGGCGGAATCTGCTCCGGGTCCCGTACTCAAAAGGGTTCGCCTCCTCGTGGACTGCCTACAGGTGTGCGAGCTTCTCCAGCACGGGGGCGGCGGCGCGCAGCTTGGCCCACTCGTCCTCGTCGAGGCCGTCGACCAGGGTGGCCAGGAACGCGTTCCGCTTGCGGCGGCTCTCCTCGAGCATGGTCTCGGCCTGCTCGGTCCTGGTGACGACCTTCTGGCGCCGGTCCTCCGGGTGAGGCTCCAGCCGGACCAGGCCCTTGGCCTCCAGCAGCGCGACGATGCGGGTCATCGAGGGCGGCTGCACATGCTCCTTGCGGGCGAGCTCGCCCGGGGTGGCGCTGCCGCACAGGGAGAGCGTGCCGAGCACCGACATCTCGGTCGGGCTCAGCGACTCGTCGACCCGCTGGTGTTTGAGTCGACGGGAGAGCCGCATCACGGCGGATCGCAGGGAGTTCACGGCGGCAGCGTCGTCGCCATGGGTAAGGTCCGACATGTTCTTTAGCGTAACTCATTACTCTCGCTAAGGACCACCGCGGGGCGCCCTGATGCCCGTGATGCCCGCCACTGACGCCCAATGTCACTCATACGGGTGACGCGAGCGCGGAACGCCATCCCACACCCCGAACTGTGCCGCGACCCTCGTACGCATGGGGACCAGCGTGCTCAGCCTGCGCATAGACCACGAACTGCTCGAACGACTCCGGCACCACGCCGCCAAAAGAGGAATGAGCGTCCAGGACTACGTCGTCCGGACGCTCATTCGCGATGACTTCGACGAGCGGTTCCAGACCGCCGTCGAGGAGACGGAGAAGTTCTACGGGCTCACCTGAGCCGCGTCGCACGGTCCGGGTGAGCCCGGGGGCGGGGCGGGTCAGGCCGAGGACACCGGGTCGGGTCGGGCGGAGGGCGGGGATCAGGTCAGGCCGAGGGCCGGCATGAGGTAGTAGAAGCCGAACACGGCGGCCACGACGTACATCGGCACCGGCACCTCCCGGCCCCGCCCGGCCGCCAGGCGCAGCACCACGAAGGTGATGAAGCCCATGCCGATGCCGTTGGTGATCGAGTAGGTGAACGGCATCATCACCATCGTGACGAAGGCGGGGATCGCGATGGTGTGGTCGGCCCAGTCGATCTCCTTGACGGAGTTCGCCAGGATCAGGAAGCCGACCGCGAGCAGGGCGGGGGTGGCCGCCTGGGAGGGGACCATCGTGGCGACGGGGGTGAGGAACAGCGCCACGGCGAAGAGGCCGCCGGTGACGAGGTTCGCGAAGCCGGTGCGGGCGCCCTCGCCGACGCCGGCCGTGGACTCCACGAAGGCGGTGGTCGCCGAGGAGGAGCTGGCGCCGCCGGCGGCGACGGCGAGGCCGTCGACGAAGAGCACCTTGTTGATGCCGGGCATCTCACCCGAGGCGTTGGTCAGCTTGGCCTCGTCGGAGACGCCCATGATCGTGCCCATCGCGTCGAAGAAGCACGACAGCAGGACCGTGAAGACGAAGAGGACGCCGGTCAGCACGCCGACCTTGCCGAAGCCGCCGAAGAGGCTCACCTCGCCGATGAGGCCGAAGTCGGGGGTCTCCACGGGGTTGCCGGGCCACTCGGGCGTGGTGAGCCCCCAGGTCGGCACCTTCGCGACGGCGTTGATGACCAGCGCCAGGGCGGTCATGGCGACGATCGAGATCAGGATCGCGCCGGGGACCTTGCGGACGATCAGTGCGAGGGTGAGCAGCGCGCCGAGGATGAAGACGAGCACCGGCCAGCCGTTGAGGTGACCGTCGGCGCCGAGCTGGAGCGGGACGGTGGTGTGGGCGGCGTCCGGGATACGGGTGACGAACCCGGAGTCCACGAGTCCGATCAGCATGATGAACAGGCCGATGCCGATGCTGATCGCCTTGCGCAGCCCGAAGGGCACGGCGTTCATGACCCGCTCACGCAGACCGGTGGCGACCAGGAGCATGACCACAAAGCCGGCGAGGACGACCATGCCCATCGCGTCGGCCCAGGACATCCGGGGTGCGAGCTGGAGCGCGACGACGGAGTTCACGCCGAGACCGGCGGCGAGCGCGATCGGCACGTTGCCGATGACGCCCATCAGCAGCGTCGTGAACGCGGCGGTGACACAGGTGGCGGTGACCAGCTGGCCGTTGTCGAGCTGGTGACCGTACATGTCCTTCGCGCTGCCGAGGATGATCGGGTTCAGCACGATGATGTAGGCCATCGCGAAGAAGGTGGCGAAACCGCCGCGGACCTCACGGGCGAGGGTGCTGCCCCGCTCGGAGATCCTGAAGTAGCGGTCGAGAGCGCCGTACGCGGGCGAGCTGCCCGGCTCTTCGGGCGCGGGGACCTTGGCGGGAGCCGAGGTGGACATGCGAAACCTCATTCACCAGCGGACTTCCCCCAGCCGCTTTGGCGCTTCCTACGAACACAAGTGGTCAGAAACAAACTGTTTCAGTATGAACATATGAGTCCGCGAACGCCATCTCCGCGCGTAGACCCCAGGGCCGGGTGGCGGGCCGCCCCCGCCTCGTAAGCTGTGCCCCATGGCGAAGTGGACCCCGAAGCACGAGGCGCCGGAGCCCCTGGAGGGCCCCGTGGTCGCCACCATCACCGGCGGCACGATCCTCTGGTTCGCCCTCTTCCTCGTCCAGCTCCCCTTCTACGGCTGGTTCGACGACCACGGCCACCTGTGGTGGCTGTGGACCTGCCTGGCGGGCGGCGGACTCGGTCTCTTCGGCATCTGGTTCGTCCGCAGGCGGGACGAGGCGATCAAGCGGGCCGCGAACGCCGGGCCGACCGAGCCGTCGAAGCCCGCCGAACCGTCGGAGCCCGCCGAGCCGTCGTCGAAGCCCGCCGAGTCGTCGTCGAAGCCGAGCCGGACCGAGTCGGGCCGAGTGGACGGCGCGTAGTACCACCGCACTACGGCCCTCCTCCCGAGGTCGGATCTTCCGGACTTCCGGCGGGTGAACGGCCCAATCCGCACGTACCGTCGATTCCATGCCCCATACCGACGCCGCCGCCCCCGCCCCGGCTCCCACGGCGACCGGGCTCACCGCCAGCGAGGTCGCGGAGCGTGTCGCACGCGGTCAGGTCAACGACGTACCCGCCCGCAGCAGCCGAACCGTCGGCGAGATCGTCCGGGCGAACGTCTTCACCCGGTTCAACGCGATCATCGGCGTGCTCTGGCTGATCATGCTGGCCGTCGCACCGATCCAGGACGGCCTCTTCGGGTTCGTGATCCTCGCGAACACCGGCATCGGCATCATCCAGGAGTGGCGGGCGAAGAAGACCCTCGACTCCCTGGCGGTGATAGGCGAGGCCCGGCCGACGGTCCGCCGCGACGGCGTCGCCGTCCAGGTCAGCACCTCCGACCTCGTCCTGGACGACCTCATGGAAGTCGGTCCCGGCGACAAGATCGTCGTCGACGGGGTCTGCGTCGAGGCCGACGGACTGGAGATCGACGAGTCGCTGCTCACCGGCGAGGCGGACCCCGTCGTCAAGCGTCCCGGCGACGAGGTCATGTCGGGCAGCTTCGTCGTCGCCGGCGGCGGCGCCTTCCAGGCCACCAAGGTCGGCCGCGAGGCCTACGCCGCCCAGCTCGCCGAGGAGGCCTCCCGCTTCACCCTCGTCCACTCCGAGCTGCGCTCCGGCATCTCCACGATCCTGAAGTACGTGACGTGGATGATGGTCCCCGCCGCGATCGGCCTGGTCGTCACCCAGCTGTTCGTCAAGGAGAACGACCTCAAGGACTCGGTCGCCCGCACCGTCGGCGGCATCGTCCCCATGGTCCCGGAGGGCCTCGTCCTCCTCACCTCCGTCGCCTTCGCGATCGGCGTGATCCGCCTCGGCCGGCAGCAGTGCCTCGTCCAGGAACTCCCGGCCATCGAGGGCCTCGCCCGCGTCGACACCGTCTGCCTGGACAAGACCGGCACCCTCACCGAGGGCGGCATGGACGTCACCGAGGTCCGCGGCCTCAACGGCGCCGACGCCACGTACGTACACCAGGTCCTCGGCGCGCTCGGCGAGTCCGACCCCCGCCCCAACGCCTCCCTCCAGGCGATCATCGACGCCTACCCGGACACCGACGACTGGCGCTGCACCGAGTCGCTCCCCTTCTCCTCCGCCCGCAAGTACAGCGGCGCCACCTTCAGCGAGGGCAACGGCGAGACCAGTACGTGGCTGCTCGGCGCCCCCGACGTCCTGCTGCCCGCCGACGACCCCGCCCTCGCCGAGACCGAGCGGCTCAACGAACAGGGCCTGCGCGTCCTCCTCCTCGCCCGCGCCGTCCGCGACCTCGACGATCCCGAGGTCGCCCGCGGCGCCGGCGCCACCGCCCTCGTCGTCCTGGAGCAGCGGCTGCGTCCCGACGCCGCCGACACCCTGCGCTACTTCGCCGAGCAGGACGTCCAGGCCAAGGTCATCTCCGGCGACAACGCGGTGTCGGTGGGCGCCGTCGCCGCCAAGCTGGGCCTCGACGCCCGTACGGTCGACGCGCGCCGGCTGCCCGCCGAGCGCGACGGGATGGGCCGGGCCCTCGACGACGCCACGGTGTTCGGCCGGGTCAGCCCGCAGCAGAAGCGGGACATGGTCGGCGCCCTGCAGTCCCGCGGGCACACCGTCGCGATGACCGGCGACGGCGTCAACGACGTCCTCGCGCTGAAGGACGCGGACATCGGCGTGGCGATGGGCTCGGGCTCCGAGGCGACGCGGGCGGTCGCCCAGATCGTGCTGCTGAACAACAGCTTCGCCACGCTTCCGTCGGTGGTGGCGGAGGGCCGGCGGGTCATCGGCAACATCACGCGCGTGGCGACCCTCTTCCTGGTGAAGACGGTCTACTCGGTGCTGCTGGCCCTGCTGGTGGTGTGCTGGCAGGTGGAGTACCCCTTCCTCCCCCGCCACCTGACGTTGCTGTCGACGCTGACGATCGGCGTCCCGGCCTTCTTCCTCGCCCTCGCCCCCAACAAGGAACGCGCCCGGCCGCACTTCGTACGACGGGTGATGCGCTACTCGATCCCGGGCGGGGTGCTGGCCGGTCTCGCGACCTTCGTGACGTATCTGATCGCCCGGCACCACTACACGGGCGACGGCGCCCTGGACGCCGAGACGAGCGCCGCGACGCTCACGCTGTTCCTGATCTCGATGTGGGTGCTGGCGATCATCGCCCGCCCGTACACCTGGTGGCGGATCGCGCTGGTGGCCGCGATGGGCGTGGGCTTCCTGGTGGTGCTGGTGGTGCCGTGGCTGCAGGACTTCTTCGCGCTGAAGCTGGTGGGGGTGACGATGCCGTGGATCGCGGTGGGCATCGCGGTGGTGGCGGCGGCCGCCCTGGAGTTCCTCTGGAGGTGGGTCGACCGCCGCTTTCCCGCTTAGCGCTCGGCAGGAGCCGGGGGTGGTGCCGTCCCGGCCCCTGCGGGCGTGCGCGTCGTGGCCGTCCACGACGCGCACGCGCGGCGAAGCCGCATGCCGATGTCGATGTCGATACGGACCCGCGGCGAGCGCGGGGCATCGATCAGGTGATTGTCGGGTAATTACTGCACGTCGATGAAGTCGCCCGCCGCGCTGACCGGCGCGGTCGTGGCGGTGCCCGCGAAGGTGTAGCGGTAGTAGCCGTCCGCCGACGCGGTCACCGTGGTCTTCAGGCCACCGGTCGCGGTGGTCTTGACACTCTTCACCGTCTTGTAGGTGGTGGTGCCCTTCTTGCGGAACTGCAGCTGGGCGTACACGCCGGAGTAACCGCCGTACGTGTTGGTGTCCCAGTTGGCGCGGGTCAGCTTGCCCGTGACGGTGATGGTCCTGCCCTTCTTCACCGGCTCGGGGGCGGCGTTGGCCGTCAGCTTGGCCAGGCGCAGGATCTTCGTGGTGCCGAGGCCGCCCTGCCACTTGGCGTCCGCCTCGGACTGCGCGTCCTTGCCGATGGCGAGAGCGCCCACCTTCCAGACGCCGGCTTCGTTGTTCGCCACGTCGCCGTAGTCCGCGCTGACGTAGATGGTCGCCGAGCAGTTCAGGACGGTCGTCGAGGCCGCGGTGCACTTCCCCGGCGCGTCACTGATGATCATGGGGTTGGTCGAGGGGCCGAGCGTGGTACCGCGGTAGACGAGCGGACCGTTCTCGAAGGAGGAGGTGCTCAGGTCGGCGGGCTTCGTCAGGGTGTACGTGACCGGCACGGCGACCTTGCCGGTGGCGCCGACGACGATGTTCTTGCCCTTGTTCACCTTCATGTTGGAGAAGGTGACAGCGGGCGCCGCCGACGGTGCGGCCTGCGCGGCCGGCACGGCGAAGGCGGAGAGGGCGAGGGCGCCGGTGACGGCGACCACGGTGGCGCGAATGCGCATGTGCGTTCCCCAGATGGAGAGAAGTGATCTCGGAGTCTGTTGACTCGTCAGGTGAGATGGGTGGCGGATGAGGAGGGTTGTAGCGAGTCAAGGATTTTTGACGGAGCCTTAGCTATGGCTTGCCAGTCACAGCACCGTGGGCCACGGATCAAGGGCCACGGGTCGCGGGAAGAGGGCCGAGGGCCAAAGGACAGGGCCCACTCCTCGCTGGAGGCGAGGAGTGGGCCCTGTCCTGTGTGTCAGTGACGTACGTCAGTGACGTCAGCGCACGTCGATGAAGTCACCCGCGGCGCTGACCGCCGAGGCGGTCGTGGTGCCCACGAAGGTGTAGCGGTAGTAGCCGTCCACCGACGCCGTGACGGTGGTGGCCAGACCACCGGTCGAGGTGGTCTTGACGCTCTTCACCGTGGAGTAGGTGGTGGTGCCGTTCTTGCGGAACTGCAGCTGGGCGTACACGCCGGCGTAGCCGGTGTTCGTGTTGGTGTCCCAGTTGGCGCGGGTCAGCCGGCCCGTGACGGTGATGGTCTTGCCCTTCCTCACCGGCTCGGGGGAGGCGTTGACCGTCAGCTGCGACTGGCGCACGAGCCGGGTGGTGGCGAGGGCGTCGCCCTCGGCGTAACCGACCTTGCTCCAGTCGATGTCCTCGGCGAAGGGGTCGACGTCGTTCCAGTCGATGACGTAGCCGAGCGCCTTGAAGGTGGTGGCGTCGGCGTTGGTCAGCTCGTCGGTCGGGTAGATGTCGATGGTGCCCTTGCAGTTGGACACGGTCGCCGAGGCGGCGGTGCAGCTCGGCCAGTCGTCGCCGACCAGGACGTTGGCCGGGTTGTCGTACGAGCCGCGGTAGATGACGACGTCCATTTCGACGTCTTCGGCGTTGAGGTCGACGTCCGCGGCGTGCGTCACCTGGAAGGTCACCGGCACGCTCACCCGGGCGGTGGCGCCGGCGACGATCGGCTTGCCGTTGTTGACCTTGACGCCGGAGAACTTGGCGTCCAGGGCGTAGGGGGTGCCGGTGTCGGCCGCGCCCACACCCGTGTACGCGGTCTTGCCGGAGGCGGCCCGGTGCGCGGCCTGGGCAGCCTTGAAGGAGTCGGCCTTGCCGGGCGTGCTGTCAACGGCCTGGGCGGCCGGCACGGCAAGGGCGGAGAGGGCCAGGGCGCCGGTGACGGCGGCCACGGTGGCTCGAATGCGCATGCATGTCCCAAGTGAAGAAGGGGCTCTCCGGGCGGATGCCTCCAGCGAGCCCGAGTGGGCGTGAGCCTGTCGGCTCGCGTGGTCAGATCACCGGCGGCCGGAAATGGTTGTACGGCGTCTACTACCTGACGTCGACGTAGTCGCCGGCGGTCGTGACGGCGGCCGTCGCCGCGTTGCCCGCGAAGGTGTAGCGGAAGGAGCCGTCCGCCGTGGCCTTGACGGTGGTCTTCAGGCCGCCCTTGCTGTTCGTCTTGACGGTCTTGACCGTGCTCCAGGTGGTGGAGCCGTTCTTCTTGTACTGGAGCTTCACCGGCTGACCGCTGTAACCGCCGAACTTGTGCGTCTCCCAGTTGGCCCGGGTGAGGGCACCGGTCACGGTGATCGTGGCGCCCTTGCGCACCGGCTCCGGGGAGGCGTTGACGGTGAGCTTGGAGGAGCGCTGGATGTTGAAGCCCCGGGCGTAGTCCTTCTGGACGTAGTCGACGTCATTGCCCGCGGCGATCGCCCAGACCTTCCAGAGCCCGGCCACCTTGTTGATGAGGTTGCCGCCCGTCTTGAGCGTGAAGGTCGACTTGCAGTTCGAGGTGGTGGCGTTGACGGTGGTGCAGGTGGCCCGGCCGTCACTGCTGTTGGCCACGGCGCCGCTGTCGGACGACTCGATGTCAGCACCGTGGAACAGGATCACCTGCGCCCAGTCGACACCCGAGTTGTCCTTGACGGTGAAGGTGACGGTGACGGCCTTCGTCCCGGTCGCGCCGACGACGACCGGCTTGCCACCGTTCACCACGACGTTGGAGATCTTGGTGTCGCCTCGCACCTCGTCGGCCTGCGCGGCGGGCACGGCCAGCCCGGTGAGGGCGACGGCACCGAGAGACACGGCGGCGGCAGCGTTGCGGATACGCATGAGTGTGGTTCCCCCAGGTCGATGGGGCCCGCGGGACGCGACGTCCCAGCGGGGCCCGAATGCTCAACGGACCGGCTGTGACAGCCGGTTCGCTGTGTGAGACTCGCGACCCTACTCGACGGTTGCGTATTTGACGAAGGAATTGTGAGCGAAGCGTGAATGACCGTCAGCGACCGCGCGGGCGCTGCGGCCGCTGCCCCAATACCCTGAGCTCGACCTCAGATTGGAGATCGCGGATTGAGCTACCCCTTCGAGTGCGGTGACAAGACGGTCTGGGACGCGGGCTACTACAGCGGTCAGCTGTACGCCTCCCTCGCACGGGGAGCAGCCGAGTTCCTTGAGGTGCCGTCCGGTCTGACGCCTACCCGGGAAGGCGGCTGCGAGGTGGATCCGGCGGCGCTGCTGACCTTCACCGCACAGCTGTACGACCGCTACTCCTCCACGCGCAACCACGTGCTGCACAGTCTCGTACACGGCCTGCTGATCACCTCGCTCGTCCTCGTGGAGCGGACAGGTGGCGTGATCATTCTCCGGCCAGAGCACGAGGCGACGTTGGGGCGGGAGAAGTCGGCCTTCGCGGGCTCCATGGCCTGACACAAACGGACGAAATGACAAGCCGCTCCACCGGGGTCATCCCGGCGGAGCGGCCTTTGCCGTGCGTCCGTCTCAGTCGAACCAGCGGTCCCGGGCCAGCTCTGCCGTCCGGGACGGGTCCTCCAGCAGGGCGGCGACCTCGAAGCGGCGGGGCCACTGGCCGGCCGCCCAGGCCAGACCGGCGGCGACGCCCTCCAGGGTGGCGGCGTGCAGGACGCCGTCGTTGGTGAGGCGCCAGTCGATCTCGACGCCGTCGACGACGAGTTCCTCGTGCTCGACGTAGGTGTCGGGGGTGCGTGGGCCGAGGAGGGCGCGGACCGACTCGGGTACGTCGTGCTCGGTGCCCTCCGAGTCCACCTCGCCCGTCACGGACTCGCTCAGTCGCCGTACCTGGAACAGTTCGGCCAGGTCGGCGGCGCGGGACGGGCGGACCGGCAGCAGGGGGACGCCCTCCGTGAAGGGGAGCAGGTCGGGGGAGTCGACGACGACGGCGTCGGCCGCGTCCACGACCTCCACCCGGCCGTCGACGACGGCCCGCAGCTCGTCCGGCAGGGTCACCTGCTCGGGGTCCAGCTCGGCCAGTGCGCCGTACAGGCCGTGCAGTTGGGCCGCGGTGACGGGGCGGTCCGGGTCGGCGAGGCGGTCCAGGAGTTCCGCCGCGCCGCCCGGCTCGTCCAGCAGCGCCGACACCGACGTCCGTACGCCCAGCGCCCGCAGGACCTGCTCGTCGTCGAAGCCGGTGGCGTCGGCCTCGTCGTACAGGCCGCGGAGCAACGGGTCGCCGCCCGCCGCCAGCAGACCCGCCGGGCGGCGGCCGTCGAGGACGGGCTGGCCGCGCAGCCACCAGGCGGTGTAGGGCCGTACGACCTCGTGGGTGCCGTCGTGGAGGAGGATGCGGACCGGCTGGGTGAGGGCGTCGCGCAGCGGGGGCCGGGCGAGGAGGGCGAGGGCCTGGGGCCACTTGTCGTCGTCCACGAGGTCGAGGTCGCGGACGGCGATCAGCTCGGTGGCCACCGGAGGCACCGGGCTGTCCGGGAAGCGGTCGAGGATGTCCTCGCACCACACGTCGACGGCGTCGAGCAGGCCCGCGTCGTCGGGTTCGGCGAAGTCGCCCTCGCGGGGCTCCAGTTCGTCCGGGTCGAGGACGACGTCCGTGGCGCGGACGAGCGCGAAGTCGGCGAGGACGCCGCAGGCGGCCAAGGGCTGCTCGCCCCATTTCTCCGCCAACTCGGCGTCGACGGACGCCAGTTCGTCTTCGCGGATCACGGACGCGAACGGGCTGCCGGGGAGGACGAGTTCACCGGCGGGGACGAGTTCACCGTCCTCGTCGGGCAGGGCGAGGGCGCCGAGCCAGGGCTCGTCGCCGGGCTCCAGTCCCGCGTCACGGACGAGGGCGAGGACGGTGTCGGCGAGCTCCTCGGCGTCGGGCGCGTCCTCTTCCCAGGCCACGCCGCTGTCATCGAGGGACGCGGCGACGGCAGCCCGCACCTGCGGCGTGGTGAGGATGGCACGCGGCGTCGCGGGAAGGGCTCCGAGCTTCTCCAGCAGCGGGTGCGCGGCGTCCTCGTGGGCGACCTTGAGGCCGAGCCGGGCCAGGACGTCCGCGTCGACGCCGGCCGTGTCCGGGTCGGGCAGCAGCACCTGCCGGGGCCCGATCGTCGTCCGCCCGTCGGCCAGCGGCACGGCCAGCCCGGAGAGCCGGTCCGGGTCGACGCCCGCCAGACTCTCGTACAGGCGGTACCACCAGTCCGGGGACTTCTCCAGCCCCGCCAGCCGGTCGATCGCGTCGGCGAGCGGGATCCGGGCCACGCCGAGAGTGCGCAGTTCCACCCGCCGTTCCAGCCCGGCGGGAAGGAGGGTCGGCAGGACCTCCGCCAGCACCCGTACGGTGTCGGCGCCCGCCCCCTCCACGATCTCCGCGTCACGCGGCCGCAGCACCTCGGGGAGCTCCTCCTCCGGTGCGGGCTCGACGGCGGGCGGCAGGAACGCCGTGCGGGGCAGCCGGTCCAGGATCGCCTGGCGCAGGACGCCGTCCAGCTCGCCCTTGCCCAGTGGGCCCGGCACCAGATCGATGATCCCGGCGCCCACCGGCCGCCACTCGGCGAGCAGCCCGGCGTACGCGTCGGCGGCGCGCTGCACCAGGAAGTCGGTCAGCGGGCCGGGCGCGGCATGACGCCGGGTGGTGTCCAGCGGGAAGGAGGCGATGAGCAGCGCGGGCACACCGAGCGGCTCGTCGCTCGGGGTCGGCGCGTGCAGTACGGGGCTGGTGCGGGGGTGCGCCGGGCTGCCGTCGGCGTCCACGGGCACCGCCCAGGTCACCGACCAGTACGGCCGCAGCCGCTCCTCCACCGGCCGGTCGGCCAGCAGGTCCGCCGTGAGCGGCCCGTTCGCGGCGGCGGCACGCCAGCGGGTGGTGCCGTCCCGGGAGTCCTCCACGACGGTCAGGTCCCCGTCGGCGCGGCGGCACAGGGTGCGCGGCGCCTGGTCGCCCACCTCCACGACGACCTCCTCCAACCCCGGCAGGGCGAGGAGCAGGGCGTCGTCCACGGCGGTCAGCAGCCGCTCGGCGAGATCGGCGGCGGCCGGGTCCCGCAACGGCAGGATGACGGCCGTGTCGTACGGGTCCGGGGCCGTGCCCTCGGCGGCGAACGGCAGCCGCAGCAGGGGCACGTGTCCGTCGCGGCGGCGGATCTCGTCCCCGAGGCCGGGGCTGTGGCGGGCCGTCTCGGAGGCCAGGACGCGGGCCTCCGCCAGCGACCAGCGCACCCCGCCGTGCCGGCCGACGACGGCGGGCTCGTCGGTGACGGCGAGGACGGCCGCGAAGCCGACGCCGAAGCGGCCGACCGACACCTGCTGCGTGTCCCGCTTCGCGGACGCCCGGAGCGTGGCGAGCGACTCGACACCGGCCGCGTCCAGCGGTGCGCCGGTGTTCGCGGCGACGAGGACGCCCTCGCGGAGCGTGAGGCGCAGCCGCCCGGGGACACCCGCCCGCGCCGCCGCGTCCGCCGCGTTCTGCGCCAGCTCGACGACGAGGCGGTCCCGGTAGCCGCCGAGGACGAGATCCTCCTCGGCGTTGGCGTCCTCCCGGAACCGGGCGGGACTGGTCGCCCAGGCGTCCAGCACCCCGCGGCGCAGACGGGCCGTACCGAAGGGGTCCGCGCCCTCGGGCGCCGGCCGCACGAACTTGCTCACGTCGGTTTCCCTCTTCCTCGTCGCCGTGAGGAGAAGGTATCGCGCGGCGGAGGCGGTCAGCTTCCGGAGGCGAAGGGGAGGAAGCCGGACCAGGCGGCGGGGGTGAGGGTGAGGCGGGGGCCGTCGACCGGGTCGTTCTTGGGGTCACGGATGTGGATGGTGGTGGGGGTGGTGGCTACCTCGACGCAGGAGTCGCCCTCGGAGCCGCTGCTGTAGCTGCTCTTGAACCACGCCAGGTCGGTCATGCCTCTCAGTCCTCGGAGGCGTACGGGAGGAAGGCGGTCCAGGCGCTCGGGGCGAAGGCCAGGCGGGGGCCGTCCACGGTCTTCGAGTCGCGGATGTGGATGGTGGCGGGGGTGGTGGCTACTTCCACGCAGGAGTCGCCTTCGCTGCTGCTGCTGTAGCTGCTCTTGAACCACGCCAGGCCGGAGGCGCCCCCGGCCGAGGTGTTGCGGATCATGTTTCCCCCAGCAGTTGATCAATGAAGGCCGTCGACTCACGCGGGGTGAGCGCCTGAGCCCGGATGATGCCATAGCGCAGTTCCAGGATACGGAGATGCCTGGGCTCGGAGACCGGTCGGCCGTTGGCCACCGCTGGCGAACGACCCACCGCAGAGCCGTCCTCGAACTTCAGCACCTCGATGCCACCGGCCAATCCGGCGTGCTCCTCACGGTTCATCGGCATCACCTGAAGCTCGACGTTCCGCAACCGACCTGCCTCGCGCAGATACTCGAGTTGGCCGCGCAACACCGTCTTTCCTCCGAGGGGGCGTCGTAGAGTCCACTCCTCCAGAACAAAGCTGATCTCAGGCGACGGGTCCCTTTCGAAGACGGTTTTGCGGGCCACACGCGCGGCGATGAACCGCTCCACCTCCTCCTCGCCGTACGCGGGGCGCCGCATCAGAAGCAGCGCTCGTGCGTACTCAGGTGTCTGCAACAGTCCATGGATGTTCAGCGGATCGTAGAGCTGAAGTTCGACCGCCTTAGCCTCCATCGAAGCCAGATCCCGCACCTTCTTCGGGTAACTGACCTTCTTCACGTCCTCCTTCATCGCCGAGAGCAGCCCACCCGCCCCCAGCACCTCGTCCGCCCTGTCCAGGAACTCGGGGCGAGGAATCCGCTTTCCGCTCTCAATCTTGTAGATCATGTCTTCGCCGTAACCGACCGCCTCCGCGAACTGGCCGGCCCGCATCCCCAACGCCTCGCGGCGCAGCTTCAACTGCCGTCCCACGGTGGCGACGACTGCCAACCCCCACTCGTCGTCCGGCTCCACCTCCCACCCCGGCTCGTCCGCATCGACCTCAACGCTCACCGGTGTTCCATTCACGTGCGTCATTCCGCGCCCCTCCGTCGCTCGACAGCCCTCGACACCGCCGGACAACCCCCGGACAGTCACCGTACGCAACCGCGTCGTCACTTTTCACAGTAGGCCGACTTGGACACTCTGAGTGACGTGATCCAGGAATTCACCTCCGGCCAGCCGCAACCCGGCGACCACTTCCGCAACTTCAGCCTGCGGCTGTCGTCCACGCCCCGCGGAGCCCGCCTCGCCCGGCTCCTCGCCACGGAACAACTCCGCGCCTGGGGGCTCCCCTTGGACCCGGCGGCCCACATCGTCGCCGAGCTGGCCGCCAACGCCGTCACCCACGGCCGCGTCCCCGGCAGGGACTTCGGGCTGTTGCTCTACGTCATCGGCGGCACGCTCCGCGTCGAGGTCACGGACACGCGGGGCGACCGGACGCCGAGCCTCCGGCAGGGCGCAGAGGACGACTCCGAATCGGGCCGAGGCCTGCTCCTGGTGGACGCGTTGGCCGACCGCTGGGGTGTGTACGAGGGGCTGCGGCCACGCAAGACGGTGTGGGCCGAAATCCGTCTGTCACCGGAGCCCGAAAACGCGTGCTCCGGTGACAAGGGCGATCCCTTGGCGTCGCCGCCTGGCTGGAACGCGACCTCACCCCCACCGCCGTACGCCACGCCCTGACCGAGAACCTGCCGCTGGAACCCCTGATCCGCCCGGCCGCCTTCCTGGCCCACCGTCTGACCGCACAGCTGCCGCCCCTTCCCCCATACCGCGCCCCCGAGCCGCCGCCGGCTCCGCCACCCGCTCCAGAACTGCGACGGCTGCGACCACGCCTTCCGCTCACCGACTCCAGGACTCTGCCGTGACTGCCGCACTCCCCTCACCACCGCTTCCTGAGACCGTTCTGTCCCGTTCTCTTCCAGCAGGCCGGGTACTCTGGCCTGGGCACTCCCAGGAGGACACCATGAGCACTCAGGCCGATCACGAGCACGAGTTGATTCCCCGTCCTGAGCTGACTCCTGATGCCCTGCGTGCAGCTCTCACCGTCGTTGCCCCAGGTCGCCTGGACGAGATGCAGTCCATGAAGGACGAGGCCTTTGCCAAGGCAGTCGAGTGGCAATCACTCAGCCCGGTACAGAGCTGGGTCCTGATCTGGGCCAAGGAGATCGAAATCGCCCGCCGTCCGGACCTCTCCACCCGCTACGCCCAGGCGGAGAGCAATCTGGAGCATGAAGACCCGGACGTCGCGCGGGAAGCCCTCCGCGAGCTGAGCGCGGTCCTCGAGGAGGCCCTGAAAGCAGTGCGCGAGTGAGCTGGAAGTGGGAGTACGCCTTCGGCGCCGAAGAAGCCGCTCGTACTGCCCCTGCAGACTTCCTCACCGCCGTGGAACGCAAGGCCGACGAACTGGTCAGAGCGGCCGAAGCCCTCCACATTCACGGGCGGGCCCATGAAGGGATCGACCCGAAGGGCGGCGAAATCATCGTCTCCGGCGGCTGGTTCGGTTACCAGGTCGTCGTACGCAGCGAACGCGTCTACATCGTCCAGATCACCTACCTGGGCTTCTGAGCCTTGCTCCCACACGCTTACCGGGCCATGCGCGACTTCGTGCAGTCCATGGACGACACCCTCCCCGGCCGGTTCGAGATCACCAAGGAAGGGATCGTCCACGATCTGAGGGATCCCGGCGGCCGGCATGCGCTGACGACTGTGCACATCCGGAAACGCCTGGAGAAGGTGATGCCGGAGGATCTCGTGGCGCACACGGGTGAACCCGACGTCGAGGACGAACCCGAGGGCGTCATGCGCCGTCCCGATGTGATGGTGATCAGCGAGGCCGAGATGGAGGGAGACGGATCCTTCGATCCCCGCTCGCTCGTCGCCGCCGTGGAAATCGTCTCGCGCTCCAACCCGGACAACGACTGGGTCTCCAAGATGCGCGACTACCCGCTGATCGGCGTCCCCGTCTACGCCGTCTTCGACCCCCGCACCGGCACCGGCGCCGTCCTCACCGACATCCACCCCACCCCCGACGGCCCGCGCTACGCGACGCGCAAGGACTTCGTGTACGGCGAGGACGTCACCATCGGCGAGTGGACGATCCCGACGGACGGCCTGCCGCTCTACCGGAACGAGGACGACCGGAACGAGGGCGACCGGCCCGGGTCGGGGGGCTGACGGCTCAGGAGTGCCCCAGCTCCGCCGACTCCTCGTCCGTCATCACCGGCACCGATCCGGAGTCCGCCGCCGGACGCAGGGGGAACGGGTCCACCCGCGTCTCGTCGATCACCGGCGGAGCCGGCCGCGGCGGCTTCGGCATGACCGCGGCCTCGGAGTGGCCGCCGCAGCCGTACGCGAGCGACACCACACGGCCGTCGGCGGGTGAGAACTCGTTGGCGCAGACGCCGAAGGCCTGGCCGAGGGAGCCGCCGATGGGGGTGAGGAAGCCGCAGGTGACGCAGGAGGCGGGGGCCGCCTGGGCCATGGGGGTCTTGGCGCCGTAGGCCTCTTCCCAGCGGTCGGCGGCGGTGTGGAGGCCGTAGCGGGAGAGGACCCGGGCCCGGCGCATGCCGAGTTCCTCCGCGACCGCGGCGATGGAGCCGCGGGACGGAGTCGTCGGGAGCTTCGCCGGCGGGCCCGCCGTCACCTCCGCGTCCTCCGCCTCCACCAGCTCCGCCATCTCCTCCGAGACGGCCGAGCTCGGCGACGGGGCCTCCTCGCCGGTGTAGCCGGGCTCCAGGCGGAGGTCCTCGGCGTCGGTGGGGAGCAGGTCGCCCGGGCCCATGTCGCCGGGGCGGAGGCGTTCGCTCCACGGGACCCACTCGGGGGCGAGGACCGCGTCCGGGCCGGGCAGCAGGACCACCTCGTCCAGCGTCACGACCTTCGCCCGCGAGGCGCGCGCGACCGTCACCGCCCAGCGCCAGCCCCGGTAGCCGAGCTCGCGGCACTCGAAGAAGTGCGTCACCACGCGGTCGCCCTCGGAGAGCACGCCGACGTGCTCCCCGACCACGCCGGGCGCGGCGGCCTCCTCTGCCGCGGTGCGGGCGAGGTCGACGGCCTCGGCGCACAGGCGGTCGGGGGTGCGGCTTCGCGTGATCGCTGCGCTCACAGGTATCGCTTCTCTCCTACGCCGTCTCCAGGGTGCGGTTGCCACCGGCGGTGGAGCGGACGGAGCGGACCTGGGGACCGCGTCGACGTCCGCGCCGATCGCGCTCGGGCGCACCTGTGCCATCCATTGTGAGGGATGGCTGAGATAGGCACGCTACCTCTTCGCGGGCTCCGAGCCCACACCGACGGTGTTTCTGGAACCCCCGGCACCATGATTCCCCGGCCCGACCCTGACCGTCGGCCGGCCGGTCCGCCGGACAGCACACGGCCGTACGCGCGGTAACCGCACTACGGAAGGCGTTCTCGGGGCACTATGACGGGGTGGCAGCCGCGAGGACACCCCAGGGCGCCACCGGGACCGGTGGGGCGAAGGGATGCAAGGGGAGGAGCCGGGTGAGCGGTTCGGGCCGTAGGCCAGGGTCCGTCCGCGCGATCGGTCGTGCCCTGCACCTGCCGTTCACGGGAACCGCCCGAGGCATCCGCAAGGCCACCCACGCCCACGGCGCCGGTGAGTCCGGTCTGGGCAAGCTGATCGAGCTGCACGGGGTGAACGGCGCCGGCGATGTCATGATCACGGTCGCGCTCGCCTCCACCGTCTTCTTCTCCGTGCCGACCGACGAGGCCCGCGGCCGCGTGGCGCTGTACCTCGCGATCACCATGGCGCCCTTCACCCTCCTCGCCCCCGTGATCGGTCCGCTCCTGGACCGCCTGCCGCACGGCCGCCGGGCCGCCATGGCGGGCGCGATGGTCGCCCGCGCCGTGCTCGCCCTCGTCCTCTCCGGCGCGGTCGTCACCGGCAGCATCGAGATGTACCCGGCGGCGCTCGGCGTCCTGGTCGCGTCGAAGGCGTACGGCGTGGTCAGAAGCGCCGTCGTCCCGCGCCTGCTGCCACCGCGCTTCTCGCTGGTGAAGGCCAACTCCCGCGTCACCCTGGGCGGTCTCCTGGCCACGGGCGTCGCGGCACCCGTGGCGGCGGGCCTGCAGGCGCTCGGCCCGCGCTATCCGCTCTACGGCGCGTTCGTGATCTTCGTGACGGGGACGGTCCTCTCCTTCTCCCTCCCGCCGAAGGTCGACTCGGCGAAGGGCGAGGACACCGCGCTGCTCGCGGCGGACGAGCAGCATCTGCACGGCCCGCATCGCCAACCGGTGAAGCGTCCGGGCCTGCGGACGGTCGGCATCGCCGTCACCCACGCGTTGGGCGCGAACGCCGCCCTGCGCTGGCTGTCCGGCTTCCTGACGTTCTTCCTCGCGTTCCTGCTGCGCGAGCACCCGCTGACCGGCCAGAGCGCGGCGGTGTCGCTGGGCATGGTGGCCGTCGCGGCGGGCCTGGGCAACGCGCTCGGTACGGCGGTGGGGGCGTGGCTGCGCTCCAGGGCGCCGGAGCTGATCATCGTGACGGTGGTGGCGGTCGTCCTCGGCGCGGCGCTCACGGCGGCCGTCTTCTTCGGGGCGTTCCTGGTGGCGTGCCTGGCGGCGGTCGCGGGTTTCTCGCAGGCGCTGTCCAAGTTGTCCCTGGACGCGCTGATCCAGCGGGACGTGCCGGAGCTGGTGCGGACGTCGGCGTTCGCTCGCTCCGAGACGCTGTTGCAGATGTCGTGGGTGTTCGGCGGCGCGGTGGGCATCGCGATGCCGCTGAACGGCGCCCTGGGCCTGTCGGTGGCCGCGGCCGTCGTGGCC
This sequence comes from Streptomyces aurantiaciflavus, assembly GCF_049808595.1. NCBI lineage: Bacteria > Bacillati > Actinomycetota > Actinomycetes > Kitasatosporales > Streptomycetaceae > Streptomyces > Streptomyces aurantiaciflavus. Next base: position 95,258 of record NZ_JBNCAQ010000009.1, on the reverse strand, counting down.
GTCGGCTGGGTCACCACGGTCCGCGGCCTGCTCTCCTCCGCCCGGCACGGCGGCACCCCGCGCACGAACCTGGCGTGAGCGGAGGGAGCCGGCGGGGCCGGCGGGGGCGGTGTGAGGGCGGGACGGCCTGCCCGGCCGAACGGCGGGACCGGCCCGGCAGTGGAACCGGCTGGATGGGCCGGGCGGCGCGGACGGGCAGTGGAACCGGCTGGACGGGCCTGGCGGCGCGACCGGCGGGACCGGCCGGGCAGCGGGACCGGCGGGATGGGCCTGGCGGCGCGACCGGCGGGACGGCGGGACCGGCCGGGCAGTGGAACCGGCGGGACCGACCGGGCGGCGCGACCGGCGGGACGGCGGGACCGACCCGACGGCCGGACGGCGGGACGGCGGGACCGGCAGGCGACCAGGCACGCCCCGGTCCGCGTGGCGTAACACACAGCCACGCCGCCCCCCACGTAGAGAGACCGCCGACCGTGCCCGATAGCCTTCGGCCATGACCACGCTGCCCCGCGGCGAAGCCGCTGATGTACACCGCGTTGTGCGGCGCCGCCGCGCCGTCGCCGCCGCCGGCGCCGTTTCCGCCGGACTGCTCGTCCTGTCGGCCTGCGACAAGCCGACGCCGCTCTCCACGATCACCGTCGGCCGCTCCTCGGTCAGCGAAGAGGCCACCTGCGGCGGTGAGGGCGAATCCCTCAAGCCCGCCGAGCTGACGGCGTGCCTCAAGGAGAAGGACATCAAGTCGATCAAGGTCGACCCGGACGAGACCGTCCGCTTCGGCGTCGACCCCGACGTGGCGGACAAGCGCTGGACGATCCTGATGAACGGTCAGCCGCTCACCGAGGACAGCGACAAGACGTACCGCACCATCCCGGGCAGCGTGTTCTTCAACGCCCAGTACGGCGCCCAGGGCGACTCCACCCTCGTCTCCATCAAGGCCGGCGACGGCAAGAAGGACAGCCAGACCGTCACCGGCCTGTGGTCCTTCAAGCTCGAGAAGGACGACTGATCGCTGCCGCCGGGCCCCGCGTGCTTGTGGCCACCGCCGTTCCCGTGGAGAGGGACGCGGTGGCACAGGCGCTCGCCGGGCCGACCCGCGAGGTGCGCCTCGCCGGCGCGACCCTGCACCGCACCCCGCGGACGTACGACCTCCTGGCCGCCGGTGTGGGCCCGGCCCTCGCCGCCGCCTCCACCGCCGCCGCCCTCACCTCCGCCGCCCTGGCCGGCGCCCCGTACGACCTGGTCGTCTCCGCGGGGATCGCCGGCGGCTTCGCCCCCGACGCCCCCCTGGGCTCCCTCGTCGTCGCCGACGAGATCACCGCCGCCGACCTGGGCGCGCAGACCGCCGACGGCTTCCTGCCGGTGACCGAGCTGGGCTTCGGCACGATCACCCACCGCCCGCCCTGCGCCCTCGTGCGGCAGACCGCGACCGCCACCGGTGCCCGCACCGGCGCGGTCCTCACCGTCTCGACCGTCACGGGCACCGCCGCCCGCGCCGCCGCCCTGCGCGAGCGCCACCCGCGCGCCCTCGCCGAGGCCATGGAGGGCTTCGGGGTCGCCGAGGCGGCCGCCGCGCACGGCACGCCCGTGCTGGAGATCCGCGCGGTCTCGAACGCCGTCGGCCCCCGCGACCGGGCCGCCTGGCGCATCGGCGCCGCTCTGGCCGCGCTGACCACGGCCTTCGGGAAGCTCACACCCGTCCTGGAGAGTTGGACCCCACATGACCGGTGACCAGTTGCAGATCGCGTACTCGCCCTGCCCCAACGACACCTTCGTCTTCGACGCCCTCGCCCACGGCCGCGTCCCCGACGCCCCCGCGCTCGACGTGATGTTCGCGGACATCGACATCACCAACGGCATGGCGGAGCGCGGCGAGCACGACGTGCTGAAGGTGTCGTACGCGGTGCTGCCGTACGTCCTCGACGCGTACGCGCTGCTGCCCTGCGGGGGTGCGCTGGGCCGGGGCTGCGGGCCGCTGGTGCTGACGCGGGAGACGGGCGACGGCGGTGCCGCCCACGACGTCGGCGGTGCGGGACTCGCCGGCCGTACGGTCGCCGTGCCGAGCGAGAGGTCGACGGCGTATCTGCTCTTCCGTCTGTGGGCGGCGGAGACGGTCCCCGGCGGGGTCGGCGAGATCGTGGTCATGCCCTTCCACGAGATCATGCCGGCGGTGCGGGACGGGAAGGTCGACGCGGGCCTGGTCATCCACGAGGCGCGCTTCACGTACCAGAACTACGGCCTGCGCAAGCTCGCCGACATGGGCGAGCACTGGGAGGCCACGACCGGCCTGCCGATTCCGCTCGGCGCGATCATCGCGAAGCGCTCGCTGGGCCCGGAGCGGCTGCGGCTGCTCGCCGAGTCGATCCGCGCCTCCGTCCGCGCCGCCTGGGACGCCCCCGAGGTCTCCCGCCCGTACGTCATGGAGCACGCCCAGGAGATGGACCCGGCGGTCGCCGACCAGCACATCGGGCTGTACGTCAACGAGTTCACGGCGGATCTGGGCGAGGACGGCTACGCGGCCGTGCGCGGGCTGCTGACGCGCGCGGCGGCCGAGGGGCTGGTGCCGCCCCTCGGCCCGAACGCGCTCGACTTCCCGTAACCGGGGCTACACGTCCAACTGGTCGGCGACCGCGCGCAGCAGGCCCGCGATCTTCTTGCCGGAGGCCTTGTCGGGGTAGCGGCCCTTCTCGAGCATCGGGGTGATGTTCTCGAGGAGGGTCGTCAGATCCTGCACGATGGAGGCCAGTTCGTCCGGCTTCTTGCGCTGGGCCGCCGCGACCGAGGGCGTCGGGTCGAGGAGGACGACGGAGAGTGCCTGGTCGCCGCGCTGCCCGGCCACGACGCCGAACTCCACGCGCTGACCCGGCTTCAGTGTCTCGACTCCGGCGGGGAGGACCGAGGAATGGACGAAGACGTCACCGCCGTCGTCGCGGGAGAGAAAGCCGAAGCCCTTCTCGCTGTTGAACCACTTGACCTTGCCGGTAGGCACGTCTGTCCTCGTCCTCGTACTCGTCGGAAAACTGCTTCTGAAAACGGCTCTTGATAGCACTACAGCGGGTCGACCATGACCCGCCGGTACCAAGGCTAATGGTCTCCGGGCGGGTGACAAGACGTCGCCCGGTTGTTCCTTCGCGCAGGGAACTACCCTGGTCGGGTGCGTGACAAAACCCAAACGAATTCCGCCGCGCCCGGTGACCGACTGATCCGTGCCGGTGCCATCGTGTTCTTCATCGGTGCCGTGGCCACTCTCGTCACCGTGGCCCCGCTGTTCCTGGGGACGACGCCTTTTCCGACGTACATGTTCGGGTTGAGCATGCTGATGGGTGTCGGGTTCGTCATCGCGGGGGCCGGTGTGCTGCGGTCGGTGGCCGCGGGGCGGCGGCGGGCGCGAGCGGCCGGAAGGTGATCGCCGGCGTCGGCTTGCGGCCTCAGGCCGCCGCGAGGTGGTCGGTGAGCCAGGCCGGGAACTCCGTCAGGTCCCGCAGGACGACGTCCGCGCCGGCGCCGGTCAGCTCCTGCGCGCTGCACGGGCCGGTCGCCACGGACACCGCGAGGGTGCCGGCCGAGCGGGCGCCTCGTATGTCACCGACGTGGTCGCCGACGTAGACGCTCGCGCCGTGCTCGCGCAGGGCCGCCGCCTTCTGTTCGGCCCACAGGTTGCCGATGACCGCGTCGGCGTCGATGCCGAGGTGCTTCAGGTGGAGCTTGGCGTTGGGCTCCCACTTGGCGGTCACGACGATCGCCCGCCCGCCCGCCGCCTGCACGGCCGCCACGGCATCGCGGGCGCCGGCCATCGCGAGCGTGCGGGTGATCGCGTGGGTGGGGTACAGCTCGCGGTAGACGTCGGCCATGGCGGGGACCTGCTCCGCGGGGAACCAGTTGGCCATCTCCTCCTCCAGGGGCGGCCCCAGACGCGTGATCGCCAGGTCTGCGTCTATGTACGCGCCCGTCCGTTCGGCCAGCGCCCTGTAGACGGCGTGGATGCCGGGGCGGGAGTCGATGAGGGTCATGTCGAGGTCGAAGCCGACGGTGAGGGTGGGGGCGGAGTGGGGGGAGGAGGAGGGCTGCGGGCTCATGCGGGCCATTGTGCCCAGGGGGACGGAACCCGGTTTTCTTCGCCCCCGCCGCCCCTACCCTCCCCGACCTCCAGGGGCTCCGCCCCTTCAACCCCACCGGGGGCTCCGCCCCCTGCACCCCCAGCGGGGCCACGCCCCTGCACCTCACGCGGGCTGCCCGCCCCGGCCCCCTGAACCTGCAGCGCGGGGCGCGGTCCGTTTTTACGGCCGAGGAGGGATGCGGGACGCCAGCCCCGCAGGGGGCGCAGGGCGTTTCCAGGGGCGTGGCCCCGCTGGGGACGCTGGGACGCTGAGCGCCGAGCCGACCGGCTTCACCTCTGCCGCTGTGACCGCCACACCAGAAACAATGCCGACGCCACCGCCGCGCCCCGCACCACCCACGGCAGGGTCTCCCCCACCGCGTCGTTCATCTGTCCCTCGGCGATGGGAGCGCCCCAGCGCCCCTCGGTCCGGCCCCACAACCAGACGACACCGGCCGCGACCGACAGGCCCGGCAGCACCATGACCGCCCACTGCGTCTCCCGCTCGGTCAGCCGGCGTGAGAGGTAGGCGATGAGCCAGCCCACGATCAGCACGGGCCACTTCCCGATCACCGCCCCGACGACGAGGCAGCCGGCGGCGATCAGCAGGAGGGGGTTGCTCCAGCGACCTGGCCGGAGGGAGGGGAGAAGGCGCCGACGCCGGGCGGGAGCCTCGTCCGCGTCCGCTTCGACCGCCGTGCTCTCCGTCTCCTCCGCCTCGACCGCCACCTCCTTCTCCTTGGACGGCGGAGGCTTGAGCATGTCCGGGATCTCCACGCCGCCCACGAAGCCCGGCACCTCGTCACCGAGCAGGAAGGGGTTGGGCTCACGCCGCCACCAGTCGGGGGTCTCCATGGCGTCGCCGAGTTCGTGTGCGCCGGCCCGGTGCGGAGGGGACGGTACGTCCGAGGGGGCGGGCGGGGCCGCGTCGGAACGCGGACGGGGGCGTGGCACGATCCGCCGTATCCCCTTCGGCCGCCCCTCCTCGTCCTCACGGACCCGCTGTGCGGGCACGGTGGGCTCCGGCGCCTGCGGCACACCCGGGCTGTCACCGGCCGCGGCCGCGACGACCTCGTCCGGGCTGCCGAGGCGGGCGATGATACGGCGGACGGCGGCGGGACTGTCGACGGGCGCCTTGGCCCGGCGCCGGTCGATCTCGTTCCGCAACTCCGAGACGAGCCGCATGCGCGTGGCCGACGACAACTGCCGCTGCTGGGCCACATCTCCGACGCGGCTCAGATACTCGTAGACGACCTGGTCGCTCTCGATCCCCACGGGAAGACGCTATCGCGCAGGCCCCGACAATCCAGCCCGTCCGACGCATCCGGAACGGGCTGGACGAACCCGGCCCGCCCAATGCACCACGCACGCGCACAGGTGCTTCCGGCCCGGCCGGTGCGCTGCGCACGGACGCAAATGATCCCGGCCCGCCCTGCGACCTGTGAACGAGGACCAGCCAAACCAGCCCCATCCGGTGCCCTGCGCACGGGCGCAGGTGATTCCGGCCCCTCCGGCGGCCTGTGAACGAGGGCCGACAAAAACAGCCCGTCCGGCGTTTGAGGACGAGGCCCGTTCAGGGCCGAAGCGGGGGGCTGGGGGCGGCAGCCCCCAGGGACGGCCGCCCCGAGACAGGCCCAGCACTCCACCCAGGCCAACAGAAAGCGACCCCCACTCACCCGCGCCACACCCCCAACCGCCGCAGGCCAAGTCAGCCCGTCCGGCGTTTGAGGACGAGGCCCGTTCAGGGCCGAAGCGGGGGGCTGGGGGCGGCAGCCCCCAGGGACGGCCGCCCCGGGACAGGAGCACCACTTCACCCAGGCCAACAGAAAGCGACCCCTGCTCACCCGCACGACGCCCCCTCAACCGCCGGAGGCAACCCGCTAACGTGGGTCAGATGAGCACCCAGGCCCACCCGTCCCCCCGTTCCCTCGCGGAAGCGCTCCGCGCGAGGGACGACGCCTCCCTGGCCGCTCTTCTGCGCCGTCGCCCGGACCTCATCACCCCGGTCCCCACCGACCTCACGCAGCTCGCCACCCGCGCCGGCACCCGTGCCTCCGTCGTACGGGCCCTGGAGCGGCTCGACCGGTTCGCGTTGCAGACGGCGGAGGCGCTGGCCGTGGCCGGGGATCCGGCGTCGTACGACGAGCTGCTGGGGCTGATGGCGGGGGACGCGGCCGACGAGGCCGTGGTCGCCGCGCTGCCCGCCGCTGTGGCCGCCCTGCGCGAGCAGGCCCTCGTCTGGGGTGCCGACGACCGGCTCCGTCTCGTCCGTACGGCCCGTGAGCTGCTGGCGCCGTCCCCGCAGCACCCGTCCCCGACGGGGCTCGGCCCGTCCGTGCAGGAGGCGACCGCGGGGATGTCGCCGGGCCGGATCCAGGAGATCGTGTCGGCGGCCGGGCTGCCGTCGACCCACGACTCGGTCTCGGCGGTCGCCGCGCTCACCGCCCTCTTCACCGACCGGAAGAGGATGCAGAGGCTGCTCGGCCAGGCCCCGGCCGACTCCCTCGACGTACTGGAGCGGCTCGTCTGGGGTCCGCCGTACGGCCAGGTCACCCCCGACCCGGCGCCTCGTCTGCGCTGGCTGCTCGACCGGGGGCTGCTGCTGCCGACCGCGCCCGGCACCGTCGTCCTGCCCCGCGAGGTCGCCCTGCATCTGCGGGCCGGGCGGGCGCACCGCATGCCGGAGCCCGTCCCGCCCGCCGTGGAGCCGCACGTCCTGCACCGTCCACAGGTTGTGGACGCGACGGCGGCCGGGCAGGCGTACACGGCGCTGGCGACGGTCGAGGAGCTGCTGAAGGACTGGGACGAGGGCGGGCCGGCTGTGCTGCGGGCCGGAGGGCTCAGCGTCCGTGATCTCAAGCGGACCGCCGTCGCGCTGGACGTGTCCGAGCCGGTCGCCGCGTTCTGGGTGGAGCTGGCGTACGCGGCGGGGCTGCTGGCCTCCGACGGGGAGGCCGACGAACGGTACGCGGCGACCCCGGCGTACGACGAGTGGCGGGAGCGGCCCGCCGCCGAGCGGTGGGCACTGCTCGCGGAGACGTGGCTCACGGCGACGCGGACGTCGGGGCTGGTCGGCGGGCGGGACGCGAAGGACCGGACGCTGTCGGCGCTGGGGCCGGGGCTGGACCGTTCGGCGGCGCCGGAGGTGCGCCACCGGGTGCTGACGTTGCTGGCGGCGCTCCCGGAGGGCGGCGCGCCGGACGGGGAGGCGGTGCTCGCCCGTCTGCGCTGGGAACGGCCGCTGCGAGGCGCCCAGAGCGAGGACGACCTCCGCACCCGCCTCGCCCGCTGGACCCTCACGCAGGCCGAGCTGCTCGGCGTGACCGGCCGCGGCGCCCTCTCGGCGCACGGGCGGGCGCTGCTCGGAGCCGCGGCCGCGCCCAAGGCGGCCGAGGAGCCGAAGGGGCCGGGCGACAAACTCCCCGTCCACCACCACCGCCCGTCCGCTCCCCCCGAGCCCCTCTCCCCGCCCGAGCAGGCCGTGGCCACCGCGACCGCCGCCCGCCTCCTCTCCCCGCTCCTGCCCGAGCCCCTGGACCATGTGCTCCTCCAGGCGGACCTGACGGCCGTGGCCCCCGGCCCCCTGCACCGCCCGCTCGCCGACATGCTGGGCGTCCTCGCCGACGTCGAGTCGAAGGGCGGCGCCACCGTCTACCGCTTCACCCCCGGCTCGGTACGCCGCGCCCTGGACGCCGGCCGTACCGCCTCCGACCTGCACGCCTTCCTCGCCGCGCACTCCCGTACGCCGGTGCCGCAGCCGCTGGCGTACCTGATCGACGACGTGGCCCGCAAGCACGGCCGGCTGCGGGTGGGCGCGGCCTCGGCGTACGTCCGCTGCGACGACGAGACGCTGCTGGACGAGATCCTCGCCGACAAGCGCGCCGCCGGCCTGCGTCTGCGGCGCCTCGCTCCGACCGTGGTGGCCGCGCAGGCCGACCCGGCGGCCCTGCTCGACGGCCTGCGCGCGATGGGCTTCGCGCCGGCCGCCGAGTCCGCCGAGGGCGACGTCCTGATCACCCGTGCGCACGCCCACCGCACTCCGCCCCGTACGCCTCCCGCACCGGTCCCCGACGGCCCGCCCGTCCCCGACGCCACCCTCCTCGCGGCCGCCATCCGTGCGATCCGCGCCGGTGACCTCGCCTCCACCGCGCCCCGCAAGCCCACGGACGCCACCCCGCTCGCCCCCGGGGAACTCCCCCGCACCAGCTCCGCCGAGACCCTCGCCACCGTGCAGGCCGCCGTCCTCACCGGCGAGGCCCTGTGGATCGGCTACGTCAACGCCGAGGGCACCGCCAGCCAGCGCGTCATCGCGCCGGTGCGGGTGGAGGGCGGCTTCGTGACGGCGTACGACCACACGGCGGACGAGGTGCGGACGTATCCGCTGCACCGGATCACGGGGGTGGCGGAGTTGGCGGACGACTGACGGCCGGGGGACCGGTCGTGCCCCGGGCGTGACCGCTCAGCAGACCCCGAGGGGGGCGTCCGCGGGCAGGCCGAAGTGGGCGCGGGCCGCGGTCTCCAGGGGGCCGGACGACATCGGGTCGTGGAGGGCGGACTCGGCGAGGAAGCCGAAGTGGGCGTCCGTCCACTCCGCGTTGCCCTCGCCGTCGGGCGCCTCCTCGCGCGAGACGACCCGGAAGCCGCCGGCGGCCGCGTCGTCCCGCTGCAGCCGTACGACCTGCGGGTCCTGCGCGCCGCCGCACTCCACGAGGGTGCCGTCGCGCATCCCGTACTCCATGCACAGCGTCTTGACGCCCGCTCGTACGACGTCCCCGCGCTCCACCAGCTCGAGCGGTTCCACCCGGCAGAACCAGCGCGCGTCGAGGGCGGGCTCGCTCTCGCCGTATCCGCTGCCTCGCGCCTCCGCCACCAGCCGGGCCTCGATCACCGGCCGCACGTCGCCCCACAGCCGTGTGTCGACGTTCCCCGGCCACATCACCCAGGTGCCGGTGGCCGCCAGCACCGCCGCGGCTCCCACACCGACTGCCCCTCTGCCCACCGACAGGACCGGCATACGTGCACTCCTCACCGCGTCGCGCCCACCGCGCTGCTCCCCCCGGTCAGACGGCCGAGGGGTGCGCAGGGTTGCCCGGCAAAGGCCGGGGTGGCAGCGGGCCGCCGTTCGGGGACGCGGTACGGCACACTGGACGTTTGGCCGTGCGGAAGGGATGTGGGTACGTGAACGGACCGCTGATCGTCCAGTCGGACAAGACCCTGCTCCTGGAGGTCGACCACGAGCGGGCCGACGACTGCCGCCGGGCCATCGCGCCCTTCGCGGAGCTGGAGCGGGCCCCGGAGCACATCCACACCTACCGGGTGACCCCGCTGGGCCTGTGGAACGCGCGAGCGGCCGGGCACGACGCGGAGCAGGTCGTCGACGCGCTGGTGCAGTACAGCCGTTACCCGGTGCCGCACGCGCTGCTCGTCGACATCGCCGAGACGATGGACCGCTACGGCCGCCTGACCCTGAGCAAGCACCCGGCGCACGGCCTGGTCCTGACGACCACCGACCGCCCGGTCCTCGAGGAGATCCTGCGCTCCAAGCGGATCGCCCCGCTCGTCGGCGCCCGCATCGACCCGGACACCGTCGTCGTGCACCCCTCCGAGCGCGGGCAGATCAAGCAGGTCCTGCTGAAGCTGGGCTGGCCGGCCGAGGACCTCGCCGGGTACGTCGACGGCGAGGCGCACCCGATCGAGCTGGCCGAGGACGGGTGGGCGCTGCGGCCGTACCAGAAGCAGGCCGTGGAGAACTTCTGGCACGGCGGGAGCGGGGTCGTGGTGCTCCCCTGCGGTGCCGGGAAGACGCTGGTGGGGGCCGGTTCCATGGCCCAGGCGAAGTCCACGACCCTCATCCTCGTCACGAACACCGTCTCGGCTCGGCAGTGGAAGCACGAGCTGGTGAAGCGGACCTCGCTGACCGAGGACGAGATCGGTGAGTACAGCGGGACGCGCAAGGAGATCCGGCCCGTCACCATCGCCACGTACCAGGTGCTGACGACGAAGCGGAAGGGGATCTATCCCCATCTGGAGCTGTTCGACTCCCGGGACTGGGGGCTGATCGTCTACGACGAGGTGCACCTGTTGCCGGCGCCGGTCTTCAAGTTCACGGCGGATCTGCAGGCGCGCCGCCGGCTGGGCCTGACCGCGACGCTCGTCCGCGAGGACGGCCGCGAGTCGGACGTGTTCTCGCTGATCGGCCCGAAGCGCTTCGACGCGCCGTGGAAGGAGATCGAGGCGCAGGGCTACATCGCGCCCGCGGACTGTGTGGAGGTCCGGGTCAACCTCACCGACTCCGAGCGGCTGGCGTACGCGACCGCGGAGGCGGAGGAGAAGTACCGCTACTGCGCGACGACGGACACCAAGCGGAAGGTGACGGAGGCGATCGTCCGCCGGTTCGCCGGCCAGCAGATCCTGGTCATCGGCCAGTACATCGACCAGCTCGACGAGCTGGGCGAGCACCTGAACGCGCCCGTCATCAAGGGCGAGACCTCCAACGCCCAGCGCGAGAAGCTCTTCGACGCCTTCCGGGAGGGCGAGATCAGCGTCCTGGTGGTCTCGAAGGTCGCCAACTTCTCGATCGACCTGCCGGAGGCGACGGTCGCCATCCAGGTCTCCGGGACCTTCGGTTCACGCCAGGAGGAGGCCCAGCGCCTGGGACGGGTGCTGCGGCCCAAGGCCGACGGCCACCAGGCCCACTTCTACTCGGTGGTGGCGCGGGACACGATCGACCAGGACTTCGCGGCGCATCGGCAGCGGTTCCTGGCGGAGCAGGGGTACGCGTACCGGATCGTGGACGCGGACGAGTTGCTGGCGGAGAGCTGAGGCGCGAGCGGGCGCGGGTGTCACCTTCTGCGGACGCCGGCTTCCTCGCCGTACTCGCCGAGGATGATCACGTCGAAGGCGGCGCCCGCGAACACCCTGGCGGCGCGCAGGGCCTCGCCGAGGCGGTGGCGGTGGCTGCCGAGCACGGCGGAGGCGCCGGGCGGGCGGCCGGGGGCTGGGGTGATGGTTGCTGCGCTCATGTGTCCATGGTGGCTTTCCGGCCAGGAGGAGGCATCGGTCTGGCGGGCGAACCCGCGTCGTCATCGCGTAGTACCCGGGGGTGAGCCGTTCCCCCAGGGAAGGAGGGCGCGGTCCCCTAGGGGACGAGACAGGGAACGCGATGTCGGGGCGCCTCGCGAGAAACCCGAGAGCGACGAGAACCGCCGGAGCCGAAAACCGCCGACGCGGAAAGCCCTGGCGAAAACCGCTTGGCGCGGAAAACCCTGCCCGCGGAAAACCATTGGTCTTCCGCTCCCCCGCTCACCTAGAATCCCCGCTCTTGCCCGCCTCCCTCTGGGAGTGCCGTCGTCCGGACGGAAACCGGACGGCATCCCGCAGCGCCCTTTCCCCGCAGGTCCCTCCGGAGGCACCCCTTTGTCCACGCCCGCCCACGACTCTCCCGACGGTCCCCTCGGCCGCGAGCGCGCCCACCTGAGCGCCTCCCGCTCCGCGCTGCGTGCCATGCGCGAGGACGTGGAGGCCCTCGACATCAGCGACGTCACCGCGAACTGGGTCAACGCCCAGATCCTGGAGCGCCAGATCGGGGAACGCATCAAGGCGCTGGCCGACCTCAGCGACACCCCGCTGTTCTTCGGCCGGCTCGACTACCTGCACGCCCCCGGCGCCGAACAGGCGGAGGGCGCGGAAGGGGAACGCTTCTACATCGGCCGGCGGCATGTGCACGACGCCGACGGGGACCCGATGGTGATCGACTGGCGCGCGCCGGTGTCGCAGCCGTTCTACCGGGCGTCCAGGAAGGACCCGATGGACGTCGCGCTGCGCCGCCGCTTCGGGTACACGGGCGGCGATCTCACCGCGTACGAGGACGAGCACCTCTCGGATCCGGCGGAGGTCTCGGCGACCACCAGCAAGCTGCTCCAGCAGGAGATCGAGCGCCCGCGTGTCGGCCCGATGCGCGACATCGTGGCCACCATCCAGCCCGAGCAGGACGAGATCGTGCGGTCGGGACTGGCGGGCAGCGTGTGTGTGCAGGGAGGCCCGGGCACCGGGAAGACGGCCGTCGGCCTGCACCGGGTCGCGTACCTCCTCTACGCCCACCGCGAGCGGCTGGCCCGCACCGGCACCCTGGTCATCGGCCCGAACCGGTCCTTCCTCCACTACATCGAGCAAGTCCTTCCCGCACTGGGCGAGTTGACGGTACGTCAGGCTACGGTCGACGACCTCGTGGCGCATGTGGAGGTACGCGGCACGGACGACGCGGCGGCCGCCGTCGTCAAGGGCGACGCGAGGATGGCCGAGGTGCTGCGCCGGGCCGTGTACTCCCACGTCACGATGCCCACCGAACCGGTCGTCGTCGTGCGCGGCTCACGCCGCTGGCGCGTCCCGGCGTACGAACTGGAGGACGTCGTCCGCGAGTTGCTCGACCGCGGCATCCGCTACGGCGCCGCCCGCGACGCCCTCCCGCAGCGCATCGCGCACGCCGTGCTGGTGCAGATGGAGCGGGCCGGGGAGGCGCCGGACGACCGGGTGCAGGACGCGGTGGCGCGCAACAGCGCGGTGAAGGCGGCGGTGAAGGCGGTGTGGCCGCCGGTGGACCCGGCGAAGCTGGTGCTGCGCCTGCTGACGGACGCGGACTTCCTCGCCGCCCACGCGGAGGGCGTCCTGACCGAGGAGGAGCAGAAGACGATCCTGTGGGCGAAGCCGGTCAGATCGGTGAAGTCGGCGAAGTGGTCGGCGGCGGACGCGGTGCTGATCGACGAGACGAGCGACCTCGTGGAGCGCACGCCCTCCCTCGGTCACGTGGTGCTGGACGAGGCGCAGGACCTCTCCCCCATGCAGTACCGGGCCGTCGGCCGCCGCTGCTCCACCGGCAGTGCGACCGTCCTCGGCGACCTCGCGCAGGGCACCACCCCCTGGGCGACCCGGAGTTGGCACGATGCCCTCACCCACCTCGGGAAACCCGACGCGGTGGTCGAGGAGCTGACGGCCGGTTTCCGTGTCCCGACGGACGTCATCACCTACGCCTCCCGCCTGCTCCCGCACATCGCCCCCGGCCTGACGCCGGTCGCCTCGGTCCGTGAGAACCCGGGCTTCTTCGCCCTCCGCCCGATCGCCGGGGACGACGACGTGGTCGCCGCCTGCGCGGAGTTGCTCCGCAACGAGGGCTCCATCGGCCTGATCGCGGCCGACGCCCGCGTCCCGGCCCTGTCCGAGGCCCTGTCGGCGGCCGGCCTCACCCATCTGGCCCCCGGCCAGGAAACGACCCGGGAGACCCGCCTGACCCTGGTCCCGGCCTCCCTCGCCAAGGGCCTGGAATACGACTACGTGGTCCTGGACGAACCCCAGGCGGTGGTCGACGGCGAACCGGACGAGCGGACGGGGCTGCGACGGCTGTACGTGGCGCTGACCCGAGCGGTGTCGGGCCTGATCGTCACGCATGCGGCCCCGCTGCCGCCGCAGCTGTCGTAGGGCGTGCGATCGCGTCGGCCGCCGAGCCCTCACACGGTCACCCGCGGCGTCGTCGGCAGCCGGGCCGACACCTCGACGGCCGGTGGGTGACCGGCCTTCCGGGTGAGGGGCCTCCCGCCTCAGTCGCCGTCCACCACCCGCCGCCACTCCCCCACGGCCTGCGCCGAGACCGGCCCCGCCCAGCCCCCGGGCCGCGCCGCGCCGCCGATGTGGAAGGCGTCGATCCCGGCCGCGCGCAGTGGGGGCACGTGGTCCAGTCGCAGCCCGCCGCCCACCAGGATCCGCGGCTCGTACCCCGGCTCCCCGCCCCGTGCGGCCTCGGCCAGCAGAGTGGGGAGGCCGTCGTCGACGCCGGCGGCGGAGCCGGCCGTGAGGTAGGTGTCGAGGCCGGGGAGGTCGGCGAGTTGCTTGCGCAGGGCGTCCCGGTCGGCCGTGTGGTCGATGGCGCGGTGGAAGGTCCAGCGGCAGCCGTCCAGTTCGCCGACCACGTGCTCCACGGCGGTCAGATCCACCCCGCCCTCCGCGTCGAGGAAGCCCAGCACGAACTCCTCGGCCCCGGCCTCCCGCAACTCCCGCGTGACGCGAACCAGCCGTTCGGGATCCCCTGCGGCGAAGCCGTCCGCCAGTCGCAGCATCACGCGCAGGTCGAGGTCGACGGCGGCACGGATCCCGGCGAAGGTCGTCACGGGTGGGGTGAGCCCGTCGGCGGCCATGTCGGTGACCAGCTCGAGGCGGTCCGCGCCTCCGGCCTGGGCGGCGACCGCGTCCTCGACGTCGAGGGCGATCACCTCCAGGACTGCACGCTTGCTCATGGGACCCCATTCGTCCGTAGGCGGCTACAGCGGGCCTGTCGTGGGTCTGACACGACAGGCCCGCCCCAACAGGTCTAGTCCAATCCAGCCTACGCCTGTACCGAACGACACTCACCCCCACCCGCCCGCCGACCGCGCCAAAATGAACCCATGGCCGACGCCCCCGCCGCCCCCGCCACGCCCACCGCCCTCGAAACCCTCCGCACCCGCTTCACCCGAGCCCTCGAAGCCGCCCGCTCCCCCGCCACCACCCCGGACCCCCTCCCCTACGCCGACAACCTCCTCACCCGCTGGCAGGAACCGCAGCGCCGCTACCACACGCTCGCGCACCTCACCGCGGTCCTGGACCACGTCGACACCCTGGAGGAGTACGCCGACGACGCGGACGTCGTCCGCCTGGCCGCGTGGTTCCACGACGCGGTCTATCTGCCCGACCGCTCGGAGAACGAGGAACGCTCGGCCCGCCTCGCCGAACGCGCGCTCGCCGAGGCCGGCCTTCCGGACGCGAAGACCGCCGAGGTCGCCCGCCTGGTCCGCCTCACCGTCACCCACGACCCGGCCGACGACGACCACGACGGCCAGGTCCTGTGCGACGCCGACCTCGCGATCCTGGCCGCGCCCCCGTCCGCGTACGCCGCCTACACGGCCGCCGTCCGCGAGGAGTACCACTTCGTCCCGAACGAGGCCTTCCGCGAGGGCCGCGCGGCCGTCCTCCGCCAACTGCTGGACCTGCCCCGCCTGTTCCGCACCCCGCACGGGGCGAGAGCATGGGAGGCGACGGCGCGCTACAACCTGCGGGGAGAGCTGGACCTACTGACGGGGTGACCTCGCGCGCCCCTTCGGCCGGCGCAACCCGGACGCCGTCAGCAGCCGCACCACCTCCCGGCTGCTCACCTCCACCGCCCCGGCGGCCACCGCGTCGGCGTAGTGGTGCGCCGGAATGTCGTAGTGATCGCGTTCGAAGGCCCGCCGGGGCACGCCCAACCGCTCCGCGAAGACGTGCAGTTCGTCGTACGAGACATCGCTGACGAGGTGGGACCACATGCGGCCGTGGCCCGGCCAGTCCGGCGGGTCGATGTAGATCGTCACGCGGGCCTCACGAGGACGGCATCCCGCCGGTCGCCGACCCCAGCGCCCCGACCGCCGCGACCTTCACGCCCGCCTTGTGGCACACCCAGTGCGGGTCGGGCCCGAGTTCCGGCTCGACGTCGAGGGCGTGCGGGTCGCCGGAGCCGCAGACCGGGCACAGCGGCCAGCGTCCGTACCGCTCCAGCAGCGCGTCCTGGACGTCCTGCGCCACCAGCCCGGCGACGAAGTCCGCCCCGTCCGGCCACTGCTGGACCCACCATCGCCGCTGGACGACGGATTCCTCGACCAGCGACACCACGTCCGCCTCCGCGACCTGACCCGTGACCAGGTCGGCGAGGACCAGGGCGCGCGCCGCGTGCAGTGCCTGTTCCAGTGAGCTGATGGGGTTGCCGGAGGGGTCCATGTCCCTATTGTGCGCACTCTTGACCGAGACACCGAGCCGAAAATATCTTTCATGAGTGACCGAGGACGTGAAAGAAATTTTCGGCGGCGCCACCGCCTCGGCCCTCGCCGCCAAGGTCCGTACGCTCGCCCCGTCCATGACCCGCTCCATGCACCGCGTCGCCGAAGTCGTCGCGAGCGACCCCGCGGGCTGCGCCGCCCTGACGGTCACCGCCCTCGCCGAACGCACCGGCACCAGCGAGGCCACCGTCGTGCGCACCGCCCGCCTCCTCGGCTATCCCGGCTACCGCGACCTGCGCCTCGCCCTCGCCGGCCTGGCCGCCCAGCAGCAGTCCGGCCGCGCCCCCGCCATCACCACCGACATCGCCGTCGACGACCCCCTCGCCGACGTCGTCGCCAAACTCGCCCACGACGAGCAGCAGACCCTCGCCGACACGGCCGCCGGCCTCGACACCGCCCAGCTCGGCGCGGCCGTCGACGCGGTCGCCGGCGCCCGCCGCACCGACGTCTACGGCGTCGGCGCGTCCGGTCTCGTCGCCCAGGACCTCGTCCAGAAGCTCCTTCGGATAGGGCTCATGGCCCACGCCCACAGCGATCCGCATCTCGCCGTGACCAACGCCGTGCAGCTGCGGGCGGGCGATGTCGCCATCGCCATCACCCACTCCGGGTCCACCGGCGACGTCATCGAGCCGTTGCGGGTGGCGTTCGAGCGGGGGACCACGACGGTGGCGATCACCGGGCGGCCGGGGGGCGCGGTGACGCAGTACGCCGATCATGTGCTGACCACGTCGACGGCGCGCGAGAGCGAGCTGCGGCCGGCGGCGATGTCGTCGCGGACGAGTCAGTTGCTGGTGGTGGACTGTCTGTTCGTGGGGGTGGCCCAGCGGACGTACGAGACGGCCGCGCCCTCGCTGGCCGCGAGCTATGAGGCGTTGGCGCACCGGCACCGCTAGTGCCGCGGCAGGCAACGTTTGCCCGTTGAGGAGCGGGGTCGTGGGGGTACCTCCCGCCCGAGCCGTGCGAAGCCGGTTCGAGGGTGGGGGAGCGTGCTCTCGGTGTGCCGGCCGGAAGCCCTCGTACTGGATGTACTTGGGCTTTCGGCCGGTGCGGCGAGAGGGCGTGCCGGGCGTCGCGACGGGGCGAACGTTGCCTGTCGCGGCACTAGGTCGTGGACCGAGGGGGTGATTGTCCGATGGCGTGCGCGGCGCCGTCGTGGCCTGTCGCGCCCACGCGGCGGAGCCGCATATTTGTACAGCCCCGCGCCCCATGAGTAGCTGCACTGAGCCCCCGCTCCGAAGTAACCGGAAAGAGTCGCCCTCCATGACCTCCGCCTCCTCCCCCGACCCTCTCCTCTCCCAGCTGGAATCCCTCACCACCGAAGCCTTCCGCCCCGACCTCGCCGACATCGACCGGCTCCCCACCCTCGACATCGCCCGCCTCATGAACGGCGAGGACGCGGCCGTCCCCGCCGCGGTCGCCCACCGGCTGCCCGAGATCGCCGCCGCCATCGACGCCGTCGCCGAGCGGATGGCACGCGGCGGGCGGCTGATCTACGCCGGTGCCGGGACCGCCGGCCGGCTCGGTGTGCTGGACGCCTCCGAGTGCCCGCCCACCTTCGACACGGCCCCGGGGCAGGTCGTCGGCCTCATCGCGGGCGGCCCGCAGGCCATGGTGACCTCGGTCGAGGGTGCCGAGGACTCCCGGGAGCTGGCCGAGGCGGACCTGGCCGCGCTCGTGCTGGCCCCGGAGGACACCGTGGTCGGCGTCTCCGCGTCCGGGCGGACGCCGTACGCGCTCGGCGCCGTGGAGTACGCCCGCTCCCGGGGCGCCCTGACCGTCGGGCTGGCCTGCAACGCCGGCAGCGCGCTGGCGGCGGCCGCCGAGCACGGCATCGAGGTCGTCGTCGGGCCGGAGCTGCTCACCGGGTCGACCCGGCTGAAGGCGGGCACGGCGCAGAAGCTGGTGCTGAACATGCTGTCGACGATCACGATGATCCGGCTGGGCAAGACGTACGGGAACCTGATGGTCGACGTCCGCGCCTCGAACGAGAAGCTGCGCGCCCGCTCCCGGCGGATCGTTTCTCTCGCGACGGGAGCGGCGGACGAAGAGATCGAAGCCGCCCTCGCGGCCACCGACGGCGAGGTGAAGCACGCGATCCTCGTCCTGCTCGCCGGGGTCGACGGGCCGACGGCCGCCCGCCTTCTGGAGGAGTCCGGCGGTCATCTGCGTGCCGCGCTCGCCGCGGCGCGGGCCTGAGCCGCACGCTCGGGGAGTGCGCCAAGACACCGCCTCCGCCACCGCCGCCGCGCTCCTCCCCCTGGTCGGCGGCCCCGCCAACGTCACCTCCGTCGCCCACTGCATGACCCGCCTGCGGCTGAGCCTCGCCGACACCTCCCGCGTGGACGAGGGGGTGCTGCGGGCCCTGCCCGGGGTGCTGGGGGTCGTCGTGGCCGACGGCATGTACCAGGTGGTGCTCGGGCCGGGTGTCGTGGCGAGGGTGACGGCCGCGTTCCAGGAACTGCTGGGCCGCTCGACCGCGGGGGGACCGGCTGCGGAGGGACCGACCGCGGAGGGACCGGCTGCGGAGAGGCCGGCTGCGGGGGGACTGGCTGGCCAGGGACCGGCTGCAGGGGGACCGGCCGCAGAGGAGCCGGCTGCGGGGGAACCGGCCGCCCAGGGACCGGTCTCGGAGTGGCCGGCCGCGGAGGGGCCGGCCGCGCGGGGAGCGGAGTTGAGGGAGGAGCGGCGGCGGCGCAACGCCACCCCCTTCAAGACCGCTCTCCGTCGTGTCGCCGCCGTCTTCGTCCCCCTCATCCCGGCGCTCATCGGCTGCGGAGTCCTCGCCGGGGTCAACGGTCTCCTCGTCAACGCCGGCCTGCTGCCCCGGCTGACCCCCGCCCTCGCCGCCGTCGCCTCCGGCTTCATGGCGCTGATCGCCGTCTTCGTCGGGCACAACACGGCGAAGGAGTTCGGCGGCACCCCCGTCCTCGGCGGGGCGGTCGCGGCGATCGTCGTGTACCCGGGGGTCGCGAAGGTCACCGCGTTCGGGGTGACACTCGCCCCGGGCCAGGGCGGAGTCCTCGGCGCGCTGGCGGCCGCGCTGCTGGCGACGTACGTGGAGAAGGCGTGCCGCGGCCGGGTCCCGGACGCACTCGACGTCCTCCTCACCCCCACCCTGACCGTCCTCGTCGCGGGCCTCGCCACGCTCTACGGCCTCATGTACGCGGCCGGCGCGGTCTCCGCCGCCATCGGCACCGCCGCGAACTGGCTGCTGACGACGACGGGCGCCTTCGCCGGCCTCGTCCTCGGCGGCCTCTTCCTCCCCTTGGTGATGCTCGGCCTCCACCAGGCCCTCATCCCCATCCACACCACGCTCATCGAGCAGCAGGGCCACACCGTCCTGCTCCCCGTCCTGGCGATGGCGGGCGCGGGCCAGGTCGGCGCGTCCCTCGCGGTCTACGTCCGCCTGCGCCACGACACCTCACTGCGGACGACGATCAGATCGGCGCTCCCGGCGGGTCTCCTGGGCGTCGGCGAACCCCTGATCTACGGCGTCTCCCTCCCCCTCGGCCGCCCCTTCCTCACGGCCTGCGTGGGCGGCGCGGCCGGCGGGGCCTTCGTCGGCTTCTTCGCGATGCTCGGCGACCAGGTCGGCGCCACCGCCATCGGCCCGTCGGGCTGGGCCCTGTTCCCCCTGCTGGCCGGCCCCCACGGCTGGGCCACGGCCCTCGGCGTCTACGCGGGCGGCCTGGTGACGGGGTACGCGGTCGGTTTCGCCGTGACGTACGTCTTCGGCGTCACCGACCGCGCGGCACCGCCCGCTGCTTCCGGTGACCCTTCCGGGAGCGGCGCCTGACATCGCCGGAATGTCAGTGGTGTGTGCGACGGTGGTGTCATCGGTGTCCGGCGCACGAGCGCAGCAAGCGGCAGGAAACGGAGACGCTCGCCATGAACCACGCACAGCTCACCCACCTGGGCCGTGCCCTCCGCCTCCTCGGTGAGCACGGCGAGGCCCTCACCTCGGACACCCCGGACGCCAAGCTGCAGGAGGTCAAGGCCGATCTGCGGCGGGCGCTGGAGCTGCTGGACGAGAGTGTCACCGCGCCCGCGACCCGCTGCGCCGAGCATCCGAACGGCCCCGTCGACGAGGCCGCCCCCGACCTGTGCCTGCTCTGCGAGACGCGCCGGCGAGCCGCCCGCCGCGCCGAGTTCAACGGGCCCGCCCCCCAGTCCGCGCGCCCCGCCTCCCCCTCCCGCTACGGCACCCGCGGCGACCGCCCGCAGCCCCAGCAGCGCTGGCTGCCGGAGCTGTGGAACGGCCAGGAGTGGCAGCTGTGCGGCACGCCCCGCCGCGACCGCCGCGAGGCCGAGCTGTACCTCGCCGCCCTGCGCCGCGGCTCCCGCCCCGCCATGGCCTACCGCCTGGTCCACGAGTTCACCGACTACGAGGTCCTGCGCATCTGGGGCACGCCCGTGAAGGTCGACATCGAGCCCCTCGGCAACCTTTAGCGGGCAGTCTTCAGCGCCGTCTTCAGCGCCGTCTTCAGCGCCGATCTTCAGCGGGCATCCTTCGGCCGACAACGTTCAGCGGCCGCCCGCCCGCGTGTTTGCGGGAAGACGGCCGCCTGGGAGCCGTTGTCATGCCTGGGCGGTTCGCGCCGGCGTCACGCCTTGGCCGGTTCGGCGATCTCGGCCGGGGTTTCGGGGGCCTGTGCGGCCGTCCGCTGCCGGGGGATGAAGGTGGCGAGGAGGAAGGCGACGAGCGCGGCTCCGGCGCCGAGGGCCATGACGACCTTGAAGCCGTTCTCGGAGGGCAGCGCGTAGCCGCCGAAGTCGGTGGTCATCTGGGCGAGGACGACGCCCGCGATGGCGCTGGCGAACGACGTGCCCAGGGACCGCATCAGCGTGTTCAGGCTGTTCGCCGCGCCCGTCTGGGAGGGGTCGACGGCGGCCATGATGAGGGCGGGGAGGGCGCCGTAGGTGAAGCCGACACCGGCGCCGATGACGCAGGACACCAGGATCAGGTGCCAGACCTCGGACATGAGCAGGATGTTCAGGCCGTAGCCGGAGGCCACGATCAGCGCGCCGATCATCAGCGTCACCTTCGGGCCCTTGGCCCGGGTGATCCCGGCGGACACGGCGGACATGGCCATCATCACCAGGCCCTGCGGGGCGAGGACGAGGCCGACGGTGAGCATCGACCTGCCCAGGCCGTAGCCGGTCTGCTCGGGCAGCTGCAGCAGCTGGGGCAGGACGAGGGACATCGCGAACATCGAGAAGCCGAGGGCGACAGAGGCGAGGTTGGTGAACAGCACCTGCTTCTTGGCGGTGGTGCGCAGGTCGACCAGCGGCTGCTTCGCCCGCAGCTCCCACCGGCCCCAGGCCGGCAGGATCACCACGGCGGCGCCGGCGAGGCCGAGCGTCGTGGCGGAGGTCCAGCCCCAGTCGGCGCCCTTGGACACGGTCAGCAGCAGCGCCACCAGACCGGCCGACAGACCGAGCGAGCCGACGAGGTCGAAGCGGCCGCCGGCCCGGTTCTGCGACTCCGGGACGAACAGCAGGACGAGGAGCAGGGAGACGAGACCAAGGGCGGCGGAGGTCCAGAACAGGACGTGCCAGTCCCAGTTGTCCGCGATGAACGCGGCGGCCGGCAGACCGAGCGCACCACCGACACCGAGGGAGGCGCTCATCACCGCCGTCGAACCGGCGAGCTTCTCGGCGGGGACCACGTCCCGCAGGATGCTGATGCCCAGCGGCACCACGGCGGCCGACAGGCCCTGGAGGGCACGGCCGACGATCATCGGAACCAGCGAGTCGGCGAGAGCGCAGACCACCGAGCCGGACACCAGCAGCAGGATGCTCACCACCAGCATCCGCCGCTTGCCGACCATGTCACCGAGCCGGCCCACGACCGGGGTGGCGACGGCGGCCGCCAGCAGCGTCGCCGTCACCGCCCACGCGGTGTCGGAGGCGGGCGCGTCCAGCAGCCTGGGCAGCTCGGGGACGATCGGGATGACCAGGGTCTGCATCAGGGAGACGACGATTCCGGCGAGGGCCAGGACCGCCACCACGGCGTTCGACCTCGGCGGGGCGGCTGACCCCGCGGCGGCGGGTCGGGCAGGAGCGTCGGACATGACAGGGGCCTCCGTCGGAACTACAGGGACTGGACTGCTTGACTCAAGCAAGCTTATGCAGATTGATTGAGTTAAGCAAGCTAAATCCGCTGGGTCTGCTCCGCTGACCGGTCGACGGGGGACCGGGTGACCGGCCGACGGCGTTGGACCGGGACGGTCGAAGGCATTGGACCGGGACGGTCGAAGGCGTTGGTTCGGTCGCGGCGCGTGTCCGGGAGACGAGGGATCCTCATCTCCCGGACAGCACCGGTGCGTCGACCGTCAGCTGAGAGTCCTCAGCGCCGACGCGTCGTACGGCTTCAGCTCGTCGAAGCGGTCGGCGAGGACCTTCGCCGCCCACTCCGGGTCCTGGAGCAGGGCACGGCCCACGGCCACCATGTCGAACTCGTCGCGCTCCAGGCGGTCGAGGAGGTCGTCGATGCCCTTGACCGGGGAGCCCTCGCCCTGGAAGCCCTTGATGAAGTCGCCGTCGAGGCCGACCGAGCCGACGGTGATGGCCGACTTGCCGGTGAGCTTCTTCGTCCAGCCCGCGAGGTTGAGGTCGGAGCCGTCGAACTCGGGGAGCCAGTAGCGGCGGGTGGAGGCGTGGAAGGCGTCGACACCGGCCGCGGCAAGCGGGGTGAGGATGGCCTCCAGCTCCTCCGGGGTCTCGGCGAGCCGGGCGTCGTACGCCTCCTGCTTCCACTGCGAGTAGCGGAAGATGACCGGGAACTCGGGCGAGACCGTCTCGCGGACGGCCGCGACGATCTCGGCGGCGAACTTCGTCCGGGCCACCGGGTCGCCGCCGTAGGCGTCGGTGCGGCGGTTCGTGCCGGCCCACAGGAACTGGTCGATGAGGTAGCCGTGGGCGCCGTGGATCTCCACGCCGTCGAAGCCGATGCGCTCGGCGGCCGCGGCGGCCTCGGCGAACGCGCCGATGACGTCGTCCAGGTCGCGCTGGGTCATCGCCTTGCCGGTGCCCTCGGTTCCGTCGACACGGATGCCGGAGGGGCCGACGGCGGGAGCGTCCGCGTAGGGCGGCTCGCCCTGCTTGCGCACCATGCCGATGTGCCACAGCTGCGGCACGATCGCCCCGCCCGCCGCGTGCACGGCCTCGGCGACCTTCGCCCACCCGGCCAGCTGCTCCTCGCCGTGGAACCGCGGCACCCGGTCGCTCTGCCCGGCCGACTCGTGGCCGACGTACGTCCCCTCGGTGACGATCAGACCGACACCGGCGGCGGCCCGGCGGGCGTAGTACGACACCACGTCCTCGCCGGGGACGCCCCCCGGTGAGAACATGCGCGTCATGGGCGCCATCGCGATGCGGTTGGGAACGATCAGGCCGTTGATCGAGACGGGCCGGGAGAGAATCTCGGCGGCGCGGGAGGCGGCGGGGGTGACGGTCACGTCAGGGGCTCCTCGAAGAGGTCGTCGGACATCGAGCAGTCGTCATCGGGCAGTTGGCGTTCCGGGCGGTATGTGCATACGCATTGACCGCCCGGGAACGTCAACCGCTCCGCCGTCCCTGCCATTCCGCCCTGGCGCCGAGAGCCCCTGTGACCCCGGACACGGTACGAACCCGGAGGTCGCCGGCCGGTCCGCGCGGTGCGGCCAGGCCCCGCGACGCCGGGGATGATCCAAACGACAGGGCCTAGGGAACGAGTTTGAGGAGCCTGTTGGGCGAGCCGGTGCCGATGTCGCGCAGCACTCCGGTCGTCGCTCCGTTCACGAGGGCACTGTGCACGGCCGCCGGGGTCGCGGTGGGGTGGGACGTCAGGTAGACGGCCGCGGCTCCCGCGACATGGGGGGTGGCCATCGAGGTGCCGGAAAGGGTGGCCGTGGCGGTGTCGCCGGTGTGCCAGCCGGCGGTGATGGAGGAGCCTGGGGCGAACAGGTCGAGGACCGGGCCGTAGTTGGAGTAGGCGGCTCGGTAGTCGGCACTGGTGCCGGCGCCGACGGTGAGCGCGGCGGGTACCCGGGCGGGCGAGGAAGTGGCCGCGTCCGCGTTCGAGTTGCCGGCGGCGACGGCATAGGTGACGCCGGAGGCGATGGAGTTCTTCACCGCGTTGTCCAGCGCGGTGCTGGCGCCGCCGCCGAGCGACATGTTGGCGACCGCGGGACGGGCGCGCTGGGCGGTGACCCAGTCCACACCCGCGATGACGCCCGACGTCGTGCCGGAACCGCCGTTGTCGAGGACCCGCACCGCCACGACCCTGGCGGCCTTCGCCACACCGTATGTCGTGCCGGCGACCGTGGTGGCGACATGGGTGCCGTGTCCGTTGCCGTCGGCGGCGACGGTGTCCCCGTCGATCGCGTCGTACCCGTAGGCGGCGCGCCCGGAGATCTGCTGGTGGGTGATGCGCACGCCGGTGTCGATGACGTACACCGTGGCACCGTTGCCGGCCGTGTTGGGGTAGGTGTACGTCCTGCTGAGCGGAAGCGCCGCCTGGTCGATCCGGTCGAGTCCCCAAGGAGGGTTGGTCTGGGTCGCGTCGAGGGTGACCCTCTGGTCCTTCTCGACGGACGCGACGTCGGGATCCGCCGCGAAACTCCGCGCTCCGGCGGCGCTGACGTGGACGGCGTAGCCGTTCATCGCGGAGGTGTAGGTCGCTTCCACGGTGGCGCCGTACTTGGCCGCGAGCCGCCGGCCTTCCTGCGAGGCCGCTCTGAATCCGGCGGACGACTTCAGCGTGACGAGGTAACTGTTGTCGATGCCGTAGGGGGAGTTCTCGTTCAGGACCTTCCCGCCGGCCGGGGCCGCCTCGGCGGGCAGGACGGCGCCGCTTCCCATCGCGGCGGCCGCGACGACCGCGGCGGCGGCTGCGACGGCTCGGCGCCGGGTCGTGAAGATTTTTCGCATGCTGAAGAGCCTTCCTCGGGCGGGCCCGTAACCCTGTGCGCGGTTACTGCTCCAGCGAGGATGACCTCATCACTCAAGCGAAATATGTGACTTCAGTACGGTTCGCCCTTTTGTGGCGGCCGGTTGCTGCGTATGGGCGGCCCGGTCCGCCGGGCGAACGGCCGAGGGCGGCACCCCCTGCCGGAACAGGGGGTGCCGCCCTCGGTACGAACGGACGGAACCGATCCTCGAAGGTCTTCGAAGGATCAGAAGTCCATGTCACCGCCCGGCATGCCGCCGCCGGCCGGGGCCGCGGCCTTCTCCGGCTTGTCGGCGATGACGGCCTCGGTGGTGAGGAACAGCGCGGCGATCGACGCGGCGTTCTGCAGCGCGGAG
Source organism: Streptomyces aurantiaciflavus (assembly GCF_049808595.1). Classification (NCBI taxonomy): domain Bacteria; kingdom Bacillati; phylum Actinomycetota; class Actinomycetes; order Kitasatosporales; family Streptomycetaceae; genus Streptomyces; species Streptomyces aurantiaciflavus. The sequence goes on along the minus strand of NZ_JBNCAQ010000009.1, from coordinate 70,043 downwards.
CGCGTCACCTTGGCCGGGTCGATGATGCCCTCGGCGACCAGGTCGACGTACTCACCGGTCGCGGCGTTCAGACCGTGACCCGGGGTCAGGTTGCGCACCTTCTCCACCACGACGCCGCCCTCGAGGCCGGCGTTGACGGCGATCTGCTTCAGCGGGGCCTCGAGCGCCAGCTTGACGGCGGCGGCACCGGTGGCCTCGTCGCCCTCGAGCTCCAGCTTCTCGAAGACCTGGGAGGCCTGGAGCAGGGCCACGCCACCACCGGCGACGATGCCCTCCTCGACGGCCGCCTTCGCGTTGCGGACGGCGTCCTCGATGCGGTGCTTGCGCTCCTTGAGCTCGACCTCGGTGGCGGCACCGGCCTTGATGACGGCCACGCCGCCCGCGAGCTTGGCCAGGCGCTCCTGGAGCTTCTCGCGGTCGTAGTCGGAGTCGCTGTTCTCGATCTCGGCGCGGATCTGGTTCACGCGGCCCGCGACCTGCTCCGAGGAGCCGGCGCCGTCGACGATGGTGGTCTCGTCCTTGGTGATGACGACCTTGCGGGCCTTGCCCAGGAGGTCCAGGGAGGTGTTCTCGAGCTTGAGACCGACCTCCTCGGAGATGACCTCGCCGCCGGTGAGGATGGCGATGTCGTTCAGCATCGCCTTGCGGCGGTCGCCGAAGCCCGGGGCCTTGACGGCGACGGACTTGAAGGTGCCGCGGATCTTGTTGACGACCAGGGTCGACAGGGCCTCGCCCTCGACGTCCTCGGCGATGATCAGCAGCGGCTTGCCCGACTGCATGACCTTCTCCAGGAGCGGGAGCAGGTCCTTGACGTTCGCGATCTTGGAGTTCGCGATCAGAATGTACGGGTCGTCGAGGACGGCCTCCATACGCTCCATGTCGGTCGCGAAGTACGCCGAGATGTAGCCCTTGTCGAAGCGCATACCCTCGGTGAGCTCCAGCTCCAGACCGAAGGTCTGGGACTCCTCGACGGTGATGACGCCTTCCTTGCCGACCTTGTCCATCGCCTCGGCGATGAGCTCGCCGATCTGGGTGTCGGCGGCGGAGATGGACGCGGTGGAGGCGATCTGCTCCTTGGTCTCGACGTCCTTCGCCTGCTCGAGCAGGGCGGCGGAGACGGCCTCGACGGCCTTCTCGATACCGCGCTTGAGGGCCATCGGGTTGGCGCCGGCGGCTACGTTGCGCAGCCCCTCCTTGACCAGGGCCTGGGCGAGAACGGTCGCGGTGGTCGTACCGTCACCGGCGACGTCGTCCGTCTTCTTGGCGACTTCCTTGACCAGCTCGGCGCCGATCTTCTCGTACGGGTCCTCGAGCTCGATCTCCTTGGCGATGGAGACACCGTCGTTGGTGATCGTGGGGGCGCCCCACTTCTTCTCGAGGACGACGTTGCGGCCCTTGGGGCCGAGGGTCACCTTGACGGCGTCCGCGAGCTGGTTCATGCCGCGCTCGAGGCCGCGCCGCGCCTCCTCGTCGAACGCGATGATCTTGGCCATGTGAAGTGGTCCCTCCAGGACTGGGGGTGATTCCTTCGGACCGCGCCCGCGCCCGCGACGGACGGCTCCCGACCCGGTGGTTCCTTGCCCCACCCGGCCCGCGAGCCTCACCGACCCGGTCCTTCGTTGTCACTCTCACCTTCAGAGTGCTAACGCCAATGATTAGCACTCGGCCCTCCCGAGTGCAAGGTGCGCCCGCGAAGCCGGCTCGTTGAGGGTGGCGGTCGGGTGGCGGGTGAGAGCGAGCGGCTCGGGGTGATCGTCCCGGGACGAACCGGGCGAAGGGGCCCGCGGCCTGCGGTGTGCCCCCGCGGCCGGCGCGAAGGGCCCGCACGGGCAGCACGAAGGGCCCGCACCCCCGTCGGGATGCGAGCCCTTCGCTGAAAAATATTCAGGCGGTGACGCGAACCATGTCGGCCTGCGGGCCCTTCTGGCCCTGCGAGATCTCGAACTCGACCCGCTGGCCCTCTTCCAGGGTGCGGTAGCCGTCCATCTGAATCGCGCTGTAGTGGACGAAGACGTCCGCACCACCGTCGACCGCGATGAAGCCGTACCCCTTCTCCGCGTTGAACCACTTGACGGTGCCCTGAGCCATGCCTAACTCCCCTATTACTGGCCCTTGCACAGATCCACACTTCGCGGACCCGGGTCAGACCTCACCCCCCAGTTGATTGGGGGCGTGCGCCGGAACGCGTCGACCGCGGCTGAATGTATCTGTCCAACTGCCGTCTGCAACAGGTCAATCGGACGAGAATTCCGGACGCCAAGGGTCCGGAATATGGTGAGAATTCCCCCGAATTCAGGGCAAGTCGGGCTCCACAAAGGGAACGAAAGGCGCAAAACACCTGCACACTTTGGCTACTTCTCATCGCATGCGAAGCCGAAATTCCAGGGCGCCCGGCATGCGATGGGCGGCGCGTTCCCCAACTGTACCGCGCTCAACCACACAGAATTGCCCCCTCCGCTTCTCTCACGGAGGGGGCAATTCGATGAACTCTCGGTAATCGCTGTTACCGACGGTTACTACCGGCGGGTACTGAACCTCGGTCAGCCGCCCGCGACCGCCGGAATGATGGACACCCCGGCGCCGTCCGGGGTCGCCGTCTCCAGGCCCTGCTCGAACCGGACGTCGTCGTCGTTCACGTACACGTTGACGAACCGGCGCAGCTTGCCCTGGTCGTCGAGAACGCGCGCGGCGATACCGGTGTGGTTCTTCTCCAGGTCGGCGATGACCTCACCAAGGGTGGCCCCCTCGGCAAAGACCTCGGCCTGACCGCCGGTGTAGGTACGCAGGATGGTGGGGATGCGGACGGTGACGCTCACGATGTGACCTCCGGTCTGTACAGCGCCCCCAGGGGCGCGGGGCTGTGCTCAAGGTGCGGCTACCGCCGCGCGGGCGCGACCAGCCACGCACGGCCCGCAGACGAACAACTACGCGCTTACGCGAGACCAGCTTCCCGGAACGACTCCAGGTTGGGACGAATGGTCGCGGTCAGCCCGGTCCCGGCCACCGCGTCCAGCGTCTTGAGGCCGTCACCGGTGTTGAGGACGACGGTCGTGAGGCTCGGGTCCAGCAGCCCGCTCTCGATCAGCTTCTTCGTGACGCCGACCGTCACACCACCGGCGGTCTCCGCGAAGATCCCCTCGGTCCGGGCGAGCAGCCGGATCGCGTCGACCACCTGCTCGTCGGTCACGTCCTCCACCGCGCCGCCCGTACGCCGCGCGATGTCGAGAACGTACGGACCGTCCGCCGGGTTGCCGATGGCCAGGGACTTGGCGATCGTGTTCGGCTTCTGGGGGCGGACGACGTCGTGGCCGGCCTTGAAGGCGACGGACACCGGCGAGCAGCCCTCGGCCTGCGCGCCGAAGATCTTGTACGGCTTGTCCTCGACGAGCCCGAGCTTGATCAGCTCCTGCAGACCCTTGTCGATCTTGGTGAGCTGCGAACCGGAGGCGATCGGCACCACGATCTGGTCCGGCAGCCGCCAGCCGAGCTGCTCGCAGATCTCGTACGCCAGCGTCTTGGAGCCCTCGGCGTAGTACGGCCGCAGGTTCACGTTGACGAAGCCCCAGCCCTCGCCTGCCGGGTCGCCGATGAGTTCGGAGCAGAAGCGGTTGACGTCGTCGTAGTTGCCCTCGATGCCGACGAGCTCGCCGCCGTAGATCGCGGCCATGACGACCTTGCCCTGCTCCAGGTCGTGCGGGATGAACACGCAGGAGCGGAAGCCGGCGCGGGCGGCGGCGGCGCCGACGGCGCCGGCGAGGTTGCCGGTGGAGGAGCAGGACAGGGTGGTGAAGCCGAAGGCGCGGGCGGCCTCCAGGGCCTGGGCGACGACGCGGTCCTTGAAGGAGTGCGTCGGGTTTCCGGAGTCGTCCTTGACGAAGAGCTTGCCGGCGTCGACGCCGAGCTCGCGGGCGAGGTTGTCGGCCTTGACGAGCTGGGTCCAGCCGGGGTTGATGTTGGGCTTGTCCGCCACGTCGGCCGGGACGGGCAGGAGGGGCGCGTAGCGCCAGATGTTCGCGGGGCCCGCCTCGATGCGCTTGCGGAGCTCCTCCGTGTCGTAGGAGGAGAAGTCGTACGCGATCTCGAGCGGGCCGAAACACTCCTCGCAGGCGAAGACCGGGCCGAGGGGCACGCGGTGGCCGCATTCGCGGCAGCTCAGCGCGGCGGCGGGACCGAGGTCGACGGAGTTGGTGGTGGCAACTGTCTGCGCAGCCATGTGAGGCGAGGCCCTTTCTCCTCATCTTCCTCACGACGCATCTCGCCGTGAGACGGATTTGGCACCTTCCCTAGCCGGGAGCCTCGCCACTTCCGTGTGACAAGAACCGACTGGAGGGTTGCCGGGGCTTCATCGGGCCGTGTCCCTCTGCCCCTCTGGATGAGCGGTATGTGGTTGTGAACGCGGGCGACCCCCGGACATGCGATGGTCATCCGCGTTGTTCAAGACTGTAACCGAAGGCCAGGACAGTTGAGATAGTCGTCCGAACCGCGAGACGGATCACACGGTCACCCTCCGGGCACCGCGTGTGATCACGACAGTGAGGAGCCGCAGACCGTGCTGGAAGAAGTCGAGCGCTGGCTGGCCACCCGCTCCTGGTCCGTGACCGATCGTCCGCTCCACAGGATCCTGGCCGCCAAGCGGGCCTCGGGCCGGTCGGTGTCCGTCGTGCTGCCCGCGCTGAACGAGGAGGAGACCGTCGGCGACATCGTCGCGGTCATCCGTCACGACCTCATGCAGCAGGTCCCGCTCGTCGACGAGCTCGTCGTCGTCGACTCCGGCTCCACCGACCGTACGTCGGAGGTCGCCGCGGCGGCCGGCGCCCGAGTCGTCCACCGGGACACGATCCTCCCCCGGATCCCGAGCGTGCCCGGCAAGGGCGAGGTCCTGTGGCGCTCCCTGCTGGTCACCACCGGGGACATCGTCTGTTTCGTCGACGCCGACCTGAAGGAGTTCTCCTCCGACTTCGTCTCGGGGATCGTGGGCCCGCTGCTCACCGACCCGGACGTCGACCTGGTCAAGGCCATGTACGACCGTCCCCTGCGCGGCGCGGCCGGCCAGGGCGGCCGGGTGACGGAACTGATGGCCCGCCCCCTGCTCAACATGCACTGGCCGCAGCTGGCCGGCTTCGTGCAGCCGCTCGGCGGCGAGTACGCGGCCCGCCGCAGCCTGCTGGAACAGCTGCCGTTCCCCGTCGGCTACGGCGTGGAGCTGGGCATGCTGGTCGACGCGCTGCACCTGGTGGGCCTGGACGCGCTGGCCCAGGTCGACGTCGGCGTACGCAAGCACCGCCACCAGGACGGGCAGGCGCTCGGCCGGATGGCGGCGGCGATCTACCGCACGGCCCAGCTCCGGCTGGCCCGCGGGCACCTCGTCCGTCCCTCCCTCACCCAGTTCGAGCGGGGCGCGGACGGCTTCGAGCCGCGCACCTACTCGGTGGACACGGAGGAGCGGCCGCCGATGGCGGAGATCGCGGAGTACGCGGCCCGCAAGGTCGCGTAGCCGGGCGCGTAACACGGTGGGCAGGCCGTATACGGCTGGATACGACCCGTCCACGCAGTGCATCCGTACGTTTGAGCGGATCCGGACCGGGCTAGGTTGAGGCGTATGGCTTCCACGCACGGTGCTGCTGTTCAGGGTGCTCGAGGTGCTCAGGTGCTGGTCGCGTCCAACCGCGGCCCGGTCTCGTACGCCGTCCGCGAGGACGGTTCGCTGCACGCCAGGCGAGGGGGCGGCGGGCTGGTCTCCGGTCTGTCGGCGATCGGCCCGGACGCGGGCGCCCTCTGGGTCTGCTCGGCGCTCTCCGACGGCGACCGCGAGGCGGTACGGCGTGGGGTGGGCGAGTCCGGGGTGCGGATGCTGGACATCCCGGCGGACGTCCACGCCGACGCGTACAACGGCATCGCCAACTCCGTGCTGTGGTTCATCCACCACCTGCTGTACCAGACCCCGCTGGAGCCGGTCTTCGACGCGGAGTTCCGGCGCCGGTGGGCGTCGTACGAGACGTACAACCGCGCCTTCGCGCAGGCGCTGGCGGAGGAGGCGGCGGACGGGGCGGCCGTCCTCGTCCAGGACTACCACCTCTGTCTGGTCCCAGGCATGCTCCGCGAACTGCGCCCGGACCTGCGCATCGGCCACTTCTCGCACACACCGTGGGCGCCGGTGGACTACTTCGGCCTGCTCCCCGGCGACATCCGCGCGCAGCTCCTGAACGGGATGCTCGGCGCGGACCGCCTCGGCTTCCTCACCCGGCGCTGGGCGGACGCGTTCACGGCGTGCTGCACGGAGTTCACCGCAGGCCTGGGCAGCACCGAGGTCGGTGTCCACGGCCTGGGCGCCGACGGCGACTTCCTGCGTGCCCGCTCCCACGAGCCGGACGTCGAGGAACGCATGGCCGGCCTCCGTGAGGAGATCGGCACCGCCCCCGACGGCAGCGCCCGCAAGGCGATCGTCCGCGTCGACCGCACCGAACTGTCGAAGAACATCGCGCGCGGCCTGCTGGCCTACCGGCAGTTCCTCGACGACCACCCCGAGTGGCACGAGCGCGTCGTCCACGTCGCCTTCGCCTACCCCTCCCGTCAGGACCTCGCCGTCTACCGCGAGTACACGGCCGAGGTGCAGCGGGTGGCGGCGGAGATCAACGAGCGGTACGCCACACCCGGCTGGACGCCGGTCGTCCTGCACGTCAAGGACGACTTCGCCCGCTCCTTGGCCGCATACCGCCTCGCGGACGTGGCCCTGGTCAACCCCATCCGCGACGGCATGAACCTCGTCGCGAAGGAGGTCCCGCTCGTCTCCGACGAGGGCTGTGCGCTGGTGCTGTCCCGGGAGGCCGGCGCGTACTGGGAACTGGGCGACGACGCGATCGTCGTCAACCCCTACGACGTCCTGGAGACCGCCCGCGCCCTGCACGAGGCGCTGACCATGAGGCCGGAGGAGCGGGCGGAGCGCACCAAGAGGCTGGTGGCGGCCGCGACCGCGCTGCCTCCGGCCCAGTGGTTCCTGGAACAACTGCAGGCGCTGCGAGAGCTTCAGCCGAACCGCCCGAGCTGACCCGCGAGCGCACCCAGCAGCCCCACCACACCAGCCGGCCCCTCGACCACGAGATCGGCACGCTCGGCCAGTTCGCTGACCCCGGCGCTACCTCGAACAACTGCAAGCAGCGCCGGAAACTCAGCCCAGCCGCCCGAGCTGACCCGCGAGCGCACCCAGCAGCCCCACCACACCAGCCGGCCCCTCGACCACGAGGTCGGCGCGCTCGGCCAGTTCGCTGACCCCGGCGCTACCTCGAACAACTGCAAGCAGCGCCGGAAACTCAGCCCAGCCGCCCGAGCTGACCCGCGAGCGCACTCAGCAGCCCCACCACACCGGCCGGCCCGTCGACCACGAGGTCGGCGCGCTCGGCGAGTTCGGTGACCTCGGTGCTGCCGCTGGCCACGAGTAGGCCGGGGAGGCCGTCGGAGCGGAGCTTCTCGACGGCGGCGAAGGCGGGAAGGTCGCCGAGGTCGTCGCCGGCGTAGAGGACGGACTCGGCGCCGATCTCACGGACGTACTCGGTCAGTGCCACGCCCTTGTCCACGCCGGGCGGCCGCAGTTCGAGGACCATCCGGCCGGGTTCGACGATCAGCCCGTGCCGGGCGGCGAGGTCGGCGAGGGGCTGCCGGAGGGCCTCGAAGGCGGCCTGGGGATCACTGGCCCGGCGGGTGTGGACGGCGACGGCCCGCCCCTTCTCCTCCACCCACGTCCCCTGCCAGTCCCCGGCGGCTTCCAGCACCCCCGGCAGCTCGGCCCGCGCGGCGGCGACACCGGGATGCGGGGCGGGCGCCGAGACGGTACCGGTGCGTGCGTCCCACCGCTCGGCCCCGTAATGCCCGAGCACGGCGAGACGCTCCAGCCCCGGCACCCCGGCGAACCCCCCGTTCCGCACGGCCACGGCAGCGGGGCGACCGGTGACGACGGCCACGGAAGCGACCTTGGGGGCGAGTTCCGCGAGGGCGGGCACGGCATCCGGGTGCGCCCGGGCGTCGTCCGGGTTCTCGACGATCGGCGCGAGCGTGCCGTCGAAGTCGAGAGCGACGAGGGCGGTGCGGGGACCGGCCAGGATCGCTTCGAGAGCTTGTCGCCCGTGGGGGGTGGTGGGGGTGGGGAGTCCGGGTTCCATGGAGTCCATACGGTGACGATAACCGCGGCCGGTGAGGATAACCCCGGGCAACCTCAGCCGGTCCGGGGGTGCCCCCCTCCGGGGGAGTTCGAGGACGAGGCCCGTTCAGGGCCGAACCGGGGGTCTGGGGGCGGAGCCCCCAGGGGACGGGAAGGGGTAGGGGCGGCGGGGGCGAAGAACCCTGCCCCGCACAACCTCACCGCTCCGCCCGCCGAGCCTCCCGCACCCTCCGCAACCGATTCACCGTCACCGGATCATGCGCCAGCGCCCTCGGATCGTCCAACAGGGCATTCAGCAGCTGGTAGTACCGCACCGGCGACAGCCCCAGCTCCTCCCGGATCGCCCGCTCCTTCACCCCCGCCGCGGGAAACCCCCGCCGCTCCAGCGCGAGGATGCCCCGCTCCCTCGCCCCCAGCTCTTCCTCCGGCCGCTCCATGCCCGCACGGTAACCCAACGGCTCACCCGGCGGAGCCGCTCGCCACGGTGGTGGCCGTCGCCTGCAGCTGGCCGAGGACGCCGGCCGGGCTGCCGGACGGCGTCACGGCCTGCCCGATCCGCTTCTTGATGTCCGCGCTGACCGTCGCCCAGGAGGTCCGCCCCACGGGATACAGCTGGGAGACCGGCAGCTGGTCCAGGAACGGCTTGAGGTCCGCGTCCTCCGAGGCCTCGCTCATGACCTGGGACGCGGAGTTGGTGACCGGCAGCAGGTCGTACTCGCGGGAGAAGTCGAGGACGTTCTTCTCGCTGTAGACGAAGCTCAGGAACTCCTTGATCTGGTCGGCGTGCCCGTTCTGCCGGAAGGCGGTCATCCAGTCGGCGACGCCCATGGAGACCTTGGCGGGGCCGTCGACGCCGGGCATGGGCACCATGCCGAACTTCACGCCCTTCTTCGCGGCCGTCTTCATCAGCGAGGGATGCCCGTTGAGCATCCCGACCTGCCCGGCGGCGAACGCCGCGAACGCGTCGGCCCGGTTCAGCTCGCCCGGCGCGACCGGCCCGGTCAGTCCCTTGCCGACCAGTTCGTTCTTCAGCCAGGAGAACGTCGCGACGTTCTCGGTGGAGTCGAGGCTGTAGCCGGTGGCGGTCGCGGTGTAGCCGCCTCCGCCGCTGAGCAGCCACTGCATGGTCTCGGCCTGCGCCTCCTCCGGCCCGAGGGGCAGCGCGTAGGGGTACTTCACGCCCTCCGCCTTGAGCGCCTCGGCGTCGTCGGCGAGTTGGGCCCAGGTGGTGGGCGCGGTGATCCCGGCCTTCTCGAAGAGGCTCTTGTTGTAGAACAGCAGCCGCGTCGAGGAGGCGAACGGCATCCCGTACTGCACGCCCCGCACCTCGCCCGCGTCCGCGAGCTGGGGCACGAAGTCGGCCTGGACGGGGATGGAGAGCACCTCCCCCGCCTTGTAGAGCAGGTCGGCGGCGGCGTAGTCGGAGTACGCGCCGATCTGCGCCATGTCGGGTGCCTTGCCGGCGTCGACCATCTCCTTGACCTCGCGGTCGACGTCGTTCCAGGAGTAGACGGTCACGTCGACGGTGACGCCGGGGTGGTCCTTCTCGTACGCCTCGACGAGCTCGTCCCAGTACTTCTTCGAGCTGTTGGCGCTGCTGTCGCCGTAGTCGGCGGCGACGAGTCTCAGGGTGACGTCGCCGGAGTCACCGCCGGCCCCGCAGCCGGCGAGGACCGCCGTCATGCTCAGGGCGGACGCCACCGCGATCGTTCCCGACTTCCTTGCCCGCCGCTGCACTGCTTCTCCTGCTGCCTGACGGCCGAGCCCCGTGAAACCCATATGAATGCTCCGACCAATTAAACCGTTATTCGGATCAAGGTCTACACCACCAGTCGGATTATGACCTAACGAGCGCAAGTGGACTAGACCTCTCGCGGGTCCTCGGGCCACACTGTCTCCCGTGAGACATGTCATCGCCCTCGACGTGGGCGGCACCGGGATGAAGGCCGCCCTGGTCGGCGCGGACGGCGCGCTGCTGCACCGCGCCCGCCGGGCCACCGGGCGCGACCGCGGCCCCGACGCGGTTCTCGCCGGCATCCTCGACTTCGCCGCCGAGCTGCGCGAACACGGCGCCGAACACCTCGGCGAGCCCGCGTCCGCGGCAGGCGTCGCCGTCCCCGGCATCGTCGACGAGGCCCACGGCATCGCCGTCTACGCGGCCAACCTCGGCTGGCGCGAGGTGCCCCTGCGCGACCTGCTCTCCGAACGGCTCGGCGGCCTCCCGGTCGCCCTCGGCCACGACGTACGCACCGGAGGCCTCGCGGAGGGCCGCATCGGCGCGGGCCGGGGCGCCGACCGCTTTCTCTTCGTCGCCCTGGGCACCGGCATCGCGGGCGCGATCGGCGTCGAGGGCCGGGTGGAGGCGGGCGCGCACGGCTTCGCGGGCGAGATCGGCCACATCGTCGTACGGCCCGGCGGAACGCCCTGTCCGTGCGGCCAGCACGGCTGTCTGGAGCGGTTCGCCTCGGCGGCGGCGGTGAGCGAGGCATGGGCGCGGGCCTGCGGGGACCCGGAGGCGGACGCGGCCGACTGCGCGAAGGCCGTCGCGTCCGGCGACCCGAACGCCGTCCGGATCTGGCAGCAGGCGGTCGACGCCCTCGCCGACGGCCTGGTCACCGCCCTCACCCTGCTGGACCCCCGCACCCTCGTCATCGGTGGCGGCCTCGCCGAGGCGGGAGAAACCTTGTTCACACCACTGCGGGACGCCGTCCGGCAGCGGATCACCTTCCAGAAACTGCCGGAGATCGTCCCCGCGGCACTGGGCGACACGGCGGGATGCCGAGGCGCGGGCCTGCTGGCGTGGGATCTCCTCAACACGACGAACGGTATGGAGGTAACTCCCTGATGGCAGCCCAGCCAGGGGCGCGGGACAGCGCCGATGTGCGGCTCCGCCCCGGAGCGCGAGAAACCACGACGAGCCGGCACCCCGCGACGCGCGGGGCCCCCCTGGTGCTGTCCGGCGCTCAAGTGGTCCTCCCCACAGGTATCGCCAAGGGCGCGCGACTCACCGTGGACGGCACCCGAATCTCCGGCACCACACCGGAGAACGCCCAGGTCATCGACCTCCCCGGCACCTACCACGTAGTGCCCGGCTTCGTGGACATCCACAACCACGGCGGTGGCGGAGCCTCCTTCTCCGGCACGGCCGACGACGTGCAGAAAGCCATCCACGCCCACCGCCGCCACGGCACCACCACCCTCGTCGCCTCCACCGTCACCGACGACATGGATTTCCTGGTCCAGCAGGCCGGACTGCTGTCCGAGCTGGCCGAGCAGGGCGACCTCGCCGGGATCCACTTCGAGGGCCCGTTCATCTCGCCGTGCCGCAAGGGCGCGCACTCCGAGGAGCTGCTGCGCGACCCGGACCCGGCGGAGGTGCGCAAGCTGATCGACGCGGCGCGCGGCAGGGCGAAGATGGTCACGCTGGCCACGGAACTGCCGGGCGGCATCGACTCCGTACGGCTGCTGGTCGAGCACGGGGTGATCGCGGCCGTGGGCCACACGGACGCCACGTACGAGCAGACCGTCGAGGCGATCGAGGCGGGCGCGACGGTCGCCACCCACCTCTTCAACGCGATGCCCGCCCTCGGCCACCGCTCCCCCGGCCCGATCGCCGCGCTCCTGGAGGACGAGCGGATCACGGTCGAGCTGATCAACGACGGCGCCCACCTGCATCCCGCCGCCCTGGAGCTGGCGTTCCGGCACGCGGGCGCGAACCGCGTCGCGTTCATCACGGACGCGATGGACGCGGCCGGTATCGGCGACGGCCGCTACATGCTCGGCCCGCTGGAGGTCGAGGTCAGCGAGGGGGTGGCCCGTCTGGTGGAGGGCGGCTCGATCGCGGGGTCCACGCTCACCATGGACCGCGCCTTCAGACGGGCGGTGACCGTCGACCGCCTCCCGGTCGAGGACGTGGTCGCGGCGCTGTCCGCCAACCCGGCCCGGCTGCTGGGCATGGACGACCGCGTGGGTTCCCTGGAGCCCGGCAAGGACGCCGACCTGGTCCTGCTGGACGAGAACTTCGACCTGAAGGGCGTGATGCGGCGCGGGGATTGGGTGGTCGATCCACAACTGGCGTGAATCGTCCGCTCGTAGAGAGACGGTGGCCGACCCTGGGACTGGGCCGACCGCCGTCTCTTTGGCATGATCGACCCCCCGGAAACACGGAAACGCCGAAACCCGGGAACGAAGAACAGCAGGCGAACACCAGCACGCGGGGGAGGTCGGCCGAGGTGATCCTCACCGTCACGCTGAACACCGCTCTCGACATCACCTACCGCGTCCCGGCCCTGCGCCCGCACGCCGAGCACCGGGTGACCGATGTGACGGAACGGCCCGGCGGCAAGGGGCTGAACGTGGCGCGCGTCCTGGCCGCCCTCGGCCACGAGGTCACGGTCACCGGCTTCGCGGGCGGCGCCACCGGCCGCGTCGTCCGGGACGGCCTGGTAGGTCTCACCGGCGTGACCGACGGGCTCATACCCGTCACCGGCACCACCCGCCGCACGGTCGCCGTCGTCGACGAACGCACCGGCGACACCACCCGGTTGAACGAGCCGGGCCCCGTCATCACCCCCGCCGAGTGGTCCGCCTTCCAGGAGGCGTACGAGGGTCTGCTGGCCGGCGCGCAGGCGGTGGCCCTGTGCGGCAGCCTGCCGCCGGGCGTGCCGGTGGGCGCGTACGCGGGCCTGGTCCGCACCGCGCGCGCCGCGGGGACACCCGTCCTGCTGGACACCAGCGGCGAACCGCTGCGCCGGGCGGTCGCCGCCCGACCGGACCTGATCAAGCCGAACGCCGACGAACTGGCCGAACTCACCGGCTCCCACGAGCCGTTGCGCGCCACCCAGGACGCCCGCCGGCGCGGCGCCCGCTCCGTGGTGGCCTCCCTGGGCCCCGAGGGCCTGATCGCGGCGACCCCGGAGGGGCGCTGGCGGGCCACCCCGCCCGCCCGCCTGAGCGGCAACCCGACCGGCGCCGGCGACTCCGCGTCCGCCGGCCTGCTGTCCGGCCTGGTCGACCGTCTCCCCTGGCCCCAGACCCTGGCCCACGCGGTCGCCCTGTCCGCGGCGACGGTCCTGTCCCCGGCGGCCGGCGAGTTCGACCGGGCCGCCTATGAGGAGCTGCTGGGGCGGGTGGCCGTGACGGGGGAGGCCAGCGCGGCGTGAGGCCCCCTTCCGCCACCCTTCTCCAGGGTGAGCGGTAGCCGCTGTTCTCTTACTTCCAGCCGTCCAACAGCCACAGTTGGTCGATGTTGGCGTCGCAGGAGTTTCCCTGCTCGCAGGAGATCTTGATGGTGTTAGTGCCCTTGGTCAGCTGGATGTTGGACCATGTGGACGTCCAGCCCTTCGAGTAGTCACCCGCCGGCGCCTTTGCGAAGTTCGCCATGTTGAGCGGTCGGGTCTGGGCCGTCCCGTTGATCGTGACAGTGGCGTTGGCGTCCTTTCCGGGCACCCCGTAGCCGACGTACAGGGTGTACTTCCCCGTCTTGGGGATGCTGTCGACAGTCCAGGTGACCGAGGCGCCGACCTGATTGAAACCGGTCACGTACACGCCGCCCGCTGCTTTGGCGCCCTTGACGTCCGAGGCCAGCGTGGCCGTGCCGCCCAGCCGCAGCGCCTTGGCGTCGTTCTTCGGCAGCTCGGCCTCGTCGCTCGGGTCGCCGCTGCTGGACTCGCTGGGCGAGGCGCTCGCGGAGGCGGTGGGCGCGGTGGAGGCCTGGTTGCCGCTCTGGTTCTTCTTGTCGTCGTCGGAGTTGCCGTTCGCCATCGCCACCGCGATGCCGATCACGACGGCGGCGACGACCGCGACCGCGCCGATCAGCAGGCCCTTGGTGTTGGGGCCGCGGCCCCGGCCGCCGCCGGCGGGCTGCTGGCGGCCCGTCGTGGGGCCACCGCCGCCGGGGAAGGTCTCGGGCGCGGCGTAGGTCGCGTTCGGCTGGCCGTACGCACCCTGGGGGGACGTCGCCTGCCCGTACTGCGCGGTCTGCTGCTGCGGCGGCGGCTGCTGGCCGTACTGGCGGCGCTCGCCGACGGCGCGCACGCGGCTGACCGAGTTGGGGTAGCCGTAGCCACCGGAGGGCGGCTGGGCCCCGTTGGCCTGGCCGTCGGCGTAGAGGTAGCCGAACGGGTCGTCGTCCTCGGGCGTACTCGCGCCGTTGTTGCCGGGCGTCATCCCTTTCGTACTCCTCAACAAGTGCGGGGTGGATGCCTACGCGTGTGTATACGTGCGGAGAAGAGCGAGCCTACCCGCTCCACAGGGCCCAAACGGGTGACTCGGATCGCACACGCACCCCGAACACGCCCTTGACCTGCGGATCAGCCCGCTCGTCTGTGCTGTTTGGGACGGGATCGTTTCTCGACGTACATCCGCTCGTCGGCGGACTTGAGGACCTCGTCGGCGGTCATCCCGCAGTGGGCCCAGCCGATGCCGAAGCTGGCGCCCACGCGGACGGCCCGGCCTTCGGCGCGGATCGGCTGGATGATCTCGTTGCGCAGCCGTACGGCGAGGTCCTGGGCGTCGGCGCGGCCGAGGCCGTCGGCGAGGATCACGAACTCGTCACCGCCGAGCCGGGCGACGGTGTCGCCGTCGCGGACACCGCGCGAGAGCCGCCGGGCGACCTCGATGAGGACCGCGTCGCCGGCGTTGTGCCCGAACCGGTCGTTGATCGACTTGAAGCCGTCGAGGTCGCAGAAGAGGACCGCGAGCCCCTTGGCGCCGTCGTCGCGGCCGACGTCCTCGGGGGCGACGGTGTGCACATGGTGGTCGTAGGCGTCGTACGCCTCGCTGCCGCCGGGCCGGTAGTCGAAGCCGTGGCCGTTGGCGTCGAAGGCGGCCGGGTGGCCGTACGCCGCGTCCTGCGAGTCGAAGGCGTCGAGGGCGGCGGGGTGGGTGGACTGCGGGCGCTGACAGAGCCGGGAGGAGAGGCGGGAGCGCAGCTCGGCGGAGTTCGGCAGGCCGGTGAGGGAGTCGTGGGAGGCGCGGTGGGCGAGCTGGAGCTCGCGGCGCTTGCGCTCCTCTATGTCCTCGACGTGGGTGAGGAGGAAGCGGGGGCCGTCGGCGGCGTCGGCGACGACGGAGTTGCGCAGGGACACCCAGACGTACGTCCCGTCGCGGCGGCCGAGGCGAAGCTCCGCCCGTCCGCCCTCCGCCGAGGTGCGCAGCAGGGTGCCTATGTCCTCGGGGTGGACGAGGTCGGAGAAGGAGTAGCGGCGCATCGCGGAGGCGGGGCGGCCGAGGAGGCGGCACAGGGCGTCGTTGGTGCGCAGGATCCGGCCGTGCTGGTCGCCGCCCATCTCGGCGATGGCCATGCCGGAGGGGGCGTACTCGAAGGCCTGCCGGAAGCTTTCCTCGCTGGCGCGCAGGGCCTGCTGTTCGCGTTCGAGCCTGACCAGTGCCCGCTGCATATTCGCGCGTAGACGTGCGTTGCTGATGGCGATGGCGGCCTGGAAGGCGTACATCTGGAGCGCCTCGCGGCCCCAGGCGCCCGGGCGGCGGCCGTTGCGCGGCCGGTCCACGGACAGGACGCCGATGAGTTCGCCGCAGGAGCCGCCGCCGGGCGCGGCGGGCGTGTACATGGGCGCGAAGAGACGGTCGGACGGGTGCCACTCGTCCTCGAAGCGGGGCGCCGGCCCGTCGGTGTACCACTGCGGGACGTCGTCGTCGTCGAGGATCCAGCCCTCGGTGTGCGGTATGAAGACGAGGTCGCCCCAGTTCTCGCCCATGCGCAGGCGCCGCTCCCAGGACTCGCGGGAGCCGACCCGGCCGGTGATGAGCGCCTCGGCGGCGGGGTTGCCCGAAAAGGCGGCGACGACCAGGTCGCCGTCCGGGCGTACGAGGTTGACGCACGCCAGCTCGTAGCCGAGTGCGGTGACCACGCCGTCAGCGACGGTCTGCAGTGTGTCCGCCAGGCTCCGGGCCGTGTTCATGTCGGCCATGACCTGGTGCAGCTGTCGCAGGGACGCAAGGCGGACGTAAGGCTCCGACTCGGTCTCCATGCTCGCCCTCCCCCCGAGACTTCGCAGCGAATCAAGGGTTGTCTTCGGCGTAACGTCGTTTCTGTCGTTGCGACTGTCGTTGTGTGTACCTGTGACGCCTCCGCCACTGAATCACAGCGCGCTGCCCACTCGGTACACAGGGTCAACAATTAATGGCCCTTGTGACTCAAGTCACAGAAGAACGTGAACAATTGAGTGGGGTTTCTGCGTTTTTCCTGTGCGTTTACTGGGCGTATGACAACGCGTCCCGCCGCCGGACAACCCGGCACTCCCACCGAGGGTACGGGAATCGCTCCCCCGCCGGTCTCCGTCGCTCCCCGGCCGGTCTCCGGGCGGTCTCCGGGCGGTCTGCGGTCGGTCTGCGGTCGGTCTCCGGGCGGTCTTCGGCCGGCCCGAGATCATCTCCGGTCCGTCCCGGTCGCCTCCGGTCCGTCCCGGGTCCTACGACCGCACTCGGGCGGAGGTCCGATGCGCCGCGGACCGCACGGACACTAGCGTGCAGACGTGCCTCCAGACGTGCTCAAGACTCACCCCGTCCCCGTCGCCCCACCCGCCTCCGGGCATGCTGAGGGGGTGAGCAACGACGAGTTCCGCGCCGCGATGTCCCGGCTCGCCGGCGGTGTGGTCCTGGTGACCGCGCAGGAGCCGCCGCTGGACCCGGACGACCCCCGCGCGCCGCAGGGCGAGTACGCCGGCATGACGGCGACGGCGTTCCTGTCCGTCTCCCTCGACCCACCCTTGGTGCTGGTCAGTCTGCGCACGGGCGCCCGCATGGACGACCTGCTGGACGAGCAACCCCTGTGGGCGGTCTCGGTGCTGGCGGAGAGCCAGCGCCACATCGCCGGCCGCTTCGCGATGAAGGGCCGCCTCAGCGACCGCCTCCTCTTCGAGGACATCCCGTACACCCGCGGCGAGACCACCGGCGCGCCCCTGGTCGGCGGCGCCCTCGCCACGCTGGAGTGCCGCACCGAGCAGCGGGTGGAGGCGGGCGACCACACCCTTGTGATCGGCCGGGTGCTCAGCGCCCGGGTGCCGAGCGCGGAAGGCGGCCCGCTGGTCTATTTCAAGGGCCGTTACCGGCAGTTGGGCTGAACGGGAATTCAGTGGTCCCGTACTGAACTCCCGTCCTACGGTGCCCGAATGACGACACCCACACCGGCGACGGCACCAAGGACTTCGGGCGCTTCGGGGACTTCCCTCAGGCTCGAAGAAATCACGCGCGCGAATGTCGAGGCCGCGCTCGCCATTCGAGTCCGCCCCGAGCAGGAATTCGCGGTCTCCCCCGTGGTGAAGTCCCTCGCCGAGGCATACGTCCATCCCGGCGTCGCCTGGCCGCGCCTGATCGTCGACGGCGAACGGCCCGTCGGCTTCCTCATGGCCTTCCTGGACATCGACTGGAACCTCGACGGCACCCTCTTCCGCTCCGGCCTGTGGCGCCTGAACATCGCCGCGGGCGAACAGGGCCGCGGCTACGGCCGCTTCGCCGTCGAGTCCGTCGCCACGGAGATCCGCCGCCGCGGCGGCAAGGAGCTGTACGTCACCTGGCACCCCGGCGAACACGGCCCCGAGGGCTTCTACCTGGGCCTGGGCTTCCGCGACACCGGGGAGCGGAGCGAGGGGGAGACGGTCGGGATGCTGGCGCTGGACTGACGGCGCCCCGCGAACACCCCGAACCGCCACCGGACTAGACCAACTCCACCTTCACCTCCGCCAACCGGTCGGGGTCCGTCACGATGTCGATCGCAACGATCCGACCGTGTACGACCGTGAAGGCCAGCGCCCGTTCGACCCGCCCGTCGCCGATCACCGCCAGGCCGGTCGCGCCGTCCACGAGGGCGGGGCGGGCGACGAGGGCGAGATGGGAGAAGCTGCTCGCGCCGGCCGCCACCGCCGCCGCGCCCACGGTGACCCCGGCCTCGCTGCGGGCCTCCACGTCCGGGTCGAGGACGTCCAGCAGTCCGTCGAGGTCGCCCTCCCGGGCGGCGGCCAGGAAGGCGTCGACGACCGCCCGCTGCCGGGCCAGGTCGGCGTGGGGTTCGTCGGCGCCGCGCACCCGGCGCCGGGCCCGGCTGGCGAGCTGCCGGGTGGCGGCCGGGGTCCTGCCGACGATGCCGGCGATCTCCTCGAACGGCACCGCGAACAGGTCGTGCAGGACGAAGGCCAGCCGTTCGGCGGGCGTGAGGGTGTCGAGGACGACCAGCAGGGCGGCGCCCACCGAGTCGGCGAGCAGGGCGTTCTGGGCGGGGTCGGGGTCGGCGGCGGGCGCCGGGGTCCAGCTCTCCAGGGGTTCCTCGGCACGGGAGCGGCGCGAGCGCAGCATGTCCAGGCAGACCCGGCCGACCACCGTCGTCAGCCAGCCCCCGAGGTTGTCGATCCGCTCCGCGTCGTGCCGGCTGAGCCGTACCCACGCCTCCTGCACGGCGTCCTCGGCCTCGGCGGCGGAACCGAGCATCCGGTGCGCCACGGCGCGCAGATGGCCGCGGTGCGCCTCGAAGGACTCGGCCAGGAAGTCGTCGTAGTCGTGCTCGCCTATCGGCATGGGTCACGCCCCTCGGTCGCGGTGGGTCGCCGTCAAGGGGATGACGAACGGGCGGAAGGAAATGTGACGCCCCGGAGCTCAGCCCCAGTCCCGTCCGGAGCGCCCTCGCTTGGTCTCCGACCGCTGCTTCTTCTCCCGCAGCCGGCGCTCGTTGATCCCGCGCGGGATACGCGTGGGCCGGCGGGGCTTCGGCGGGGGTGCCGTCGCCTCGGCGAGAAGCGCGGCGAGGCGTACGGCGGCGGTCTCACGGTTGCGCCACTGGGAGCGGTGCTCGGAGGCGCGGACGGTGATGACGCCGTCGACGAGACGCCCGGCGAGCCGCTCCAGCGCCCGCGCCTTCCACACCTCGGGCAGCGCCTCGGTGCGGGCCAGGTCGAAGCGGAGCTCCACCTGCGAGTCGCTGGTGTTGACGTGCTGCCCGCCGGGCCCCGACGACCGCGAGAAACGCCACATGAGCTCGGCCTCGGGGAGCGAGACGGAGCCGCGGATACTGAGTTGTCTGGGGGCCGGGCCCCCAGACCCCCGAAAGGGACCGGACATGCCGTACATGTTCCCGCCCCTGACCGGTCCACGTCACCCGAATATCCGACGACGCACCGTGCGGCCCACCGGCGGCGCCCCGGCGAGCCCGTCCGAGGTAAAGAAAGTAAAGACACGGGGAACCTTGGACACCCTCGGCCGCGTTCATAGGGATAGCTGTAGCTTCGTGGCGCACGAAGCCTCTACGCACCGAGGGAAAGGACTCCCAACCATGGCTGTAAGCCTGTCCAAGGGTGGCAACGTCTCGCTCACCAAGGAGGCTCCGGGCCTGACCGCCGTCACCGTGGGCCTCGGCTGGGACGTCCGCACCACCACCGGCACGGACTTCGACCTCGACGCCTCCGCGATCGCGGTCAACCAGCAGGGCAAGGTCTACTCGGACGCCCACTTCGTCTTCTTCAACAACAAGCAGACCCCGGACAACTCGATCGTCCACACCGGCGACAACCGCACGGGCGAGGGCGCGGGCGACGACGAGGCCATCAACGTCAACCTGGCGGCCCTCCCGGCCGACATCGACAAGATCGTCTTCCCGGTCTCCATCTACGACGCGGAGAACCGCTCGCAGAACTTCGGCCAGGTCCGCAACGCCTACATCCGCATCATCAACCAGGCCGGCGGCGCCGAGATCGCCCGCTACGACCTCTCGGAGGACGCGGCCACCGAAACGGCCATGGTCTTCGGCGAGCTCTACCGCAACGGCGCGGAGTGGAAGTTCCGCGCCGTCGGCCAGGGCTACGCCTCGGGCCTCGTCGGCATCGCCCAGGACTTCGGCGTCAACGTCTGAGTTTCCGGCTCCGAGAGCCCGTGCTGCCCCGTGCCGGGATGTCCTGGCACGGGGCAGTGCTGCCCTCGCGGGCAGCCTGAGCGCCGCGCACCGTCGGACGGTCGGCCTCGGGCGGTCGGCCTCGGGCGGTCGACCTCGCTCACGGGCGCTCCGGCTTCCCCTCCCCGTACAGCCAGTCCCGCCAGATCGGCTCGAAGTCCTTCTCCGGTGCCTGCTGCTCGACGTACTCCGTGAAGTCGTCGGTGTCGGCGTTGCCGTGGCGGTGGGTGGCGGTCCAGCCCTGGACGAGGTCGTAGAAGGCGTCGTCGCCGAGGGTCTGGCGGAGCTTGTGGACGACCATCGCGCCGCGCTGGTAGACCGGCTCGTCGGAGACGTGCGCGGCGCTCGGCTGCTTGGCGGGCGGGAAGGACCAGAGGTCCTCGTAGGTGTCCTCGCCGTGGGTGTAGAGGGCCTTGAAGGTCTCCTCGGCGGTGGTACCGCCCTCGTCCTCCCTCCAGAGCCACTCGGCGTAGGTGGCGAAGCCCTCGTTGAGCCACATGTCCTGCCAGGTCCGCGGTGTGACGGAGTTGCCGAACCACTGGTGGGCGATCTCGTGGACGAGCAGCCCGCTGTCGGGGGCGCCGGGGAAGACGGGGCGGTTCTGGGTCTCCAGGGCGTAGCCGGCGTCGTCCGGGCGCTCGACGATGGCGCCGGTGGAGGAGAAGGGGTACGGGCCGAAGTTGTACTCGGCCCACTCCATGATCTCGGGGAGCCGGGCGAGCGACGTGCGGGCCGCGGCTGTCTGCGTGGGGTCGGTGGCCACGTACACGGGCAGGCCGTCCTCGGTGGTGGACCGGGTGACGTCGTAGCGGCCGACGGCGAGGGTGGCGACGTGGCTCGACACGGGCTCGGCGGTGTGCCAGGTGTAGGTGGTGCGGCCGCCGGTGGTTCGCTCGGTCGTCAACTCGCCGTTGGAGACCGCCGTCAGGCCCTTCGGCACGGTGACGGCGATGTCGTACGACGCCTTGTCGGAGGGGTGGTGGTTGCCGGGGAACCACGCCATGGAGCCGGTCGGCTCGCCGAGGGCGAGCGCGCCGTCCTCGGTGCGCAGCCAGCCCTCCTTCGAGCCGTCCGGATCGGTGACCGTCTCGGGGCGGCCCGCGTAGCGCACGGTCACCTCGAAGGTCTCGCCCTCGTCGAGGCGGTCCTCCGGGCGGACGGTCAGTTCCTGGCCGTCCCGGCTGAAGCGGGCCGGGCCGCCTTCGACGGTGACCTTCTCGACCTCCATGCCCCGCAGGTCGAGGTCGAAGGCGGAGAGCGGCTGCGTGGCGCGGGCGGTGATGCGGGCGGTGCCGGAGAGGCGGCGGCCGGCGGGGTCGTAGGCGAGGTTCAGGGCGTAGTGGCGGACGTCGTAGCCGCCGTTGCCCGCCTTCGGGAAGTAGGGGTCCCCGGCGCCCGCGCTGCCGGTGTCGTCCTGTGCTCCGCCTCCGTCGCACGCGGTCAGGGCGAGGGTGAGGGCGAGTGCCCAGGGGGCGGCGCTCCGGACAAGGCGTGCGGATCTGGACATGTCAGTGATCCTATGTGCCGAGTCCCGGGTCGGGCGGGGGCGTGACACCATCGCCTACGTGCTCGACATCGGCTACGCCCTCTCCAACCGCTTCCCCGATCCCCCGCAGACCGACTACCGCCGCGCGGACGTCCACGCGCTGCGGCACGACCTGTTCTGCGGGGACGTCTACCTCGCCGACACCAAGGCGGACCGGGAGTTGTCCACAGCCTGGGGATGGGTGCCGGTGCTCGACTTCGCGTGGGCGCTGTGCGACATCGTGGAGCGGATCGACCAGGATCCGGCGGGCTCCCGCGCCTCCCGCCCCCAGTACGCGGAGCTGGACTTCACCGAGTCCACCGACCGCATGCTCTTCGAGCGCCGCTTCGGCTGGGTGGACATCGAGGCCGACTGGATGCCGGCCGAGGAACCCCCGCTGACCTTCTCCCACGCCGAACTGCGCCGCGAGTCCCGCGACTTCCTGCACGACCTGATCGCCGACCTGGTCGACCTGCACGAGGACCTGGGCGAGAACCCGGCGATCTGGACCCTCCAGGCACGGTTCCCCCGGGTGCGGTGAGCGGCCCGGACCGGCCCCGCCTCGCCCCTCGGAGCCCTCGCCTCTCAGAGCCCACGCCCCTCGGAGCCCTCGCCTCACAGAGCCCACGCCCCTCGGAGCCCACGCCCCTCGGAGCCCCGAGCCCTGAGCGTCCTCAGCCCTCGGTCCCGCGTGGCGACGACGGCGGGCGTGCGCCGCCGAGCAGCAGCACCTCCTCGACCGACGTCTCGTACGGCATGTCACCCCAGGACAGATAGCGATAGCCCGTGGTCAGCCGGGATGCGTTCAGGCCCAGGCAGTCCATCACGTCGTAGTGCTGGGCGTTGGCGAACACATAGCGGCCGTCCTCCCCGTCCTCGGGGTCCAGGGGTATGCCGCGCAAGGCGGACTCCAGTGCCGCGCGGTCCACAGGGCCTGCGGCGAAGGGCAGGAAGGCGTCGGGGTCCACGCCCACCGGCTCGGGGAACTCGTACTCCTCCTCGAGGGCCGGGGCGTTGCCGTTCTCGTCGAGCCCCGGATCGTCGAAGTAGCCGGGGCAGGAGTCGTAGTCGAGCCGGAGCGCGCCGTCCTCGAAGACGAGCATCACGAGCACGTCCGAGTCGAACAGGTACGTCCCCACCGTCGGCGCCCCGAGCAGCTTGCTCAGCGGCGCCGCCAGGTCCGGTGCCGTGGTGTCCGGATCCGGACAGATCACCGTGTGCGCCGGCCCCACCGGCAGCGCGTACCCCCTGATGTCCGCGCCCTCCAGCAACGGCACCACCTCCTCGCACCGCCGCGCCACCAGCACGTTCCCGTAGAAAGTCCCCACCCTCAGTCCTCCACCCTGATCCCCAGCTCCGCCGCCAGCACCGGCGCCAGATCCAGTAGTTGAGCCGTGCTGATCACCGCGCCCGACAGGCGGTCCAGGCCGCCCGCGAGGGCCAGTTCCGTCGCGCCGCGCAGGTCCACGTCCGTGAGTGTCGCCGCGGTGAAGTCGGCCGACTTCAGGGCGCAGTCGACGAACTCGACCCGCTCCAGGCGGGCGCCCCCGAAGTCGGGCTCGACCAGGACGCAGCCCTCGAAGACGACGTCCCGCAGCCGAGCCTGGCGCAGGTTCAGAAAGTCGATCTTGCCGCCGCGGACCAGGACGCGCTCCAGGACGGCGCCGTGCAGCTGGGTCCCGCCCAGGCGGGCGTCGACGATCTCGACGTCCCGCAGGGTCGACTCGGCCAGATCGGTGCCGACGCCTCTGATGCCGGCGAGGACCGAGTCGAGGAGGCGGGCATGGGACAGCCGGGTCCCGTCCAGCGCGCAGCCCGTCAGCGCGCAGTCCATGAAGCGGGCGCCCGCGCCGTCCTGCCCGGCGAGGTCCGTCCCCGCGAACTCCACCGCGTCGTAGTCCCCGTCGGGCTCCACCTCCTCGCCCTCGTACGCCTCCAGCGCCGGCAGCCGCACCTCCGGCCGCCGCGCGCCCTTCACCCTGCTCCCGGCAGGGCCGCCGGACCTGCCCGCCCTGCCGGTGCCGCCGGTCCCACTGGTCCCACCCGTGCCTGTCCTCGCCATGCCCCCATGCTGCACCCCACCACTGACAATCCCGCTGACCTGCGCGAACACCCCCATGTCACAAACCGAGGCCCTCGGCCGGTCCCACTGGCGAAGACAGTCGTCGTCGAAGGAGATCCCCGCCATGCCCCACCCGCACCGCACCACTCTCACCGTCATCGGTGGCGGCTTCGCCGGCCTCACCGCCGCGCTCGCCGCCGCCGAGGCGGGCGCCCGGGTCACCCTCCACGAGGCCCACCACACCCTCGGCGGACGGGCCCGGACGGCGGACGGCCCGTACCGGACGAACGAGGGCCCGCACGCCCTCTACAACGGCGGCCCGCACTGGACCTGGCTCAGGCAGCGCGACCTCATCGGGCCGCTCGCCCCGCTCCCGCCCCTGGAGGCCGCCCGGCTCCGGCTGCGCCACCGGGGCGTGCTGCGCCGCACCCCGCCCTTCGCGATGCTCAAGCTGCTGCGCCCCGGCGCCCGCCGCGCGCCCGTGGACGTCGACTTCCTGACCTGGGCGACCGACCTGGCCGGCGAGGAGGGCGCCCGCGCCGCCGCCCACTACTCCGCCGTCGCCCTCTTCCACCACGACCCCGGCGCCCTGTCAGCCGCCTTCGTACAGGAACGCCTGCGCCGCGCCACCAAGCTGCCGCCGGAGGCGCACTACCCGCGCGGCGGCTGGGGTGCCCTCGTCGACCGGATGGCGGCGCGGGCATGGAACCTGGGCGTCCGGATGGAGACCCTGTCCCGCGTCGACACGCTCCCCACCGACACCCCCGTCATCGTCGCCACCTCCCTCGACGCCGCCCGCCGTCTGCTGAAGGACGACTCACTGACCTGGCCGAGCGGCCGTACGACCCTGATCGACCTGGCCGTCCGCGGCCTCCCCCGCTCTCGGCTTCGCTCGATCGGGGGGATCCCCACCAGTGACGCCTTCGCCGTCTCCGACCTGGACGCCCCCGGCTGGCTCGAACGGTTCACCGCGCAGGACCGCACGCTCGCCCCGGCCGGCGAGCAGCTGATCCAGGGCCAGATCCCGATCGCGCCGCACGAGTCGAAGGCCGAGGGCGTCGCCCGCGCCGAACAGCTCCTCGACCTGGGCTTCCCCGGCTGGCGCGAGCGCGTCACCTGGCGGCGCGAGGCCGTCGCGGCGGGCCGTACGGGCGCGGTCGACCTGCCCGGCACGAGCTGGCGGGACCGCCCGGCCGTGGACCGCGGCGACGGCGTGTACCTGGCCGGCGACCAGGTGGCCGCGCCCGGGGTGCTCTCGGAGGTCTCCTTCAACAGCGCCCTGACGGCCGTGTCCCTCGCCCTCGGCCGGAACGCCCTTGACCTCAAGCGCGCTTGAGGTCGCAGGGTGGGGTCACTGAAGCCACGGGACACATCTGGGGGGACCCGCCATGCACGCCGTCCGTCTGCACGCCTTCGGCCCGGCCGAGAACCTCGTCCACGAGGAGGTCGAGGACCCGCGGCCGGCCCCCGGCCAGGTCCGTGTCGCCGTCGAGGCCGCCGGGGTGCACCTGCTGGACACCGCCCTGCGCGAGGGGATGCGGGGCCCGCTGCCCGAGCTGCCCGTCCTGCCGACCGTCCCCGGCCGCGAGGTCGCCGGCGTCGTCGAGTCCCTCGGCGAGGGCGTCGACGAGGCCTGGCTCGGCAAGCGGGTCGTCGCCCACCTCGGCTTCGCCCCGGGCGGCTACGCCGAACTGGCCGTCACCGACGTCGCCCGCGTCCACGAGATCCCGCCGAACCTCGACGCCGCCCAGGCCGTCGCCATGATCGGCACGGGCCGTACGGCGATGGGGATCGTGCAGTTCGCCGAGCTGGGCCCCGACTCCGTGGTGCTCGTCCCGGCCGCCGCGGGCGGCATCGGCACGCTGCTCGTGCAGTACGCCAAGAACGCGGGCGCCACCGTCGTCGGTCTGGCGGGCGGCCCGGAGAAGGTGGCGCGCGTGCGGGCGAACGGCGCCGACCTCGCCGTCGACTACACGGAACCGTCCTGGCCGCAGAAGGTCCGCGCCCACCTCGGTGGCCGGCCGGCCACCGTCGTCTTCGACGGCGTCGGCGGCGACGTCGCCCGCGAGACCACCGCCCTGCTCGGCCCGGGCGGCCGGCACATCGTCTTCGGCTGGTCGGGCGAGGGCCTGCACGACGGCAGCGCCTACCTCGTCGAGGGCGTCTCCGAGCAGGTCCTGGGTCCGGTGATGATGCGGAAGGCGGGCGGCGACAACCCCATCCGCACGCTGGAACTGCGCGCCCTCGCCGAGGCCGCCGCCGGCCGTCTCACCCCGGCCGTACAGCGCTTCCCGCTGACCGAGGCGGCCGCCGCCCACCGGGCGCTGGAGACACGCGGAACGACCGGCAAGGTGGTCCTGGAGCCCTGACGGACCATGACCGGTCGCCCACGGACCGGGATGCAGGCCCGCCGGTTTCATGGCCTTCCGGCCGGATGGGCGAAGGGGGCGGAGGAACCCCCGGCGGGACCCGCCCCCGCCGCAGATGGAGCCCTGCCTTCATCGCCCTCGCCCAGCTCATGGTCGTCCTCGACTCCAGGGTCGTGGACATCGCGCTGCCCTCCGCGCAGCGCGAGCTGGGCATGTCGGACGGCAACCGCCGATGGGCGATCACGGCCTGCACGGCCTACTCACCGGCCTTCGGCGGCCTGCTCCTGCTCGGCGGCCGGATCGCCGACCTGGTGGGCCGCTGACGCGCCGTCGTCATCGCCGCCCGAGCCTCAGTGCCGGCCGGCCACCCGGTCCGCGATCCGTGCCAGCCGGGACGACCCGGCGCTGTGGGTCTCGGTCTCGCGCCGGTCGGCGGTCCGATAGGTCGCGTACATGCCCTGCACGCCCAGCCAGCGCAGCGGCTCCGGCTCCCACCTGCGGACCTTGTGGCCGACCCACGGCAGCACGGTCAGCTCGGTGTTCCCGCCCTGCCCGGAGTCCAGCCGGACGAGGTCGCACAGCGTGCGGCCGGCCAGATTGGCGGTGGCGACGCCGGAGCCGACGTAACCGCCCGCCCAGCCGAGGCCCGTGGCCCGGTCCAGGGTGACCGTGGCGCACCAGTCGCGCGGCACGCCCAGCACCCCGGACCAGGCGTGCTCGACGCGCACCCCGGCGAGCGCGGGGAAGAACCCGACCAGGATCTCGCGCAGCGCCTCGACGGTCTCGGGCTGCGTGCGCCCGTCGTTGTCCGTGCGCGAGCCGAAGCGGTACGGCACCCCGCGCCCGCCGAGCGCGATCCGCCCGTCGGCGGTGCGCTGGGCGTACATGTAGGCGTGCGCCATGTCGCCGAGCGCCTCCCGGCCCTCCCAGCCGACGGCCGCCCACTGCTCGTCCGTGAGCGGCTCGGTGGCGATCATCGAGGAGTTCATGGGCAGCCAGGTCCGCCTCTCGCCCTTCAGCGCGGCCGTGAACCCCTCGGTGCAGCGCAGCACGTACGGCGCCCGCACGGTCCCGTACGGCGTCACGGCCCGCCCGACGAGGATCTCCGTCACCGGGGTCGACTCGTACACGTCCACCCCCAGGGCCTCGACGACCGCCGCCAGCCCCTTCAGCAGCTTCACGGGGTGCACGCGCGCCCCGTGCGGGGTCCAGCTCGACCCGACGGCCCCCGCCACCCGGATCCGCGCGGCGGTCTCCCGGGCCCCGTACAGCTCGCGGTCCTTCTCCCCGTACGCCAGCTCGTGCGCGTGGAAGTCCTTCAGCCGGGCCAACTGGGCGGGTGTACGGGCGACTTCGAGGACCCCGCCCTGGTGGACGTCGGCTTCGATGCCCTCGGCCCGCGTCACCCGCACGACCTCGTCGACCGTCTCGTTCATCGCCCGCTGCAGCCGTACGGCGGCCTCCCGGCCGTGCAGCCCGGCGTAGCGGTCGCGGCCCGCGATGCCGTTGTACAGCCAGCCGCCGTTGCGCCCGGAGGCACCGTATCCGCAGAACCTCTGCTCCAGGATGGTGATCCGCAGGGAGGGCGCGGCCTTCTTCAGGTAGTACGCGGTCCACAGGCCCGTGTAGCCGCCGCCGACGATCACGACGTCCGCGGAGGCGTCACCGGCGAGCGGCTCCCGAACCGCCGGGAGGCCGTCGTCCGCGTACCAGTAGGAGATCCCGCCGTTGACGACACCGTTCACGGCACCGTTTGCCGAGCTGTTCATGGCCGGACGCTAACCCGGTGGGACGGGTGCTGTCTCCTTCGGATTTCGTCGTTCTTTCCGCCCTTGCACGCCCCTGACCAGCGGGTAACAGCCCAGCCCGATCAGCACGGACACGAAGTGCCCGACGTCGGTGAAGGTCGGCCCGGCCGTCAGCGGCCACACGTACACCGCCAGCACGGCCGCCAGATACGCGTACCGCCAGGGCGTCCGGATCCGGTACGTCAGCACCGCGACCACCCCGGCCAGCGCGTAACTCACCCCGAAGTCCAGCGTGTCGACCGCCGACCACGGCGCGATCCCGTCATGGATGGCCTTCGCCAGCGCCCCCTCGCTGACCAGCGTCGCCAGCACATGCGCCGCCACGCACACCACCAGCCACCGCGCGGTCCCCAGCCAGCGCTCGGCCTGCGCGTGGAAGACGGAGTACAGCACCGCGTACGGCACCCAGTAGCCGCCGTCGATCCACATCGCGCTCGCGACGAGCGCCCGCACCGGGTGCTGCGACAGCTCGTGCAGATTGGTGGACCGCTGCCGCAGGAACTCCCGCTCGAACTCCGGCGACATGTGGTGCAGGGCGACGGTGGTGACGAACAGGACGCCCAGCCACACATAGGTGCCGGGGGCGCTGCGGACGTACGCCCACACCGCGCGCGGGACCCGGGTAAATCGCATGAGCCGATTCACGCACGCCAGTATCGTCCCCGGCGTGATCGACATTCCGGGCGGGCTGGCGGCGGCGCAGGCACGGGCCAACGGTGCGGCGGGGCGGGCGTTCATCGCCGCGCTGCCGGGGCTCGCGGCGGAGTTCCTGCGGCGCTGGGAGCTGCGGATCGACGGGCCCTCGATGCACGGCGTGAGCGCGCTCGTCCTGCCGGTCACCGCCGCCGACGGGACCCGGGCCGTGCTGAAGCTGCAACTCCTGGACGAGGAGAGCGCGGGCGAGCCGGTCGCCCTGCGGCTCTGGGACGGCGACCCTGCCGTACGGCTGCTGCGGCACGACGCGGCGACGGGCACGATGCTCCTCGAACGCCTCGATCCGGCGCGCATGCTCTCCCACGTCCCGGACACCCATGAGGCGGTCCTGGTCATCGCCCGTCTCCTGGCCCGTCTGACGGCCGTCCCGGCCCCGCCGGGCCTGCGGCGGCTCGACGACATCGCACGAGCCATGCTCGACGACACTCCCCGGGCGCTGGAGCGCGTCGCGGACCCGGCCGACCGCCGGCTGATCGCCGACTGCGCGGCCGCCGTCCGTGAGGTGGTGGACGAGAGCGGCGACCGCCTCCTGCACTGGGACCTGCACTTCGAGAACGTCCTCGCCGCCGACCGCGCCCCCTGGCTCGCCATCGACCCCAAGCCGCTCGCCGGCGACCCCGGCTTCGAGCTCTGGCCCGCGCTGGACAACCGCTTCGACCCGGCCGACGTCGACTGGCGCTTCGACGCGATGACCGAGGTGCTGGGGCTGGACCGGGAGCGGGCCCGCGCCTGGACGCTCGGCCGGGTGCTGCAGAACGCCCTGTGGGAGATCGAGGACGGCGGCCCGCCGCCGGCGGACGACCTACGGATCGCCCGCCGCCTGCGCGACCGCTGACCCACCGGCTCCGCTCCGTCAGCTCCGCCGCCTGCCCGACCGCTGACCTACCGGCTCCGCTCCCTCAGCTCCGCCGCCTGCCGGGCCTGCTTCTCCCGGTCGCCGAGCGGCAGGTAGGAGAAGCGCGGGCACAGCGTGTGCGCCGGATCCCCGGGGACCGGCGTACGCATCAGGGCGACGGCCCGGTGGCGCAGCTCGTGCATGGTGTGCACGGCCCGCGGCAGCGCCTCCGGCTCGCCCGAGAACGCGCGGTACAGGCCGTCGACGAGCCCGGAGTACGCCAGGTCGAACTCGATCAGCGCGGCGTCCTCCGGTCCGTCCGCCCGGTCGCCGTTGCGCGGCACGTGCAGCGTCGGGTGGACGGCGCCGTAGTCGACCAGCAGCAGGGCGCCCTCGGGCTCCTCGTGGGCCAGTTGGCCGGTGCGGAAGCGGCGGCCGGTCCGCAGCTCGCGGAAGCGGGCGTAGTGGGAGTACATCTGCCAGCCGGAGCGGAGCCTGTCCTCGGTGGTGACCTTCTTGGCCTCCTGCTCCAGGTGTTCCGGGGGCAGTCCCTCCCCCTCGTCGACGATCGTCCTGACCGCCTGCAGCGCGGAGGCCCGGTCGCGTACCTCCACGACATGGCCGGCGCCGCCGTAGTACTGGGTGTCCGGCACCTGGTTGCGGTGCTGGAAGGCCGAGTCGGGGCAGATCGCGGGGTCCTTCAGGGCCAGGACGACCGCGCCGTAGAACTCGCCGATGGTGCGGTAGCCGCACGCGCCGGCCGCGATCTCGTCGACGTCGGCCGCGCCGTGCAGCGGGTGCTCGATGCGGATGAATCCGTCCACGGCCCGCGGGGAGAACGGCAGCAGCCCGAGCGTGCCGATGCCGGAGATCAGGGGGCTGTCCAGCGGGTAGTCGGGGATCGGGCCGAGCCCCTCGT
The DNA here is from genome assembly GCF_049808595.1 of Streptomyces aurantiaciflavus. Taxonomy (NCBI): domain Bacteria; kingdom Bacillati; phylum Actinomycetota; class Actinomycetes; order Kitasatosporales; family Streptomycetaceae; genus Streptomyces; species Streptomyces aurantiaciflavus. The sequence continues at coordinate 39,763 of NZ_JBNCAQ010000009.1, read as the reverse complement.
GGCCCTGGAAGGTGACGGGTTCGACGCTCGGCACCTCCCCCAGGGCGTTGAGGACGTTCGCCGCGAGGGTCATGTGGAGCATCTCCTCCATGACCACGCTGCGGATCGTCTGCGCCGCTTCGGTGTTGCGGCCCTCCTCGATGGAGTAGAGGGCGGTCAGGTAGACGGGGATGGTGCTGAGCTCCACGCCGATGGCCAGCTGCAGGGCGGCCCTGAGGTCCGTGAGCGTGGAGATCGGGGTGGGCTGGGTCACCGGCCCGCTCCCTTCAGTTCCTGGGCGATCCGGTCGCCGGTGCGGATGGCCAGCGCGGTCATGGTGAGCGTCGGGTTGGAGGTGCCCAGCGTCGGCATGCTGCCGCAGCCGACGACGTAGAGGTTGTCCAGGTCGTGGCTGTGCTGGTGGCTGTCGACGACGGAGGACCTCGGGTCGTCGCCCATCCGGTGCGTGCCGGCGACATGGCCCGCGCCGCGCACCCAGTACGTCACGCCCTCGTACTCCACGGCCGAGGCGTCGTGCGGGTCGTAGTGCGTGTAGTCGCCGGGCTCGTAGATCGGGCGCCGCTGCGTCTCGTCGACGCCGAGCCGCCGGAAGAACTGCTTGCCGGCCTCCGCCGCCCAGGGCAGGGAGGCGCGCACGTACTCGGAGAGGTCGTAGTGCAGGACCGGGCGGTGCTTGCCCAGCGCGTCCCGGTAGCGGTCGTCGACGGTGACCCGGTTGGTGGGCTGCGGGTCCTGTTCCAGCTCCCAGGCGAGCCGGAACTGCCGGGGCAGGATCTCGCCGAGCCTGTCGCGCAGCTCCTTGCCGTAGAGCCGCGCCCTGCCGTCCCGGCCGCCGCCGACCAGGTCGTGGACGGTGTCGTACGGCGCGTTCTCGGGGAAGTTCCAGCCCCAGTTGCCGATCTCGACGCGGAAGGCGGTGCGTTCCCCGCGGAAGGGGCCGTCGCGGAAAACGGGGATGCCGGAGGTGGAGCCCGGCCCGCGGAACGCGCCGGCGTTCTCCTGGAGCAGCCCCCAGGTGAGCAGCAGCGGATGGTCCATCAGGTTGCGGCCGACCTGGTCGCTGTTGTTGGCGGCGCCCGAGGCGAGCAACAGGGTGGCGTTCTCGACGGCGTTGGCGGCGAGGACGTACGTCCCGGCGGTCACCGTGTGCTCCGACGGCGTGTTGCCGTCGTCGTAGTACGTCTTGTACCGCAGCCCGGTGACCGTCCCGGTCTCGCCCGGCCGCTGGGTGTGCAGCACCTGCGTGACGACGCACTGGCTGCGTACGGCGATCCGCGCCCTGACCTGCTCGCCCTGCCCCGGCTCCCGGTCGGGGTAACGGACGATCAGCTCGTACAGGGTCTTCAGCGCGCTGTACTTGGCCTGGGCGGGGCAGATCGGGATGCAGCTGGAGTTGCCCTCGCAGCGCTGCCCCCGGTCGGCGTTGCCGACCGCGCCGACGACCTCGTACGTCGGTGTGGTCGGGGTGGAGTTGCGGGCGGACGGGGTGTTGCTGATCCGGACCGTGAAGTCGTGGACGGTGCCGTCCCTGCCCTTCAGACCGATCGTCATGCCGTCGGCCAGCTTGGCCAGGTACTGGTCGAGATAGCTGGAGGGGACGCGCTCCATGGGGAAGCTGTAGACCCCGCCGGGGAACCGCACGGTGTCGGCGGCCTCGAAGAACTCCGCGGGGTTGTCGACGAAGCCGGGGTAGCACTGGTCGGCGACGTCCGCCGCGACGCCGATGACGTCCCACTCGGCCCGCTCGTAGTACGGCTTCAGCTCCTCGTAGGTCAGCGGCCAGTCCACGCCCCGTCTGTAGGTCGAGTACATCCGGAAGTCGTGGGGCAGCATGCGCAGGCAGGTGCCCAGCCAGTGCAGGGTGGTGCCGCCGAGGGAGCGGGCGTAGTCGCTGCCGAAGGGCAGGGGCCCCATCTGGACGAAGTACCCCTGGTCGGCGGGCATCCTGGTGTGCCGCCCCTCCATGACCGGCCTGCGGATGTCCAGCACGTCCGGCTGCGGCGCCGAACCGCTCGCCGGATAGGGCGAGTTGGGGACCTTGACCAGCGCCTCCTGGTAGGCCTGCACATAGGTGTCGTACTTGTCGGCGCTCATCGCCGTGGCCCGGCCGGCCTCCAGGATCAGGATGCGCGGATGCCGGGCCGGGTACTCGGCCGCGGCCTTCTCCACGACCGTCTTGGCGACCGTGGCCGCGGCGATGCCCCCGCCGACGATCACCAGGTCGAAGTGCTCGTTGCTCATGGCGCCTCCTCGGGCTCAGAGGGTCGAAGGCAGGTAGGGGGGCTCGGCCCACGAGCCGAAGCCGGGCGGCTTGGCGCCCATCGGGTGGGCGCCGGCGGCGGCCCAGACGAGGCCCTCGCGGTAGCCCCGGGCGGACACGACGTGCTCGACGTCGTCCGCGGTCGAGCCGTTGACGTCGCGGTGCCGGCCGGAGAGCGGGTACCAGCTGCCGAGGTACCAGAGCTTGATCAGGCTGACCACGACCGGCCCGAAGCGCGGGCTGTCGATCAGCTCCGCCTCCAGGGCCTCACGTCCGCCGTGCCTGCGGTCCGTCTCCAGGGCCTCCGCGGCGGCCCGCAGCAGCTGCCCGGCCTCCCGCTCACCGACGATCCGCAGCAGGGTGTCGTAGTACGTGCCGATCAGGCCGGTGCCGGCCAGCTCGGCCCGGTCGAAGCCGGTGAGGGCGACGGAGAGATCGGTGAAGATCTGCTGGGGCGTGGGGGGTGAGGTCCCGTTGGGCATGCGAGTGCTCCCGTGCGGTAGGCGGTGGGCGTCCGGCGGTACGCAGCTGGCGATACGCGGCAGGCGAAAGTAAGCAGGCGCCACGACATGCGTGCACGCGCCGCACGGCGAGACCGGCGCAAGCCCCGGGCACTTCACCCGGCCGGAGGAGAGAACACGGGCGGCAAACCCGCCGTCCGGGCGGAGTCCGGCGAACACCCGCCCGGAAACAGAACCCCCCGCCGCACAGACGAACGACGGGCGGAACCCGGAAGAGAAGAAGAGTTCCCTGCCGGACTGGAACCGACGACCGCCGCAGAGGCGGCGCGCGCTCGCGCCGTGCGCGGGCCTTGATGACGTAGGGAAAGTCTTATCCCGCTGGGATGGGGTCTCGTCGTCTTGGCTGCGCTACGCCGCTGCGTGGCTAGTGCTGTGACCGGGAAGGTCTGCCGGGTTGCTCGTTGTGCTGGTCGGATGTGACGACTTCGACTGGCATGGGGAGACGGTATGGCGTTACCGGTCAGGGTCCGCGGGCTGACCGAGCAGGAGGGGCAGAAGCTGCAGCACATCGTTCGGCGGGGCAGCACGCCCGCATCCGCAGTGAGCGTCAGCAGCGTTGGGGCCGCCCACGTCCCGAAGCGGCGTGATCATGCGGGGAGGCACTCCAGTCGATGCCTGAGGTCACTCATCTCATTTCGCCAACCGGAAGTGCACGATGGCGATGGTGTCGGTCGGCTCGATCTGGGGGTAGTGAAACCGCAGTCTGTCGTGAAGCTCGGCGAGATTACGGAAGCCGTCCGCTCGGGCGTCCGACTCGCTCAGCTGGGCAATCGTCTTAGCAGTGACCTGCGTGACGACACCCGGTAGTGCCACCTCGTCGTCCAACTCGAACACCAGCATCACCGGGCCCGTCTCCACCGGGTCACGGAAACGTACCGTGGTCGTCTTCTGTTCGGCGCGTACTGCATCGAGATAGTCAGGATGGAAGTACAGGGTTTGAGTCGCCGTTGAGTGCTGCCAGGAAGTGCTGTCGTCCATTCGGCGCACCCTAATGGAACGAGCAAACCCTCCGTGTCACACAATCCGGTGGATGCCCCGGGCCCCGGGCCCCGGGCCGGCGAACGTTTCCGGTCACAGCACTAGCCAGGCGCCTGGCCGTGCTCGAGGTACACAGGGGAGCTCTGTGCTCGGGCCTCAATGGCAGCAAGGATGCGGCGGGCCAGCCGTGAGATTCTGCGATCTGCGATCTCGCTCGGCGCCACGAATGTGATGCCCTTCAGCTCCTCGGCCTGCGGTCGGATGTCGGCCACTGTCTCCGAGTCCAGCTCGCCGCCGTCGAACAGGTACAGCACTTTGTCGCTCTCGGTGGCTCTCGGTGGCGTTGGGTGCCCAGTCGACGGCCAGGAGGCGGCCGAGCTTCGGCGTGATGCCGAGCTCTTCCTGTACCTCTCGGCTCGCAGCTTGCAGTGGCGATTCGCCGGTCTCGACGGAGCCCCCGGGGATGTCCCAGTAGTCCTCGTACGTGGGCTCCACCGTGAGGACGCGTCCGCCGGCATCAAAGAAAAGCGCACCCGCGGCCATGCGCGGATGCGCCATCTTCGCTCCGTGCTCGCTCACTGCCATACAGCCGAGCGTGCCCACCTCGTAGTGCTCTGCTAGGTGGTGTCGTGTGCTGCCCTGGGATGAGTTGTCGGCCCCGGCTACAACCCGATCTGCGTCGTGCCCGCGCGTCCCGCAGCAGTTCTGCACGGGGTGCGCCGGCTGCGCCGCCTGCGGGCAGGGCTCCGCATGTACGGACGGTCCGGAGGCAAGGAGAGAATGAGGCCATGGCGAGATGCAAGAAGTGTGGTGCGGAAAAGCGCCGTTGGCCCCGTTCCTGTTCCCGGTGCCGTTCCCAGTCGGACCGAGGGGACGTGGCCGGGGACGCTGCCGAGCTGGCCGTGGAGACAGGACTGCTCGGATGGATCGGGCGAGGAGTCATGACCGTGGTACGGCTGATACTGCGCGCGGTCGACTGACCAGACTCTGGTGAGCACGCCCGGACCAACGTCTGACTGATCGACCCGGCCTCAAGGATCATCGCCAGTGCGTCGTCCACGCGGTTGTGGGCGCTGAGCGCTCGGGCACCACCGCCCCGGCCGCCCGGTCGACCCGCAGAACGTCAATCGGTCGTTCTTCCGCATCACCGACGCCGCCGGCCTTCGGCGCATCCGTCTGCACGACGCCCGGCACGGGTGCGCCACCCTCCTCGCCGCGGCCGGTGTCGGCCCCGCGTCGTGATGGAGATCCTGGGGCACAGCCAGATCAGCATCACGATGGACGTCTACACGCACGTGGCGTCGGACACCCAGCGCGAGGCCATCAGTCACATGGATCGCCTGCTCAGGCGCCGTCTCGACCGCGAGCGACCGCCCGGGTTGATGTCACCCGTGGATGTCGAACGCCCCGGACCGATCATCGGCCGGGGCGTTCGGGCTGTTCAGCGAGAGAGCCCCCTGTCGGACTCGAACCGACGACCTTCGCTTTACAAGTTCCGATCACCCGTGGCCAGACCTGGATGCCAGCCATCCAGCCCGGCCCGGAATCGGCACTGCTGCATCTCCTCATACAGCGACGTCCACCGATGTTGCCGTCAAGGTGTGCCGTCAGCGAGGCGTCCGAGACTCGGTCTGCCGCGAGTCTCCGGACACCAGCTCTGGCACGGGAGGCCGTCATGATCTTCTTGCGGGACCACCGATCACCTGGCCACGCAACCGAGTGCCCACCCCCGCCACAGCAGGCACACCTGCACTCACCTGGGCATTTACACGCGCGGCACGTTTGCCTCGCACCACAACGTGGTACGAACGGGGTACGAGCGTGGTACGTTCGCCGAGTGCGTGTCGATGAGCTGATCTGGAATGACTGGAACGAGGAGCACATCGCCAAGCACGGCGTGTCCCCCGACGAGGTGGAGGAGGCATGCCAAACGAAGCCCATTCGGGCGCGCCTTGTTCGGAACGAAACCTATGCACTGTTGGGTGTCACTAACAGTGGGCGTCACCTAGCCGTCTTTCTCGCGCCACGAGGCAAGAACACCTACTACGTGGTTACAGCTCGCGATATGGACCCCCGTGAGCGCCAAAGGTTTGGAAGGGGATGAAGATGACCAACGAGAACGAGAGTCCGAATCGCAGCGAAAGCGACTTGGAGTCACTCGCGGAGTACTTCCAATCCGCCAGCCTTGCAGACATGGAGTCCAGCGAGGTCGAAGTGGAGCCGTCGCGCTACCCCATGGTGTCCCGTTCCATTCGCATGGAACAAGCCATGATGTCTGAAATCCGGAAAGTTGCGGCGCAGCGCGGTGTACCCGTTACGCAGCTTATGCGTCAATGGGTTCGAGAAGGCCTGGAGCGGGCTAAGTCGGAGACAAAGGAAAATCTTTCGCTTTCGCAAGCGGCAGAGGTAACCGCCACGCCTCACGACATCCCGCGAATCGGCGTGCACGCCCTCTATGCGAATCTCTCTCTTGCCCGCTCTTACACCGTGGGGCTGATCAAGCATCACGAGGAGAGTGGCAGGGACGCCGTCGTGGGCCGACGCATTGAGCGCAGGGTGCTGCAGGAGCGGGCCATGCGGGACCCTCACAGTTCAGAGACCGAGGCGCTGGACCCGACAAAGAGGGAGCGGAGCAAGTAAAAAATGATCGACGTAACCGCCCAAGACCACGTGCTTACTTCGCTCGTGAACATCATCAACGCTTCGCAAGGCGACGAAGACGGTCCGGGCGTTGTACTCACCGTTGGCGGCCTAACCGTGAGCGGAAATATCATTCCGAACTGGCTGTGGTTCGCCGGAATGCGTCAACAGATCGCCGACGCAACGGGAAACAAGGGACCCGCATCCGGGATGGAGCTTTTCTTCAAATCTTGGGAAGATGCCGTCCTTGAGGGCAAAGCAGAAGAAGAAGCGGCGCTATCCGCAAGTGAAGGACTAGCACCGCGATACCAGGACGCAATCCGCGATAGGGATACAACCGTATTCATCCACCTACGCGATGCCAGAGTCTTTCAGCCCGGCCAAAAAGGGCTTCCGGGAAATGGCATGTACTGGCGCGGAAGGATCTGCGAAGTAACCGGGTGGTCGTTTGGGAAGCTTGAGTAACTAAACCAAGCACTTCTCCGCTCACACTGGTTACGCCTCGACGTGGCGGGCTCCTGCCCGCCGCATCGGGGCGAGGCAGTTATGGCCAGAGGCAGACGGCAGCCGACGCATTGGCGCGCCTGACGTGTGAAGCGTCTGGCGTTGGTCTCTGCCGTCCGGCCACAGGCCTTTGAGCCGAATCCATACACGCCCGCACCATAAAGGTCAACCCTCGGAATACCTGAGCGTCACCGTCCGCAAAACGCCACCGAAGCCACGTCCCCCTGACTTAATAACGAGGCCAACGATGCCCGGTAGGGTCCGTTGCTTCACTTCGTCGTAGCCGCTGCACCCACGCCCTGGGGCAGCGGGAGTTAGCCCACGTCAGCAGGCACGAGGCGGCTCGTGAAGCCCGCGTGGCACAGCCGCTCATAGGCAGCTATCACGTCCTCGGGCACATCTTGCTCGATCATGAACCCCTGCTGCGGGTAGATCATGAGTCGCTGGAGGGCGCCAACAAGCATGTCGATCACTAGTCGACCGTCACCAATGCTGTCTACGTACTCGGAAAACTCCATCGGGACCGAGGTGCACACGATTTCAACGCCCGGCCATAGCTTGCGAGTGGTCGCGTATGCCCGGCGCTGCTCGTACGGCTTGGACACAAGGAGAATCGACGAGACGTTGACGCCCTCTTCTGTCAGGAGCTCCCGCGAATACGTGATGTTCTGCCCCGTATTGGTGGCGTGTGGTTCGACCCGAAGCGCTTCGGCGGGCACTCCCAGCTCCAGCGCATGCTTCCGATAGGCGACGGCCTCCCCCTCCGGGAAGCGCGCCCGAGTCGTCGGGCTGTTGGCCCCCGTGAACACGATCAACGGCACCAAGCCGGCCTGATAAGCCTCGGCCGCTGCCGTCGCTACGCTCAGATCATGACTGCCAAGGCCAATGGCGACCGAACAGGACTTTAGGGCGTGATGCATCTGGTGGTAGTCCCAGATGAGTCGTGCGTCTTGCCATGCCCGAGCCGAGATCATCAGTCGGTCCCGTTCCCCACGTAGTGCAGCGCCTCGGCCGCCTCGCCCTCTGGGAGCTGCTGGGCCCAAGCCATGAAGGCACTTCGCACCTGTGCTGGCTCTGCCGCATTGAGGGATCCAGCAAGCTGCTCCCACGTGGCGCCGCGCCGCCGCCCCTCAAGGACTAGGCGCTGCTCCTGGTCATCAAGTTTGCGCCGGATCACAACACCGAGGGCGAGCGCGGCGAGTGCATCGGCAGCACTGGCGTCAGCCGTGGCCTGGCCGGCGAAACTGGCCATGTGGCGCTCCCGCCGGTCCGTCAGAAGCCACAGGTCCGTGGCGGGTACGTCGTCGGGAGTCGCGATGGCCACTGTGTCGATCGGCTGCGGCTTGCCTTCACTAGGCACGGGGGCCTCCATCCTCTGGCTTCTGGTCGCGGGCGGAATCGGGAACCTTGAACTCGTACTCCCACGCGAACCGAGAGGCCGCGTGGATGCCTACGGCGAATTCGACCACCGTGCCATCCGCCGTATACGTGGTTCTGTGAAGCTCCACCACAGGTTCACCCATTGGAAGCTGTAGAAGCTTTACCTCATCAGCTGTAGGAACGCGGGCGAACAGGGCTTCTCTCATGTGGTCGATCTCGTAACCCGCGTCATACAGCACCCGGTACCCACCGCCACGGCCGGCGGGCCCCGGCGTGGGATCGACGATGCGCGTTCCCTCGACGTGTTCGGGCCGGTAGTAGCTGGTCAGAGAGTGGGTCGGCTGGGTGCCTTCCTTCACGAGGCGGGCGCGCGCGTACACCGCGGATCCGACTGGCACACCGAGACCCTCGGCCACGAGGCCACTCGCCTCGACACGGCTCACGGTTTGTGTCTGCTCGTTGCGCTTGTACGAGCGCCCCGACGCGACACGGTCAGCGATGAACGCGACCTCATCCCCGTCGCGCCACTTCACCTTGTCGTATCGAGCGATGCCGAGCCGCTTGAGCGGTGAGCGCGGGCGTACGACCGTGCCGTGCCCGCGCGACGACGTCACCAGTCCCTCAGCCTCAAGCGCCTTGTACGCCTGATGAACGGTGGACTTGGAGCCTTCCCCAGCCTCGACAAGGTCTCTGATCTGGGGCAACTGGGCCCCGGGTGCGTACTCGCCGTTCCTGATCTGTTCCGCGAGTCGATCCGCCAGCTCGCGCCACTTGGGTGCCACAGCCGAACTCCCTTCGATGTCGTCCAGTGAAGCACAGTCCCAGGACTGTTGACAGTCCTGGGACTGCGTGCCATCTTCATCTCAGGCCGCTCGCAGTCCTAGGACAGCGAGTTGGAGGGGCCCTCTTTGGGCTGCCTTCCACGTGCGGCTAGGGGCCCGGGACAGAGCGGGCTGAGGGCACCGGATCCCTGGTCAACCGGATGGCTAGGCCGAAAGGCCAACGTCTCCATACGCCTACAAACGGGGGCTCGTGTTCCCGAAGGAGACACCTGCACCACTTGCAAGACCTCAGCCCCGGCAACCAGCCATGAAGGGCGCGGGATCGAATCTCGCCCGGGGCACTTCGATCGCTGGTCTGCGGTCGTGTCGCGTGTCTTACGCGGCTTCCCCTTCAACGGCGCGCGGCCCCGGGTGGCTAGACCCGGGACCGCTGTTCGGGCCGTTCCTGTGTGAGAGGAACACTGACCCATGAAGCACATCGGTGCTGCTCAGGTGGCTGTTACCGCCGACGAGTTCGACCGTGAGCCGACGCTCGCGGAGTTGGACGCGATCGAGCAGGAGTCTCCGCTGATCCTGGCGGAGGTCGAGTTGCTCGACGCGCAGATCAAGGCCATGGACCACCCCGCGAACGAGGTGGACACGCGGCGCATCCGCCGGGCCCGGAATCGCGTGCTGGCCGCGCGGCGGGACCTGGTCAACCGCACGGCTGACGCGAGCGCGCCCGGCGGTGCGGCGTGAAGGCCAGGACCGTTCTGCCCGCCGTCGCCATGACGGCGGTGTCCATGGTGCTCACCCTCGCCGTGGTGGTGATGTGGCTGGTCGAGTCGATGCCGTGGCCCGTCGCCCTGGTCGTCGGTCTCGGCATCGACGGCGGATGGCTCGCCACCCTCGCCTACGAGCGCCGCCTGGCCGCGCAGGGCGACCACAACCGCGCGGTCACCGCCGTCGGCTGGACGTTCGGCCTGATCGCCACCGCCGTCTTGGTCGCGCACGCTCTGACCGCCGACCACTCGCGCGGCGCGTGGCTGGCCGTGGCGTGGCTGCCGCTCGCGGCGAAGGCGCTGTGGCTGGTGCACGGTCTGTGGGAGCGCACCGCGCTCACCCCTGCCGCGCTGGACGCCATCGCAGGCATCCAGCAGGAAGCCCGCGACGAGGCGGCCGTGGCCCGCGCCCGGCTGCGTGCCGAAGCATCCACAGAGGAGACGCGGCTGACGACCGTGACGGCCGCAGGGGCGCGCGTCGCACGCGTGCAGGCCAAGACCGCTGAGACGCTCGCCGACGCGTGGTCGACGCTGGAGGCCGCGCGTCGGGGCGAGGACACCGGCAGGGCACTGACCAGCGTGACGGCCCGCGTCACACCCGACGTCACGCCCCGGTGGGAGCTTCCCGTGTGGGGCCCCACGGAGCCGGTCCCCGCGCTGGAGTCGGGACCCGCGCTCACGGATGCGGAGCTTGACGCTCTGATCGACGAGATCCGCAACAGCGAGACCCCGGCCCTGTCCTACCGCGAGATGGCCACCCGCTTCCGCGCGGCCGGCCACTCCGCCTCCGAGGTCCGGTTGCGGGCCGCGTGGAAGCGCGTGGCGTGATGGCTGCGCTGCCGGTCTTCCGGTGGCATCTCGCCCCGGAGGGCTACGCCACCCGCCGCCAGCTACGGGCGCGCGGTCTGCGCCCCGGCGGGCAGGGCGTGGCCGCTCAGCTCGAACGGCCGCGCCGCCGCCGCGGGCCGCTGGTCGCCTACCTCTACCAGATCGACCTGGCCAAGCCGGTACGGCCCATGACCCCCGCGAAGTGGGCGGCTCTGGCTAAGGCCAACGCCGCCCGCCGTACCTGCCCCAAGTGCCGACGCGATGCCGGATACGTCATCCCGGCGTCTCTCGGTGCCTGCGTGGGCTGCACCTACCCCGCTCCCTCCGATTCCCTGAGGAGTTGCTGACCATGGGCAAGCCCGACACCCGCAGCATTGACCGCGAGATAGCCAAGACGAACCGCAAGCTGGAGGCGGTCCGCCGGGGCGAGATGTGGGCCCTGAACAGCTCCGAGCGGCGCGCCGTCCTCGGGGCGCTCGCCGGGGGTTCGTACCGGGTCCTGCGCGGCAAGAGCACCACCCGGCAGGAGAACCGGCTGGAGTCCGTCTCCGAGCAGGCCATCACCCGGCTGACGGCCGAGATCACCGCGCTGCACATCGAGCGGGCGCGGATCGTGCGGGAGTACGCCGCCGCCAAATCCGCCAAGAAGGCGTCGCGGTGGTGGTGAACACGCAGCCCGCGAGCGGCCGTTGCCCGGCCGCGCACCCGGAAGACCCCACGCCCTGCGTCGGTCCGGCCGTGGTGACCGTGCTGGACCGCTTCAACGCGGGCGCGGACGGCTGCGAGCACCACAGCGCCCGCCTGCTCGCCTCCCTCAACGGCGGACGCGTCTACGCCCTCCCGCACGCCGCGCCCGGTACGGCCATCCGCGTGTTCAAGGCGGCCGACGGTATCCGCCCGTTCTGCTGGCTGGACGGCCCGCGCACCGAGCCCTCCCAGCTCAGCCACGCGGAGAACCGCGCCCGTCACGGCGCCTGAACCACCCCCCGCCCCCGCCCGCCCCGGTTGCGGCGGGGGCCCCTCAACTTCCCGCCCCAATCGGGGCAGTCAGGAGTGCTCCCGTCATGGGTGACACCGTCGTGCACCTGCACAAGAACACCGACCCGTCCACCGAACCCGCCGCCGTGACCACGTTGACCGTGGTCCCCGACCCCGCCCCGCCCGCGCCCGTCCCGCTGTGGGTGCGCTCCGGGCGCGCGGTGAAGACGGCCGCCACGCACGACCGCACGAAGACCGCCGCGCGTGCGGCCGTCCGGCACACCCTCTACGTGGCCGGCGGGGCGCGGATCGTGGCCCGCCGTGCCTGGGACGGCCGCACCGCCGCCCGCTATGAGCGCAACCTGCGCGCGGCGGAAGCCGCGGGGAACTATGAGGCCGCGATGGAGTGGGAGGAGCGCGGGCAGCGCTTCCGCGAGGCACGCCACCGCCGCCGGATGGACCTGCTCCACTCCCCGGTGGACGCGGCCAAGGGCGCCCTGGTCGGCACCGGCATGGGCATCGGATCCCTGGTCGCCCTCGGGGTCGTGCTGGCCATCGCGAACAAGGACGTCACGGACGTCATCACCCCGGTCATGGCGGTCATTGAGTTCATCCGCCTGATGATCACTATCGTGTCTGTGGTGTGGGGGCCGCTGGTCACCCTGGGCCCGTTCTTCGCCCTGCTCGCCCTGTGGGCGGTTGGCAGCAAGCAGCAGGCCGCCCCGGCGTGGGTCATGCCGGACCGGGTCCGCAACGGCGAGGGTGAGCCGATCACCCCGTCCATCGTGGTCAAGGCCCTGCGCGACCTGGGTATCCCGGCCATGCGCAACGCCATCAAGGAAATGGGCGACGCCGGCGCGTCCATGTTGTCCCCCATCGTGATCGCCGGATGCGGGGTGGAAGTCGACGTCACCCTCCCCTCGGGGGTGTCGACGAACGAGATCCAGCAGCGGCGGCGCAAGCTCGCCGAGAACCTGTCCCGGCACGAGCACGAAGTGTTCATCACCATCCCGACCGCCGCCCGCACGGTGCGGCTGTGGGTCGCGGACTCGGGTGCGCTGGACGAGCCGATCGGCCCGTCGCCGCTGGTCACGGACGAGACGCTGACCGGGGATTACGCCAAGGGCCGCGCCCCGTGGGGCCAGGACCTGCGCGGGGACGCCGCCGCCATCAGCCTCTTTCAGCGGCACTTCCTGATCACGGGGCTTTCCAACCAGGGCAAGACCGCCGCCCTGCGCGCGCTCGCCCTGTGGCTCGCACTCGACCGGTCGGTGCAGTTCCTCATGGGCGACCTCAAGGGCGCCGGCGACTGGGCCATGTTCGACGGACTCGCCGATGTGCTCATCCAGGGCCCGACGGATGAGCACGTGATCGAGGTGACCGAGATGGTGGAGAGTGCGGTCGACGAGATGAACCGCCGTCTTGTGGCCCCGCCCGGCACCGCGTTCCCGCCGCTGATCGTGCTGGTCGACGAAGCACAGGTGGCGTTCATGTGCCCGGCCGTGGACGACGAGAAGCGCCCCTACGGCGGCCAGAAGGCCAAGTCCCGCTACTTCAACGCCGTCCGCAAAATCCACAACCAGGGCCGCGCGGTCAACGTCCTGATGTGGCAGGGCACCCAGGACCCCACCGACCAGAACCTCCCCAAGCTGGTCCGTGAGGGCGCCCACACCCGTGCCTCGCTCGCCCTGGGCACCGAGTCACAGGCACGCATGGCGCTCGGTGACAAGGCGGTCGACGGCGGCGCCGCACCGAACCTGCTGCGCCCCGGCCTGGACAAGGGCACCGTCGTGGTCGCCTCCGACGGCATCGAGATCCCCGCCGGACAGGCGTCCATCACGGTCCGGACGCACTACATCAGCACAGATGATGCGCACGTGATCGCGGAGCGGGCGAAGGCGCTGCGCGACGGGGTCACCACCCTGCACGCCATCGAGCGGGGCGAGGAGCGTGACCCGCTCGCCGACATCGCCGCCGCCCTCGGCGACGCGGCACGGGTACCAACCACCGACGTCCTCAAGCGGCTTGCCGCGCTCAACGAGGACGCCTACGGCACCTGGACGAACGGTGACCTCAAGCGCGTCCTGGACGCGCACGGCGCGGAGCCCTACAAGTCCGACGGCCGCATGGTCGTCGCCCGCGACCGCGTCCTGCGCGCGCTCGCCAACCGCGACGGCGACGGTTCCGCTTCCGTCTCCGAGTAGAGGGAGGCGACCCCTCCCCGGGCCAGGGAGGCAGGGAGAACTCCCTGAAGGGCTCCCTGGCCCGCCTCCCTGGCCCTGACCTGCACGAATGATCAGTCAGGGAGTCAGGGAGGCACGCAGGTCAGCGCACCCGAAACCCCCTCCACACGCCACCCCGCAGGGGGTGGTCCCGCCTCCCTGCACCGTCACCCGAAGGGATTCCGCATGTACTCCGAGGAGACCGACCGGGCGCCCGCCTTACGGGGTCCGGAAGTCCAACAGCCCACCCCGATCACCCCCACCGTGGCCCCGTATGCGGCGCCACTCGTTCCCCTCCAGCCGCACGCCGTGCCGACGGTCGCGAGCGTCGTCCTCCCGGACGGCCGTGTCGTCACCGGCTACGCCATCGAGCCGGCCAAGCCGGAACCGGTCGTCGCCAAGCCGGCCGTCTCCCGCGCGGCGGTGAACGTCGCCCTCGGAGGCGTCGGGTTCGCCGCCGTGTGCGGCGGACTGCTCCTGCTGACCACCTTCATCACCGCGCTCACCGCCCTCATCACCCAGCTCATCACCCTCGCCGCCGTCATCTTCGGCGGATGGATCGCCGTCCAGATCTTCAGCGCACGCAGCCACGGCGAGAGCGGGACCACGGTCAACATCCGCAAGGCCGTCATCAAGCGCAACCGCTTCTACCAGTAGCTACGCCAAGGGCGGCCCCTTCATTCCGCCAAGAACCGGGGCCGCCCTTGCCAACCAGCCAACAACTGACCTGTTGGAGGTCATCCAGCATGACGCAACCCACCACCATCGGGCGAGCCTTACCCCCGGCCGTTCGCACCCTGCTCCCGGGAGCTCCCGCGGCGAGCGGGATGCGGTTCTACCTGACCACGCACAAACGGCACTGGCTGCGTCTCACCGATGTGCCGCTGTTCTTGAAGTCCGAGCACTTCGACCGCGCCATCAAGTGGGACGAAGCCCGCGGCCCCTACGCCATCGACTCCGGCGGCTTCATGGAGCTCAAGGACAAGGGCGCCTGGACCCGTTCGCCCCGCAAGTACGTCGATGACCTGCGCCGCATCTGGGAACACGTCGGCCCCTACGACTGGGCCGCCCCGCAGGACTGGATGTGCGAGGACGCCATCATTCACGGCGGCACCTTCAACGGACAGCACTTCATCGGCACCCACCTCAGCGTTGTCGAGCACCAGCGGCGCACGGTGGCCAACTTCCTTGAACTGCGCTCCCTCGCCCCGGACCTGCGCATCGCTCCCGTGCTCCAGGGCCGCAGCATCCCCGAGTACGAGCGGTGTGTGGAGCTGTACGAGCGGGCCGGTGTCGACCTGCGGGCCGAACCGGTCGTCGGGCTGGGCTCGGTGTGCCGGTTGCAGTCCACCCGCCAGGGCGCCGCCATCGTCACCGCCATGGCCGCGCACGGCTTCCGCCTCCACGGCTTCGGCTTCAAAATTCTCGGTCTGGAACGCGTCGGTCACCTGTTGGCCTCCGCGGACTCCGCGGCCTGGAGCTCCCACGCCCGCCGCCGGCCGCCGCTGCCTGGCCACACCCATAAGAACTGCGCGAACTGCATCGACTACGCCCTGCTGTGGCGCGAGCGCGTCATCAACGCCATCCCCACCCACGGCCAGATGCTCCTGACCGACCGGAGCGCCGCATGAATCTCCTGCACACCGCCCTGAGCCTCGCCGCAAACGGAATCCCGCCCCTGCCCCTGCGGGCGGGCAAGGTGCCGTTCGGCAACTGCCCGGACTGCGCCGGCAACGCGTGCGGCGGACGGCCGAACATGAAGAACCCCGGCCCCTGCCGCTGCCCCGGCGTCTGCCACGCGTGGGCTGCCGCCACCACCGACCCGCACGTCCTCACCTCCCCGGCATGGGCGTCCGCGTGGCGTCGGGCCGCCGCCGTCGCGTACCACCCGGGCGGCGCCGGCGTGACCGTGGTCGACCTGGACGACGCGGCGGCCGTCGCATGGGCCCGCGCCACCCTCCCGGCCACACGCACTGTGCCGACAACACGGGGGGAGCACTGGATCTACCAGGGTGTCACGCGGTCCGTGAACACTGTCCGCCCCGGCGTCGACATCAAGTCCACGATGGCTTACGCCCGTTGGCTCGGTCCCGGCACCGGCTCCACAGCCGCCCTCCCGGACGCTGTGCGCGCGCTGGCAGTAAAGGACCCGTCCACGGCTCGCAGGGCGCCACAGACGCTCACAGCGCTGAGGAGCGGTCAGGGGGAGTGCCGCCACCGTACGCCCGCCTATTTGGAACGTGGCATCGCCATGGCCGAGCAGCGCATCACCGAAGCCCGTAGCGCCATCCACGCGACCGTGTACCGCACGTTCCTCGCCGTGCTGTCCACGCACGGCCGGTGCGGCTGCCTCACCGACGCCCACATCGGTCGTTTGTTCACCGCCGCGCAGGCCAAGGGCGAATCCCCCCGGCACTGCACCGACGCGTGGACCAACGCCCTGACCAGGTTGGGACTGTGACCATGTCCGACGACGAGAAGAACCCCGCCCGCGAGATCATCACCGACTACGCGCGGGCGCACTTCCGGTACTTCCGCACCGCAGACGGCACCGTGTACGCGCAGAGGAACGGCCACCCCGTCGCGCGGCCGATCCGCTCCCAGGGCACGACGGGAAGTCACCGCCAGGAACTTATGGTCGGCCTGTTCAGGGACGGTCTCGGGGTGTTCAACGGCACCGCGCTCAAGGAGGCACTGGACCTGATCGAAGCACTCGCACTCACGGAGGACGTGCAGCCCGTCCACATCCGCGTCGCCCCCGGATTCGACGGGGCGACGTGGCTGGACCTGGGCCGCAGTGACGGGCAGTCCGTCCGCATCCACCCCACCGGCTGGGACGTGCTCACCCCCGACCCGCGTGAGGTGTGCTGGCGGCGCACCCAGCTCACCGGTGAACTCCCCCTGCCCGCCAAGGACACCGACGGCAAGGGCATCGATCTCCTGCTGAGGCTGTGCAACTTCGCCAACGCCGAGACCGAGTGCCTGGCCATCGCCTGGCTGATCGGCTGTTTGGGACCGTCCGTGCCCGTCCCCGCCCCGTTCCTCACCGGGCCCCAGGGCGCCGGCAAGTCCACCGGCGGACGCATGCTCGTACGGATCATCGAGGGCATGAGCGGCGACCTGCGCCGCGCCCCGAAGGACGAAGAGAACCTGATCGCAGCAGTGGCGGCCGGATGGGTCACAGCCCTGGACAACCTCTCCCACATGACCCCGGACCTGTCCGACGCCATGTGCTGCATCGTCACCGGCGCCGAGAACGTCAAGCGCGCCCTGTTCACCGACGGGGACGTATTCCGCGCCCGCTACCGCCGCCCTCTGCTCCTGACCGGTATCGACGTGGGAGTCATCCGCCCCGACCTCGCCGAACGGCTCCTGCCGCTGCGCCTGGAGCGGCCCCGGGTGCGGCGCACCGAAGCGGAACTGTGGGCGGAGTACGCGGAGGTGCTGCCCGTTGTCCTCGGGTCTCTCCTGGATCTCACGGTGAAGGTCCGCGCGGTTGAGGCGGAGACGCCCACCGATCTGCGGATGGCGGACTTCGCGCACCTGTGCGCGCAGCTCGACGCGGCCACCGGGCTGGGGGCGCTCACCGCTTACCGGGCCAGTCTGGACGACCTCAACGACGACGTCATTGAGGGGGACTTGCTGGCGCAGACCGTCCTCAGGCACGCCGCTGAGATCGAACCGGGCGCTGAGCAGCGGATGACTTCCACGGAGTGGCTGCACTGCCTCACTCGCCTCTACACGGGCGAGGACTTCCGTCCCCTGCCCAAGGGCTGGCCGACCACCGGCAAAGTCCTCTCCGACCGGCTCAAGCGCCTCCAGCCGACCCTCGCCGCCCGGGGCGTCCTCATCGACTCGGGCCGCACCAGGGACGGCCGCTACATCGAGATGACCCGCTCGCCCGCCACGCCCCCGCACGAACAGCAGACGTTATGACCGGCACCGCCGCCCGACCGCACGAGCAAGAGGAGCACCACCGGCCAGGCGTGCTCCTCTTGCTGTTCGGCGGCACCGCCGCCCTGCGATGGACGCGCCGCGAAGCGGCTCCTTCTTCACTCCCTGAGCCGCGGCACATCACCACAGACGCCCTCTCTTTTTCCTAAGTAGGGGAACGCTGCGTCACCGCGTCACAGGCGCCCCGAAAACGGTAGGTGACCTGCGCATACGGGCGTGACGCAGACGCTCCCGGCTGCGTCACGCCGCGTCACCTGCGTCACGCGTGACGGACGGCCTGCGTCACTCGTGACGCACCCCCACCCCTCTGCGTCACACAAAACCCGCAGGCCAGAAGCCTGAATGACGCAGGTGACGCGGTGACGCAGAAATCCACACCTCGGACACACACGCGCATCCGCTACCGCCGCAAGGCCCCCAGAGGAGTCCACGCATGACCACCGCCATGCCCCCGACCCCCCAAGCGCTCAAGGTCCCCGAGGTCATGACCGCCCTGCGCCTCAGCCGCAGCAAGGTCTACGACCTCATCCGCTCCAAGGAACTCCCGAGCTACACGTCCGGCCGTGCCCGCCGCATCCCGGTGGAGGCCGTCAGCAAGTACATGCAGAACCGACTTGAGGAGAACGCAGCCTGATGGCACCCCGCAAGAGGAACCCGAACGGTGCCGGCAGCATCTGGCAGCGCAAGGACGGGCGTTTCGAGGCGCGGGTCTACGTCCCGCAGCCGGACGGCACCCGCAAGCGCAAGACGGTCTACGGCGCCACCTGGGAGGAGTGCGACGAGAAGCGGCAGGAACTCGTCCGCCGCGACCGACAGGGCATCCCGACGCCGTCCCGGTCGGCGAAGCTCTCCGAGTGGCTGCCGTACTGGCTGGAGGAGTACGTCAAGCCGCACCGGAAGCGCACGACCTACGTGAAGTACGAGATGCACGTGCGGCTGTACCTCGTGCCGCTGCTGGGCAGTCGCCGCCTGGAGTCGCTCACCACCGCGAACGTGCGGCAGATGATCTCGAAGGTCACCGCGCAGTCGTCGGCCGCCACAGCGAAGGAGGCGCACCGCGTCCTGCGCACCGCCATCACCGCCGCCTGCCGCGACGAACTGATCAGCCGCAACGTCGTCCAGCTCGTCCCCGCGCCGCGAGTCGAGCCGCGGGAGCTGCGCCCCTGGTCGCTGGACGAGACCCTGACGTTCCTGGAGGCCGCCCGGACGGATCCGCTCTACACCGCGTTCGTCCTCGCCGTCGCCCTCGGTCTGCGGCGCGGCGAGATCCTCGGCTTGCAGTGGCGGGACGTCGACCTTGACCGGCGCACCCTCACCGTCCGGACCACGCTGCACCGTGGCGGCAAGGAGCTCTACCTCGACACGACCAAGAACCGGCGGTCGCGAGTGATCCCCATCCCGCTGATGTGCGTGGCGCCGCTCCGGTGGCAGCGCATGCGGCAGGCAGAGCGCCGCGCGGCGGCCGGCGCCGACTGGCACGAGAGCGATCACGTCTTCACGACCCGCAGCGGGCGGCCGATCGAGCCCCGGAACCTCTACCGATCGTTCCTGCGGATCTCGGAGGCCGCCAAGCTCCCGCAGGTCCGTCTCCACGACACCCGTCACGGATGCGCCTCGCTGCTCTTCGCGGCCGGCGTCGCACCCCGCACCGTGATGGAGATCCTCGGTCACTCGCAGATCGCAGTGACCATGAACGTCTACACGCACGTGAGCGACGACCACCGGCGGGAGGCCATGGGCCACATGGATCGGCTGCTCAAGCGGCGCCGTTAAGCGGGACTGCCGTCAAGAACTACCGTCAACGCCCCCACGGTCCCAGACCGTGGGGGCGTTGTCCCTGCTAGATCAAAGAGCCCCCTGTCGGACTCGAACCGACGACCTTCGCTTTACAAGAGCGGTGCTCTACCAGCTGAGCTAAGGAGGCCTGCACACAGGTGCCCGTGCAGTGTACCCAGCTCCCGGGGGTGCTCTGTCGAAAATTTCCGCGAAGTTCACATGCCCCGAGGTACTGACAGATCAGGCGAACGCCAGGTACCGTCCTGAGCCAGTTCACCCGTGTGGACTACACCAACCACCTTCCTACAACGGATCGTCCGGCACGTTCCTGCCGGTAGAAGGGGGCCTCTGAGCCATGGCCACAGTCACGTTCGACAAGGCGACCCGGATTTACCCGGGTTCCACCAAGCCCGCCGTCGACGCACTCGACATCGAGATCGCGGACGGCGAGTTCCTCGTCCTGGTCGGCCCGTCGGGTTGCGGAAAGTCCACCTCGCTCCGGATGCTCGCGGGGCTCGAGGACGTCAACGGCGGCGCCATCCGCATCGGTGACCGCGACGTCACGCACCTGCCGCCCAAGGACCGGGACATCGCCATGGTGTTCCAGAACTACGCCCTCTACCCGCACATGACGGTCGCCGACAACATGGGCTTCGCGCTCAAGATCGCCGGCGTCAACAAGGCGGAGATCCGGCAGAAGGTCGAGGAGGCCGCGAAGATCCTCGACCTCACCGAGTACCTGGACCGCAAGCCGAAGGCCCTCTCCGGCGGTCAGCGCCAGCGTGTCGCGATGGGCCGCGCCATCGTGCGTGAGCCGCAGGTCTTCCTCATGGACGAGCCGCTGTCCAACCTCGACGCCAAGCTCCGTGTGTCGACGCGTACGCAGATCGCGTCGCTGCAGCGACGCCTGGGCATCACCACCGTCTACGTCACCCACGACCAGGTCGAGGCCCTGACGATGGGCGACCGCGTGGCGGTCCTCAAGGACGGTCTGCTCCAGCAGGTCGACACCCCCCGCAACATGTACGACAAGCCCGCCAACCTCTTCGTGGCCGGCTTCATCGGCTCCCCGGCGATGAACCTGGTCGAGGTGCCGATCACCGACGGCGGTGTGAAGTTCGGCAACAGCGTGGTGCCGGTGCAGCGCGACGCGCTCTCCGCGGCCACCGACAAGACGGTCACCGTCGGTGTCCGCCCCGAGCACTTCGACGTGGCCGGCGCCGACTCCGACCAGGGCGTCGCGGTCACCGTGAACGTGGTCGAGGAGCTCGGCTCCGACGCCTTCGTCTACGGCACCGCCAAGGTCGGTGGCGAGTCGAAGGACCTCGTGGTCCGTGTCGGCGGCCGTGACGTCCCGGAGAAGGGCAGCACGCTGCACGTCGTCCCGCGCGCGGGCGAGACCCACGTGTTCTCGACCTCGACGGGCGCCCACGTGTTCTCGACCTCGACGGGCGCGCGCCTCTCCGACTGAGCGCTCCGCACGGGATGAATCCACCCGGTTGACGAGAAGGGCCCCGCTGGTTGCTGCGGGGCCCTTCTCGTTGTCACCGAATCCCCGGCACACCGGGCGTTTCGAGCAGCGAGCGTCAACCCCTACCCAAAAAGGGGCACTCCTTCATCCCCCGACCGGGTGACTAAACGTCGCTGCATGATTACCTCGCGCTACCCTCACACGCGTGAAGCACTCCGTGAAGCACTCCACCCCCCAGACGCGACGCGGCCGGGGTCCCGCCCGGCGGGTCGGCCGCTCCCTCGCCCTCGTCCTGCCCGTCGTCATGGTGCTCTCGGGGACCCTCGCGGTCACCCGGGTCAACTGGACGGGGAACCCCTCCTCCGACTCGGTGCTCACCGCCGCCGACGTCTCCACCGCGCACCGCACCTCGCACGGCGCAGCCCGGGCACCGCAGGACGTCCTGCGCGACCAGCTGCTGACCGAGCTCCAGGAGAAGGACCCGGGCACCGCCCTGACCCACCTCCAGGCCGCGGTGAACGGCAAGCCGTCCCTGGCGAAGTACTGCGCCTCCATCGCCCGCGACCTGGGCCGCGCCGCCGTCCGCGCCTACGGCGCCTCCCGCGCCCAGTCCTACGCCCGCCCCGTCTGCGACACCGCCTTCGCCTCGGGCGTCCTGGCCGCGCACAACTGAGGTCGTGGGGGGGCCCCCCCCCCCCGGGGGGCCGCCCCCCCCCGGCCCCCCCCCCCCGCGCCGGGGCCCCATGACCAAA
>NZ_JBNCAQ010000009.1:0-17946 GCF_049808595.1 Streptomyces aurantiaciflavus | reverse complement strand
CCCGCCGCGGCGGGGGGGGGCCCCGCCCCGCCCGCCGGGGGGCGCCCCCCCCCCCCCCCCCCCCCCCCCCCCCCCCACGACCGGGAACAGGCGCCGCGTACAGTGCGCTCATGACCCATCCGCACGCCGCGTCCCGCCCCACACAAGCCGTCGTCCTGGCCGGTGGCCAGGGGTCCCGGCTGCGCCCCTACACCGACGACCGGCCCAAGCCGATGGTCGAGATCCCCGGGACGGGGACGCCGATCATCGGCCACCAGCTGAGCTGGCTCGCCGAGGAGGGCGTGACGGACGTGGTGGTCTCCTGCGGCCATCTCGCCGACGTCCTGCAGCACTGGCTGGACTCCGCCGACCTCCCCGTGAAGGTCACCACGGTCGTCGAGACCGAACCCCTGGGCCGCGGCGGCGGCCTCAAGTACGCCGCCGCCCATCTCCCCCACCCCGACCGGCCCTGGTACGCCACCAACGGCGACATCTGGACCCGCTTCTCGCTGCGCGACATGGCGGACTTCCACACCGAGCGCGACGCCGTCGCGACCCTCGCGCTGGCGCGGCCGCGCATTCCGTGGGGCGCCGTCCAGACCGACGGCTTCGGCCACATCACGGACTTCATCGAGGCCCCGCCCACCACGTACGAGATCAACGCGGGCGTCTACGTCTTCTCCCCCGAGTTCGCCGGACTGCTCCCCGAGCGCGGCGACCACGAACGCACCACGTTCCCGCACCTGGCCCGCGAACGCCGCCTGGCCGGCTTCCCGATCCCACAGGGCGCCTACTGGCGCGCCATCGACACCGCGAAGGACCTCACGGAGGCGGCGAGGGAACTGGCGGCGCTGGGCCGCTGAGAGGGCTTCTCCGCCGCGCTACGACGGCTCACGGCCCCCACGGCTCGTACGACGACGGGGTCCCGCACGTTCTCACGCGCGGGACCCCGTCGTCGTACGAGCCGTACAGGGCGAGCCGTTATCCGAGAAGGCCGCCCACCAGGCCGGGCTCTCCGGAGGAGGACGAGCCGCCCTCGTCGGAGCCGCCGGTGGAGCCGCCGGAGCTGGTGGCGCCGCCGGAGGTGGGGCCGGAGCTGGTGCTGGGCGCCTGCTCGATCGGCGAGGACTGCTCGGGCGGAGCCTCACCGACGGTGCCCTGGGTCTGGCTGGGCACACCGGCGGTGGCGCTCTCGGTGTCCCCGGTGGCACCCGGAGCGCTCTCCTCGTCCTGCGTCGGAGCCTTGGACGTGGCGCCCTGGGTGGGCGAGCTCGACACGGACGGTTGCTCGCCGGGCCGGTGCCGGTCGGACTCCTCGGGCAGCGGCGAGCCGGGCAGCTCGTTGCGCGGGGCCTCGCCCGGGCCGGGCACGACCACCCGGTCGGCGTCGCGGACGGCACCGCCGAGCAGCGAGCCGACGAGCAGGGTGAGTCCGACGACGATCGCGGTGACGAGGGCGCCGCGGCGCAGGACGTACCGGCGCAGCTCCCACAGGTCGGAGCGCGGGCCGAGCCGGCGCCAGGCAGCGGCGGCGAGACGGCCGTCGATGGAGTAGACGGGGGCGCCGGCGATGATCAGCGGCGACCAGGCGGCGAGGTAGATGATGTCGGGGGTCTGGTAGACCGGGACGGTCTTCCAGCTGACGGTGACGAGGAGCGCGGCGGAGAGCGTCGCGCCGCCGAACGCGGCGATCCGCTGCCAGCAGCCCAGGACCGTGAGGACGCCCACGACGACCTGGAGGAAGGCGATGACGAGCCCGGAGCCGACCGGGTGGTGCAGGGCGAACTGACGCAGTGGCTCGGCGACTTCCCAGGGGTGCAGGGTGTTCAGCCACTTCACCATGGAGCCGCGCTCGCCGCCGTCGAAGTAGACGGGATCGCACAGCTTGCCCATACCGGCGTAGATGGAGATGGAGCCGAGGAGGACGCGCAGCGGGAGCAGGACCACGCCGAGGTTCATCCGGCGGCCCGGGTAGTAGGCGTGCCGGGCGGGGTCGTCGCCGCCCCGCCTGCCGTGCGGGGCGGTCTCCGCGGCGACGGCTTCGCCGAAGTCCTCGAACCGGGCGTCGTCGTGGGCGGGCTGGTCGTAGCCCGGCTGCTCGTAGCCGGGTTCGTCGTAGGCGCTGCCGACGGGGCGCATGTCCGGCAGGATCCGCTGCTCACCGGCGACGGGGGCGCGCGGGGAGCCGACGACCGGGGTTTCGAGGGTCTGCGCCGTGAGGTCGCCGTCATAGCCGTCGTAGCCGTCGTCGGTCCCGATGCGGGGGATGACCTGGGTGGCTCCGGCGTCGCCGGCCGGGGCGTCGCCGTGGCCGACGCTGCCCGCCCGCACGGCCTGGAGCAGGCGGTGGGCGCCGGTGTCGTCCGGCGCGGACCTGCCGCTCCAGACGACGGGCCGACGACGGGCCTCGGCGCCGGTACCGGCCGCGCCCGCTCTGCCCGCCGCGACGACGGGGATGCGCGCGGTGTCCTGGGTGGCGCTCAGGTGCCGGGCGATCCGCGGGGATCGGATCCGCCGCGCCGACGGGCCCAACTGCACCCGGAAGCTCGCGTGCGTGACGATGATCTGCGCCGGATCGCTCGGCACCTTCACCATGCTCAGCGCGGGAGCGTCGTCGTATCCCGACGAGCGGTCCCCCGTGGGTGTGCGGGGTGTTCTGGTGTCCACACTCATCTAACCGAGCGACATGTGGTTAGGACACTGCTTTGACCCGCCGGATCTGTCCGGACTCCGTCAAGGTTGCCCCAGCTGCCGGAATCACCCGGTCCGGATGGGGCGACGGACGATGCCCCTGACGCGCCCTCAGTCCCGCCGCCGAGCCGCCTCGTACAGCACGATCCCCGCGGCCACACCCGCGTTCAGCGACTCCGCCCCACCCGGCATCGGAATCCGCACCCGGAAGTCGCACGGCCCCTCCTTCTGCCGCACTCGCACGCTACGCGGCTTCGCACGGCTGCGCCGGCCTCCGACCGGCGGGCTCCGGCTGCCCACGCCGGCCAGGGTCAGTCCCGCCGCCGAGCCGCCTCGTACAGCACGATCCCCGCGGCCACACCCGCGTTCAGCGACTCCGCCCCACCCGGCATCGGAATCCGCACCCGGAAGTCGCACGTCTCGCCGACCAGCCGCGACAGCCCCTTGCCCTCGCTGCCCACGACGATGACGACCGGGCCCTCCAGGGCCTCCAGCTCGCCGATCTCGGCCTCGCCGTCGGCGGCCAGACCGACGACCACGAGGCCGGCCTTCTTGTAGGCCTCCAGGGCGCGGGTGAGGTTGGTGGCGCGGGCGACCGGGGTGCGGGCGGCCGTGCCCGCGGAGGTCTTCCAGGCACCGGCGGTCATACCGGCCGCGCGGCGCTCGGGGACGACGACGCCGTGGCCGCCGAAGGCGGAGACCGAGCGGACGACGGCACCGAGGTTGCGCGGGTCGGTCACCCCGTCCAGCGCGACGATCAGCGGGTCGGCGCCCTCGTCGTGAGCGGCGTCGACGAGGTCCTCGGGGTGGGCGTACTCGTACGGCGGGACCTGGAGGACGAGGCCCTGGTGGTTCAGACCGTTCGTCATGCGGTCCAGCTCGGGGCGCGGGGCCTCCATGAGGTTGATGCCGCCGCGCTCGGCCGCGAGCTGCAGCGCCTCACGCACCCGCTCGTCGTTGTCGATGAACTGCTGGACGTACAGCGTCGACGCGGGGACGCCCTCGCGCAGCGCCTCGACGACCGGGTTGCGGCCGACGACCAGTTCGGAGGTCGACTTGCCGCCGCCCCGCCGGGCCTGCGGACGTCCCCCCTGCGCACGGCGGGTCTTCGCCGCCGCGGCCCGCTGCTTGGCGTGCCCCTTGCGCATCTCGGCGGGCGGGGTCGGCCCCTTGCCCTCCAGACCCCGGCGCCGCTGGCCGCCACTGCCGACCTGCGCGCCCTTCTTGCCGGACATGCGGCGGTTGTTGGCTGCCATGACCTACCTGTTTCCTAGAGCTGTCGTACGTACGTCGTGTGCGTCTTATGCAGTGTGCCGCCCGGGAGGCCGGGCGGCACAGTCGAGCGAGAGAGCGGGACTACCGCGGACCGAGCGTCCAGCGCGGCCCCTGCGGACTGTCCTCGATGGTGAGCCCGGACTGGTTGAGCTGGTCGCGGATGGCGTCCGCGGTCGCCCAGTCCTTCCGCGCGCGGGCCGACTCCCGCTGGTCGAGGACGAGTCGTACGAGGCTGTCGACCACGCCGTGCAGGTCATCGCCCCGGTCGGCCTCGCCGGCCCAGTGCGGGTCGAGGGGGTCGAGACCGAGGACGCCGAGCATGGCACGGACCTCGGCGAGGCGGGCCACGGCGGCTTCCTTGTCGTCGGCGGCCAGCGCGGAGTTGCCCTGCCGGACGGTGGTGTGCACGACGGCGAGCGCCTGCGGGACGCCCAGGTCGTCGTCCATCGCCTCGGCGAAGGCGGGCGGCACCTCGGCGGCCGGCTCGACCACTCCCCCGGCCTTCTCGACGACGCGCTGCACGAAGCCCTCGATCCGGGCGAACGCCGACTCGGCCTCGCGCAGCGCCTCCTCGCTGTACTCGATCATGGAGCGGTAGTGGGGCGTACCGAGGTAGTAGCGCAGGACGATGGGCCGCCACTGCTTGACCATCTCGGAGACGAGGACGCTGTTGCCCAGCGACTTCGACATCTTCTCGCCGCTCATGGTGACCCAGGCGTTGTGCACCCAGTACTGCGCGAACTCGTCGCCGTAGGCCTTGGCCTGGGCGATCTCGTTCTCGTGGTGCGGGAAGATCAGGTCGAGGCCGCCGCCGTGGATGTCGAAGGCGGACCCCAGGTACTTGTGGGCCATCGCCGAGCACTCCAGGTGCCAGCCGGGCCGGCCCCGGCCCCACGGCGTCTCCCAGCTGGGCTCGCCCGGCTTGGCCGCCTTCCACATCGCGAAGTCACGCGGGTCCCGCTTGCCGGTCTCGCCCTCGCCCGACGGCTGGAGCAGGTTGTCCAGCTCCTGGTTGGACAGCTGGAGGTACTCCGGGAAGGAGCGCACGTCGAAGTAGACGTTGCCGTCGGCCTCGTAGGCGTGTCCGCGCTCGATGAGCCCGCGCATCATCTCGATCATCTCGGGGACGTGCCCGGTGGCCCGCGGCTCGTACGTGGGCGGCAGGCAACCGAGGGCCTGGTAGCCGTCGTTGAACGCCCGCTCGTTGTCGTACCCGATGGACCACCAGGGGCGGCCCTGGTCGTGGGACTTGGCGATGATCTTGTCGTCGATGTCGGTGACGTTGCGGATGAACGTGACGTCGTAGCCGCGGTGGGCGAACCAGCGGCGCATGATGTCGAAGTTCAGACCCGACCGGATGTGCCCGATGTGGGGGGCCGCCTGCACGGTGGCGCCACACAGGTAGATCGAGACACAGCCCGGCTTGAGCGGGGTGAAGTCACGAATCTGCCGGGCGCTGGTGTCGTACAGGCGAATAGTCACCACTCCAGGGTAGTGGGCGGGGAGTAATGCCCCGCGCCCACTCGGCCAACGGCCACACATTCGTGACGATTGCCCGCGGTGCTCGAGTCGGCTCCGGGTGGCCTGTGCCGTCCCT
Source organism: Streptomyces aurantiaciflavus (assembly GCF_049808595.1). NCBI lineage: Bacteria > Bacillati > Actinomycetota > Actinomycetes > Kitasatosporales > Streptomycetaceae > Streptomyces > Streptomyces aurantiaciflavus. Next base: position 12,404 of record NZ_JBNCAQ010000009.1, on the reverse strand, counting down.
GGGGGCCGCGTTCCCGGACCCCGTCGGCCCGAACCGGCCCGTCCTCGATCGCCGGACCGGCCGGCCGGTCACGCCCCCGTCCGCACCACCAGTGCCGTGGCCACCGCCATCAGCCCCTCTTCGCGGCCCGGGAAGCCGAGCCCGTCCGTCGTGGCGCCGGAAACGGAGACGGGCGCTCCCGCCGCCTCCGAGAGGATCTTCTGCGCCTCGTCGCGCCGCTTGCCGATCTTCGGGCGGGGGCCCACGACCTGTACGGCGACGTTGCCGATGGCGAAGCCGGCCGCGCGGACGATACGGGCGGCCTCCGTCAGCAGCGTCACGCCGGACGCGCCGGACCACTCGGGGCGCCCGGTGCCGAAGTGCCGGCCCAGGTCGCCGAGGCCGGCGGCGGAGAAGAGGGCGTTGCAGGCGGCGTGGGCGACGACGTCCGCGTCGGAGTGGCCGGCCAGGCCGGGGCCCTCGCCCTCCCACTTCAGGCCGGCGCACCACAACTCGCGGCCTTCCTCGAAGGCGTGGATGTCGGTGCCGATGCCGACCTGGGGCAGGACGTACGGCACACCCTGCGGTGCCGGGGAACCGGGCGCCTCAGAAGCCATCGTTGAGCCTCCTGCGGGCCAGGACCGCCTCCGCGAGGACCAGGTCGAGGGGGCGGGTGACCTTGAAGGCCTCCTCGTGGCCGGGGACGACCACGACGGTCACGCCGAGCTGCTCGACCATGCCGGCGTCGTCGGTGACGTCGTCGGTCACCGTCTCGTGGGCGCGGAGCAGCGTGGCGCGGTCGAAGCCCTGGGGGGTCTGGACCGCGCGGAGCCGGGCGCGCTCGGGGGTGGCGAGGACCGGCTCGGGATCGCCCTGGGTCGCGGCCGGCTCCACCTCCTTGACGGTGTCGGCGAGGGGCAGCGCCGGGACGACGGCCGGGGCGCCCTCGCGGACCGCCTCGATCACGGCGTCGACGGTGTCGACGGGCACGAGCGGCCGGGCGGCGTCGTGGACGAGGACGATGTCGTAGCCGGGCGGCAGCGCGTCCAGGCCGAACTTGACGGACTCCTGGCGGGTCTCGCCGCCGGGGACGACGAGGAAGTCGGTCCGCTCGGGCAGCGCGTGCGCGTCGAGCAGCGACTTGACCTCGGCGGTGCCGTCCGGCGGGGCCACGACGACCACCAGGGAGACGGCGCGCGAGGCGGCGAGGGCGCGCACCGCGTGGATCAGCATGGGGGTCCCGCCCAGCGTGCGGAGCGCTTTGGGGGCGCCCGGGCCGAGGCGTACACCCCGTCCGGCGGCCGGGATCACCGCGGCCGTGCGGGTGGGGGCGGGGGCGGGAAGCGAATCGTCAGACATCGGTTCCTGTCAGGTTTGTGTGCGCGGCCATCGTGGGTACGGAGACAGCGTGCCGGGCGCGACGCCTTGACCGGACCCTTCCGTGACGCGCCGGTCGAGCCAGCTGCCCGGGCCCGGCACGCCAGTATCGGGGGAATGTCCCCCGAGCAACACGCTTACGGCGTCTGAGCGCGAACATGCCGCAGCGCCCGGCGACAGGAGATACGTCATCGGGCACCGCGGCATTTCTGTGAACTGCTGAGGCCGGCTTGCGTCGACGTCAGGACGCGAGGACCTCGTCGAGGAGCGCCTCGGCCTTGTCCTCGTTGGTGTTCTCCGCGAGGGCGAGCTCGCTCACCAGGATCTGGCGGGCCTTGGCGAGCATGCGCTTCTCACCGGCGGAGAGTCCGCGCTCACGCTCACGACGCCACAGGTCACGCACGACTTCCGCGACCTTGATGACATCACCGGAGGCGAGCTTCTCCAGATTTGCCTTGTAACGACGCGACCAGTTCGTGGGCTCCTCGGCGTACGGCGCGCGCAGCACCTCGAAGACCCGGTCCAGTCCGTCCTGACCGACCACATCACGCACGCCGACGAACTCCGCATTGTCCGCTGGCACACGCACCGTCAGGTCACCCTGGGCGACCTTCAGCACCAAGTAGGTCTTGTCCACGCCTTTGATCTGGCGAGTTTCGATGGCCTCGATCAGCGCGGCCCCGTGATGGGGATAGACCACGGTGTCGCCAACCTTGAACGTCATGTGACAGGTACCCCTTCCGTGGCTATCCAGGGTAACACGGAAACGGCGGTTCCTGAATGGCGTTTTCGCAGGTCAGGGCATATCTCGGGGCTTGACAACAGCGACAGGAACGTGCTGCGGGCGGGTCACGGAGGCAGGTATTCGCAGGTCGGAGCGGCTCTCCGAGGGAGCTGAAACATGGACGTCACACCCTTCCGGAGCCCCGTCCGAACGGCCGAACATCCCGAAATGTCTGGTTCCAGACGTGCGACTTCCGCTACTCCGTTCGGTGTCGTGAGTCGCATCCGCGCCGTTTCCGGAATTGATCACACCGGGGGTCGAACAGCCGGTGATCAATTCCCCGGACGGCCCCGCATTCCTTCACGGAAAATCCGCGAGCCCGCGTGAGCGGCGCTTATGTGAATGCAGGACTACGTCCTGGTGATCAACAGAAGCCAAAGCGACTCACCGGTCGGTTGCGGCTCCCCAGTGACTGCCGTGATCGGAGTGACCAGGGTGGTGAGCGACCAGGTGGGACGCCCGGAGGGGCCCCGGAGCGCGCTAGAGGCGGGTCGGGTGCGGTGGCGTGGGGACGGCTCGGTAACCTAAGGCCCGCTGACAGACACTTAGGGCGGCTTTGTTGAGGAGAGCCGCCCCTGCGTTCCAAGGAGTTGCCGCCGCCGTGAGCAGCAGCCTTCGACGCGGCGCCCTCGCCGCCTCCGCCCTCGTGTTCTCGATCGCCACGCTCGCCGCATGCGGCGCCGGCAACGACGCCCAGACCCTGGAGATCAAGCCGGACAACGCTGCCACCAGCGTCGGCGACATCAAGCTGCAGAACGTCGTCGTCATCACCCAGCCCGACCCGGAGTCGACGGGTCCGGCCGTGGTCTCCGCGACCGTCTTCAACAGCGGCGACAAGGCGCAGACACTGGACTCGATCTCCGTGGACGGCGGCGAGACCGCCGAGATCTCGCCCGCCGGCGGCAAGGGCAAGCTGACCATCCCGGCCGGCGGCTCGGTCGTCATCGGCGGCGAGCACAACGCCTCCGCCGTTCTGCCCAGCGGCCGTGAGGCGGTCCAGGACGGCAACGCCCAGAAGATCACCTTCACCTTCAGCAAGACCGGCGAGGTCGGCGTGACCGCCTTCGTCGTCCCCGCCGAGAGCTACTTCACCAAGTGGGGCCCGAGCGACATCCCCACCGCCCCGGCTCAGTCCCCGTCCCCGAACGCGTCGGTCTCCGGGGCGCCGGGCCACGAGGGCGCCGAGGGCGAGGGCACGACCGGATCGGCCTCCCCTTCGAACTCGGCCTCCGCGAGCGCCTCGGAGTCGGCGACGACGGGCCACTGAGCCTCGTACGGCTCGTAGACCTCGTACGTACGGAGAAGGGGGGGCCCCCCCCCGGGGGGGCGCCCCCCGCGCCGGGGGGGGGCCCCCCGGCGGGCGGCACCCCCGCGGGGGTGCCGCCCTTCTCCGTACGTGACCGCTGCCCTCGGCCTACGGCTCGAACTTGTACCCCAGGCCGCGGACCGTCACCAGGTACCGGGGCGCGCCCGGGTCGGGCTCGATCTTGGCGCGCAGGCGCTTGACGTGGACGTCGAGGGTCTTGGTGTCTCCGACGTAGTCGGCGCCCCAGACGCGGTCGATGAGCTGCATGCGGGTCAGGACGCGGCCGGCGTTGCGCAGGAGCATCTCCAGCAGGTCGAACTCCTTCAGGGGGAGGTCGACCTTGGAGCCGGAGACCGTCACCACGTGACGGTCGACGTCCATGCGGACCGGGCCCGCCTCCAGGGCCGCCGGGGCGACCTCCTCCGGCTCGCCGCGGCGGCGCAGGACGGCGCGGATGCGGGCGACCAGCTCACGCGAGGAGAACGGCTTGGTGACGTAGTCGTCGGCTCCTATCTCCAGGCCGACGACCTTGTCGATCTCGCTGTCCTTGGCGGTCACCATGATGACCGGGACGTTGGAGCGGCCGCGCAGCTGACGGCACACCTCGGTGCCGGGCAGACCCGGCAGCATCAGGTCGAGGAGGACGAGGTCGGCGCCGTTGCGCTCGAACTCGTCGAGTCCGTCGGGCCCGGTGGTCGCGACGGCGACCTCGAAGCCCTCCTTGCGGAGCATGTACGACAGGGCGTCGGAGAAGGACTCCTCGTCCTCGACGACGAGCACTCGGGTCACGGAAGGACCTCCGGGGCGGAAAGCGTCTGGTACGCGGTTGACTCGGGGGGTGACATGCGGGGGGTGGATCCGGCGGGACCGTCCTCGTCGTTCTCGTACTCGTCCTCGTCGAGGTCGGGGTGCTGGTGGGCACGGTCGCGGGCGACACCCGCCTCCGGCAGCCGCAGCGTGAACGTGGAGCCCTGTCCCTCGGCGCTCCACACCGTGACCTCCCCGCCGTGCGAGGCGGCCACGTGCTTGACGATGGCCAGCCCGAGGCCCGTGCCGCCGGTGGCACGGGAGCGGGCCGGGTCGACACGGTAGAAGCGCTCGAAGATGCGCTCCTTGTCCTTGTCGGAGATGCCGATGCCCTGGTCGGTCACGGCGATCTCGATCAGGTCCCCGCCGTTCGCGGTCACCCGGCGGGCGGCGATGCCGACGCGGGTGCGGGCGGGTGAGTAGTTGACGGCGTTCTCGACCAGGTTGCCGAGGGCGGCGGCGAGCTGACCCCGGTTGCCCCAGACGTGCAGGGCGGCGGTTTCGCCCGTCCGTCGCCCGCCACCGCCCTGATCGGGCCCTTCGGGCGCCCATACGTTCGAGGCCATGGTGATCTGCTTGGTGCCCGCCTGGTGGCGGCAGCGGTCGACGGCCTCGGCGACGAGCTCGTCCACGCGGACCGGCTCGGCGTCCTCGAGGGGGTCGTCGTTCTGCACCCGGGAGAGGTCGATGAGCTCCTGCACCAGGTTGGTCAGCCGGGTCGCCTCGATCTGCATACGGCCGGCGAAGCGCTCGACCGCCTCCGGGTCGTCGGAGGCGTCCATGACAGCCTCGGAGAGCAGGGAGAGGGCGCCGACCGGGGTCTTCAGCTCGTGGCTGACGTTCGCGACGAAGTCGCGTCGTACGGCCTCGATGCGCCGGGCCTCGGTCAGGTCCTCGACGAGGAGGAGGACGAGCCGGGAGCCGAGGGGCGCGACCCGCGCGGAGACGGCGAGGGCCTCGCCGCGGCCGGTGCCGCGCCGGGGCAGGTCCAGCTCTACCTGGCGTATCTCCCCGTCCCTTCTCGTGTCGCGGGCCATGTGCAGCATCGGCTCGACGGCGAGCTTGCCGCCGCGGACGAGTCCGAGCGCGTACGCCGCCGAACTCGCCTTGACGACGGCGTCGGCCTCGTCGAGGACGACGGCCGAGGAACGCAGGACGGAGAGGACGGTGTCGACGCCCGGAGGCAGCACGGGATCGGTGTGCAAGGAAGTCCTCGTGGGTCGGTTCTGGTCGCGTTCGCTCCAACGGAACGCCAGCATGGCGATGACACCGGTGAGCACCCCGGCGATCGCTGCCGCTGCGGCGACCGCCGCGTTCACGTCCATGCATCCAGGTTAGGCATGGGGTACGCCCTGGCCACAGCCATCGAGGTGGGACCTCGAAGACTCGTCGCCCAGAGTTCACCTTGGAGCCAGAGGTGGTTCATTTGAGGTGACGGAATCCGACGCGTACGAGGCGGACCGTGGCACCGTGGGGTTCGCAGCGCCGGTTCCACGGCCGGTTCTGGCCCCCGGAAACCCCCGGAACCCCCGAAGAACGAGTACGAGAGGGAACCCTGATGCGGGACGCGTACCACGAGGAACTGGACTCGATCGGCGACGGTCTGGTGGAGATGGCCCGGCTGGTCGGGTCGGCGATCGGGCGCGCCACGACCGCCATCCTCGATGCCGATCTGAAGCTGGCCGAAAGCGTGATCGAGGCCGACAAGAAGGTCGACGAGCTGCAGCACGACCTGGAGGCGCGGGCCATAGCGCTGCTGGCGCGGCAGCAGCCGGTCGCCACGGACCTGCGGATCGTCGTCACGTCGCTGCGCATGTCGGCCGACCTGGAGCGCTCCGGCGACCTCGCCCAGCATGTGGCGAAGCTGGCGCGGCTGCGCTTCCCCGAGCGGGCGGTGCCGCACGACCTGCACGCCACCATCCTGGAGATGGGTCAGCTCGCCCAGCGCCTGATGGCCAAGGCGGCCGAGGTGATCATCACCAAGGACGTCGACCTCGCGCTCCAGCTGGAGACGGACGACGACGCGATGGACCTGCTCCACCGCACGCTCTTCCAGCACCTGATCGACGAGCGCTGGAAGCACGGCATCGAGACGGCCGTCGACGTCACCCTCCTCGGCCGCTACTACGAGCGCTTCGCCGACCACGCCGTCTCGGTCGCCAAGCGGGTGGTCTACCTGGTCACGGGCGAGCACGCGGACGACCTCCAGCAGGACCTGCCCGCCGAGATCCAGCCGGTCGCGGGGGCGGAGGGGGCGTAGTCCCTTCCGCCCCGGGGCCGGCCGCCCCGGCTCGGGGCGCGCGAGAGCCACTGTGCGCCGCCGATGCGCCGTTGATACGCCGGACGGCAAGGGCATGAAATGGGCACAGGCGCTCTAGCCTCCAGGAGGAACCCATGGCCGAAGCCCCCAGCACCTCCACCCCCGACCCCACCCAGGAACGCCCCACCGACCAGCCGACCGAGATCAGGAACCTGCCCCTGATCGGCGCGTGCGGCTGCGGCTCGGGGTGCGGCTGCGGGTGCCAGTCGGGCAGTCCCTGCCAGTGCGGCTGAGGACGACGAGACGTACGACGCGTGAGGGGCCCCGGCCGGAATGCCGGGGCCCTTCTCACGGCGGAGGATGGGAGGGAGGGACCCCGAGGCCCCTCCGAGAGCCTCCGGAGTCTCCAGGAGCCTGAAGAAACCTTTCAGGAACCCATGGGACAGGAAGGGGGTGTACGACCATGACCAAGTTCATGGACGTCCACCGCGGCATGGAGGGCATCACCTCCGACCAACTCCGCCAGGCCCACCAGGCCGACCTCGCCATAGAGGCCGACGAGGGCGTGCACTTCGAACGCGCCTGGGCCGACCCGGATTCCGGCATCGTCTACTGCCTCTCCGAGGCCCCGTCAGCGGACGCGGTCCAACGCGTCCACGAACGGGCGGGGCACCGGGCGGACGAGATTCATGCGGTGCCGCTGTCGGTGTGAGAGGTGTCCGGGCGACGCGGGCCTGCGCGCGCTGCGCCTTGAGCAGTACGTGCGTTGCGACGCCCTGACGGCGCCCTGACCGCGCTCCACCCTGAGGAGCTGACGAGCCGTCACGAGCGGAGAGCAAGCCCCCTACCTGCCGAGGTGGGCGGGTAGGGGGCGCCGTTGGCTGCTTCCGAGCTCGCCTGGGACAGCCCAGGGATCTGAGTATCCGCACTCAGGCCCGAAGCGGCCCGTTCTCCGAAGATGGGTGCATGCTGACGTGGGTCGCGGACCTTGCCCTGGCAGCTTCACTGACAGCGCTTGAGGGGGCGATGCTTGCCGCGTTCTGGTTCACGGAAGGCCTCAAGAAGTGGGCTGCCAAAGGCGGACCTGTCGCCGGTGAAACGGTCCGGCTCTACCTGGTGCTGACACTCGGACCCACCGGGGCGGCCGCCGCCGGCTACGGCTTCCACCGGGCCGGCCTGCCGGCGGCCTGGATCTCGCAGGCCCTGGTGGCCGTTGCCCTCGCGTCGCTCCTGGCACTGGCGCTCGCCGCGGACTGCCGTGACTGGGCCGCCCGACGCTTGAGACGTCGCCGCCTGAGGCGTGAACGCCGTCGCGTGCGGGGCCGGACGGGGCGGGGCTGAGCGCCGGGGCGGGGCTGAGCGCCGGGGCAGCAATGATCCGTCCTGGCGGCACACCTGGGTCCAGCCGACCAATCGGGCGCGCGTACGCCCCCGTTGTCGATGTCAGCCGTGGCTGTCAGAGACCCTCAGAGCCGGTCGCCGCCGAGTCCGAGGAATGCGGGAGGGGACGGGGACTTTCCATCCATACATCAGGGCGAGCACGACGCACCTGGCGTCCCGGCGGTCATAGCCAGTCGCTTCCCTGACCTCGGTGATCGCATCCTGCGACTTCCCCTGCCGGATCAGCTGCCGTGCTCGCTCCTGCGTGGCCCTCGGAACGGGGGTCCCAAAGGCGCGGATGACGTCCGCGTCCCAGCACTCTCGGCGCGCACGGCGAACTTGTGTCCAAGCGCCCAACGACCACTTCATGGCTTTCCCTTCAAGCCTTCCTGCCTAGAGGCGGCGTGCCCCGACAACCGCTGAACTGGCTGGTGTTTGTGAGTACTTCAGTGGCGTCCAGGGCTGGATGAGTGAGATAGAACAGGCGGAGCTCATCCACTTCGCCACCGAAACGAGGCGGCCAATGGGGCGACGGGGTGAAGTCGTCCAGGATGAGAAGGCCACCGGGAGCGAGCAACCGGACCACCCGCTGGGGGTCGTCACGCTTGCCTCCGCCGTCGCAGAAGAAGACATCGAAGGGTGCGTGCCGCTCAAGCAGCCGCCAGTCCCCGATGAGGACGCTGACGCGGTCATCGTCCTCGAAGACACCGGCCGCTCGACGGGCCAGTTCCTCGTCATGCTCCACGGTAACCAGGCGGGCGCCGGCGCCAAGCCCACTGTGCAGCCAGGCCGTACCCACGCCCGAGCCGGTGCCGCTCTCCGCGATGACTCCGTGGGGTTTCGCAGCGGCCGCCAGCCTGAGCAATCTGCCCACCTCAGGGCTACAACTCTTCTTGAAACCCACCTCGGAGGCGACACGCTCCGCGGCCACCGCGCGAGGCGGAATCGCACGCTCCGCCATGATCACGAATCCCTTCGCCGTGAACATGACGCTATCCGCCAGCAGAGTCGTCCGCCCGCAGTTTCGCCTGTCCACGCCCGGCAAACCTGTGCGGTCACAGCACTAGGCGGGGGCTGCAACGGCATGCCGCACCTCATGCCGTCCAGCCAGGGGCGGGCTCGCAAGGCGGTGGCCACTGTCTTGCGAGACCGTCCAAGCGGGGCGACGCGGCCGCTCAAGGCTCGTACGCTCTGGCAGGGAAGGGCGGGGAAAACGATGGCAGACGAGTGCTTCTTGTCGGTGTGCGACGACGTGCCTCACGACGTGGTGCTCACCGCCCCTGGTGTCCGTGTGCTGGACGTCGCCCACGTCGTACGCCGTCTGACCGGGCTGAGTCTTTGGCGCAGCAAGGTTCTGGCTACGCAGACGGCCGCAGTGATTCTCGAGGGTGTGCCGCAGGAAGACGCCGATGCAGCGGTCGTGGACCTTCGCGAGGTCGGCGCCCAGGCAGAGGTGAGGGAAAAGCCGACACCGGACTTCCTCCGGCCCTGATGACGGCCCCGGTATCGGCTGAGAGCCCGGAGACAGTCCACGGACACCGAAAAGCCCCCTCCCAGCGGAGAAACCGCAGGTAGGGGGCTTATTCGTGGGCGCTTACTTCTTCTTGCCCTGGGTCTTGCCGGGGATCTTGGGGACCTGCATTTTCGCTGCTCAGAGACGGTAGGCCCGTGCACTTGGTGGTCGTCGTTGGTCGTCATTGGCCACTGTCGAGCGACCTCTGACGGCCCAGGGACGGCCCAGACCACGGCCCGGCGGCCCGTTCGGCGGCCTACGAGCTGATGGGCAACTCCCGTGCTCGTTGGCGTGCTTGGGCCCGTAGCTCCTTCAGGCGGCTGTGGAACGCGTTGTGGCGGTTCTGGTCGAGGTTCAGCGGGAGATCGAGCTGGGAGATGAGCTGAGATTCCAGGTCCCACGGTTCGCTCTGCTCGATCCAGCACACTCGCGCGTTGTCCGCCATCCACTGGCTCAGGGTGGCTTCACCGGCCTTGCCGAAGGTCATCCGCTTGCCGCTGCCCACGCGGCGTAGCTCAAGGCCGAGCAGGCAACCGAGGGTGAGCCGTAGGGTCGAGCCGGCTGCGTTGCCCCGGTAGTGATAGCGCACCCGCTTGCGCAGGTTTTGTGTGCTGGTCCGGTTCGCCATGTACCGCGGGGCTATACCGACGTACAGCAGGCGCCCGGCCTTCAGGTCAGGGTGGGGCGGCTGCTTGAAGTGCCACCCGTAGACTCCTGCCGCCGCCGGGACAGGACTCGGACGAACCAAGACCTCCTGCGCCGACCACAACTGGTCGGGACTGACGAGAGCGGTAGCTTCCACGGCATCTCCAGGCGCGCGACGGCTGATCGTCGCAGGCTACTGGTCGCAGCTGACAGAACGTTCCTGGCCTGCGCCTGCGTGACATCAGCTTGGGACGTTCAAGTGATCTATGGACAGCAAAGACCGAGTTGCTCATCGCCCCCGATAATGAGGGCATGGACATGAGGACATCGAAGTGGCTAGGCCCACTTTGCTTACTGTGTGCTGGGGCGGTCTTCTATGCCGTGCTGTCCGACGCGAAAGAGAAGGAGAGGGCAGGCACCGTATCCCACTGCAGGCAGGCAGTAGATGGTATCTGTGGGCCGCTTCCGGACCTGGACACCGAGCGAAACACGGACCTCACCCCTCTCTTCTCTGACCCGGAGAAGATTCCGTTCGAGCTGCCTTACACCCTCCTCCCAGACGGGACTGTGGCAGGTGAGGCTGTGATCTCCTGCACTGCAGGGGGTGACATACGCATCGGCCTGACCGCCGAAACATACGTGGACGCGGTGGTGACGGTGCTCGGAGGGCCGTACGACATCAGCGACTGGCATGGCCGCACAGTGGAGCTATCAGAAGAACCAGTCACGATCACCTTGAGAAACCCTACTCCCGGGGATGCGTCTTCATGTTCGCCGGGGGGTTACACCGTAGACGTCGAGTCCGCATGAATAGGGCGGGGTGGAGCGCTGGCATCTGCGGAACCTCTCCGGTTAGTAATAGCAGCCGAAGTCGCGCTCTCAGCTTTGGAAGCTGCGGCGCTCTGCGCTCCCTAGGGTGCTGACCTGCGCATACAGCTGGCGCGTCCTTCGTCGGGCTCGATCGTTCTCACCGCCACTCCCCGCTGTTCCCCGCTCGATCTGGTGCGCTTGTGGTGCGGGACCCGGAAAGCGTTTGAGGCGCGGCTGGCCCCGAATCATTCTTGTGAAGATTCCCCCAAAAACTCGCGTAGCTGAAGGCCTCTCTTCAGGTCTTCCGCGAACACTTCGGGCCGCTGCTTTGCCAGGGCTGCGCTGATCTCGACGGCGCGGGTGGCGGTGGCCAGGGCCTCTTTCCACCGCCCCAGGTCTGCCAGACGGTTGGACTGGTTGTACAGCGACTTGGCGAGGTTGGGGAGGAAGGCGTCGGGTCGCTGCTCTGCCAGGGTCCGGTAGGTCTCGACGGCGCGGGTGATGGCGGTGAGGGCTTCCTCCTGCTGCCCCAGGTCCGCCAGCCGGTTGGACTGGTTGTTCAGTGAGGCGGCGAGGTTGGGGAGGAAGGCGTCGGGTCGCTGCTTTGCCAGGGTCTGGTAGGTCTCGATGGCGCGGGTGGCGGCGGCCAGGGCCTCCTCCCGCCCTCCCAGGTCCGCCAGACGGATGGACTGGTTGTTCAGCGACATGGCGAGGTCGGGGAGGAAGGCGTCGGGTCGCTGCTTTGCCAGGGTCTGGTAGGTCTCGACGGCGCGGGTGGCGGCGGTGAGGGCTTCCTCCTGCTGCCCCAGGCCTGCCAGACAGTTGGACTGGTTGTTCAGCGACATGGCGAGGTCGGGGAGGAAGGCGTCGGGTCGTTGCTTTGCCAGGGTCTGGTAGGTCTCGACGGCGCGGGTGGCGGCGGCCAGGGCCTCCTCCCGCCCTCCCAGGTCCGCCAGATGGATGGACTGGTTGTTCAGTGAGGCGGCGAGGTTGGGGAGGAAGGCGTCGGGTCGCTGCTCTGCCAGGGCTTCGTCGATCTCGACGGCGCGGGTGGCGGCGGCCAGGGCCTCCTCCTGCTCCCCCAGGTCCGCCAGACAGTTGGACTGGTTGTTCAGCGACATGGCGAGGTTGGGGAGGAAGGCGTCGGGTCGCTGCTCTGCCAGGGCTTCGCTGATCTCGACGGCGCGGGTGGCGGCGGCCAGGGCTTCCTCCTGCTCCCCCAGGCCTGCCAGACAGTTGGACTGGTTGTTCAGTGAGGCGGCGAGGTTGGGGAGGAAGGCGTCGGGTCGCTGCTCTGCCAGGGCTTCGCTGATCTCGACGGCGCGGGTGGCGGCGGCCAGGGCTTCCTCCCGCCCTCCCAGGTCCGCCAGACGGCTGGACTGGTTGTTCAGCGAGGCGGCGAGGTTGGGGAGGAAGGCGTCGGGTCGCTGCTTTGCCAGGGTCTGGTAGGTCTCGACGGCGCGGGTGGCGGCGGTGAGGGCTTCCTCCTGCTGCCCCAGGCCTGCCAGACAGTTGGACTGGTTGTTCAGCGACATGGCGAGGT
>NZ_JBNCAQ010000008.1:307026-309514 GCF_049808595.1 Streptomyces aurantiaciflavus | reverse complement strand
GCCGGGCCGCTCCCGTCCCGCTGCCGGACCTCCGGGAAGTCGCCCCCCGGCGCGGAGGCGACGCGCAGACGCGGCCCCGCCTCCTCGTGCCGTCCCCGCCGCTCCGGGCGGGGGCGGCCCAGCATCAGCCGGGCGTGGCGCTCCACCGGGCGGCCCGCCCGGGGTCAGCCGGAGGACGGGCGGCCGTACGACGGGAGGGCCCGCACCTCAGGACTTCCGCGCCGGAAACACCGCCCGTACTTGCCATCCCACGCCGCCCCGCGGCCCGGCGTCCAGTTGGCCGCCCAGTGCGGTCACCCGCTCTTTGAGGCCGACGAGGCCGAAGCCGCCACCGTGGGCGGCCGCCGGGAGTTGGGTGCCGCCACGGCCGTCGTCCGCCACCGTCACCTCCAGGCGGCCGGTGCCGTCGCGCAGGCGGACCTCGATGTGCGTGGCGTCGGCCGCGTGCCGGCGGATGTTGGTCAGCGCCTCCTGGACGACCCGGAAGGCCGCGGCCTGCACCTCGTGGGGGAGTTCGCGGGACACGGCGGGGTCGCGGCGCAGGACGACCTGCTGGCCCGGCGTCGCGAAGCCCTCGATCAGTTCGGCGACGCCCGCGAGGTCGCCGACCGGGCGGCGGTCGGCCGCCTCGGGGCCCGTGTCCCGCAGCACGCCGACCGTGCGGCGCATCGAGGCGAGGGCCTCGGTCGCGGCCCGCTCGATACCGGCCAGGACGGGGTCCAGTTCCTGCGGCTGGGTGGCCGCCATCATGCGGGCCACCCGGGTCTGCACGAGGATGCCGGTCACGTGGTGGGCGACGAAGTCGTGCAGGTCTGCGGCAATGGCCAGGCGTTCGCTGCGGCGGGTGTCGCTGACGGCGACGGTGCGGCGGTAGTCCATCGAGCGCAGATAGCCCGCGAGCCCGGCGACGAGGCCGACCAGCAGCAGACCGATCATCTCCAGGCCCAGCACGTCACTGCTCAGCGTCACGTCGCCGCGTACCGGCAGGACGAGCAGCGCGCCCGCGTCGAGGACGCCGCACAGCACGGCCCACGGCGGCGGGCAGTGCCGTACCGCGATGAAAAGCAGGCACAGCAGGATCACGACCTCGCCCGGGCCGAGCACGACCGCCCCTCGGATCAGCAGCGAAGCCACTGTGACGAGGGCCGAGACGAGAGCGGGAACGGCGGTGCGGACCTGCGGCGTGAGCCACTCGGGCCGCCGCCCGGCCGGCCACAGCACGCCGGCCAGCCCGACGAGCACCACGGCCAGGGTCGGCCAGACGGGGTTCGCCGTCGGCAGGACGCTCGTTCCGTCGGCGCCCGCGTAGAGCACGTCGACGACGGCCGCGGCGAGCAGGAGACCGACGGCGAGGGCGCGGACGCAGCCCCGGGCGGAAACAGACCTCATGCCGATCACCGTAGGCCAGAGCCCCGGCAACGGGATCGGCCGAACGGTCGAGGGACCCGGCCGGCGATCCGGCCGTTCGGCCGAGGCGCGCGCCCGGGCCCGCGGGCGAGGGTGAAGCCGGCCGACGCCGAGAGCGTCACCTGGAAGTCCGAGCGCTGAGAAGGGCCACGACACACCATGAGCACCGTTCTGGCCGGATACGGCCTGGTCAAGAAGTACGGCTCCACCACCGCCCTGGCCGGCGTGGACGTCGAGGTCGGCGAGCGCGACTCGCTGGCCATCATGGGCCCCTCCGGGTCCGGCAAGTCCACGTTGCTGCACACCCTGGCGGGGATCATCCGCCCCGACGACGGCCACGTTCTGCTGCGCGGCGAGCGGATCGACAAGCTGGGCGAGAACCGGCTCAGCGCGCTGCGCCGCAAGCGGTTCGGGTTCGTGTTCCAGTTCGGCCAGCTGCTGCCGGAGCTGCCCGCCGAGGAGAACGTCGCGCTGCCGCTGATGCTGGAGGGCGTGCCGCGCAAGGAGGCCGTCGAACGGGGCCGCCGCTGGTTCGAGCCGCTGGGGCTGGACGGGCTGGAGGGGCGTCGTCCCGGCCAGCTCTCCGGCGGACAGGCGCAGCGGGTCGCCATCGCCCGCGCCCTGGCCGTCGAGCCGGACGTGGTCTTCGCCGACGAGCCGACCGGCGCCCTGGACCAGCGCACCAGCACGGAGGTGGTCCAGCTGCTGACCTTCGCCACCCGGGAGACGGGCGCCGCCCTGGTCATGGTCACCCACGACGCCGACGTCGCCGCCCACTGCGACCGCATCCTCCAGGTCCGCGACGGCCGCATCAGCGGCCACACCCAGTACACCGTCGCCTGAACCCGCAGGAGTAGCCGCCATGCGTTCCCCCGTTCTGCCCCTGACCTGGCACCTCGCCAGGTCCTCCGGCCGCCGTGGCCTGCAGTCCCAGCTGCTCGCGGCCGGCGCCGCCGCCGTCGGCTCGTTCCTGCTGCTGCTGATGATCGCGGCCTCCCTCGGCGCGGGGGGGCGCGCCGCCCCCCCCCCCGCCCCCCCCCCCCCCCCCCCCCCCCCCCCCCCGCGGGCGCGCCGCCCCCCC
>NZ_JBNCAQ010000008.1:276687-307016 GCF_049808595.1 Streptomyces aurantiaciflavus | reverse complement strand
GGTCGTGCGGGGGGGGGTGTTGGCGCCCCGCCCCGCGGGGGGGGCCCCCCCCCCCCGACCACACCACATGGCGCACCCCCGACGCCGTACCGGCGAAGGAGGCGACGGCCGTCCAGGCCACGACCACGACGTACGTACGCCAGGAACCCGTCACCGTCGTGAACCTGGCCCAACTGCCCGGCCGCCGGCAGACCCCCGCGCCACCGGGCCTGGAGAGCTTCCCGAAGCAGGGCGAGATGTATGTCTCCCCGGCCCTGGCCGAGCTGCTGCACAAGCTCCCCGCCGGCCGGCTCGCCGACCGCTTCCCGAGGGCGAGGTCCTACGGCACGATCGGCGCCGCCGGTCTCGCCTCCCCCGACGAGCTGGTCGCGGTGGTCGGACGGGCGCCCGACGACGCGGCCGTCTCCCAGACGGCCGGGGAGCAGAACTACTACGACGAGCAGCTGACGGAGCGCGCCCTGGTCTCCGGGTTCTCCGGCACCGAGGCGAGCGTGTTCACCGGCATCGACCAGGGGACCGTGCTGCTGGGCGTGGTGCTGCTCGTCATGCCGGTCGTCGTGCTGGCCTCGGCCGCCGGACGGCTCGGCGCGGCCCGGCGCGAGCAGCGGCTCGCCGCACTGCGGCTGGCCGGGGCGACCCCGCGGCAGATCCTCGCCATGACCGCCGTCGAGGCGGCGGGCGTCGGCGCGGCCGGGGCGCTGGCGGGCGCGCTCGCCTACACGGCGCTGCTGCCCGCGCTCGCCGAGCTCCCGTACGGCATCGGCTCCTGGTACACCGGTCAGCTGTGGGTGGGGCCGCTGTGGCTCGCGGCCGTGGTGCTGGCCGTCACCGCGCTGATCACCGTGAGCGCGGTGACGATGCTGCGCCAGGTGGCCACCTCGCCCCTGGGCGTGGCCCAGCAGGCCGATCCGCGCCGCACCCGGGCGATCCGCCTGGTGCTGTTCGTCGCGGTCCTGGTCTACATCTGGATGACCACGGGCGACAGCGGTCAGCTGAAGGCCCGGCAGCTGATCGCGCTGCTGGTGCTCTTCTACGGCGCGTTCTGGCTGTTCGGCCCCTGGGTCGTGGACCGGCTCGGCCGGATCGTGGGCCGCCGCGCCAAGCGTCCGGCCACCCTGCTGGCCGCGCGCCGGCTCAGCGACGACCCGCGCGGGGCCTGGCGCACCGTCAGCGGCCTGGTGCTCGCGGGGTTCGTGGCCGGGTTCTTCTCCGTCAGCTCGCTGGGCTCCGACGGCCCGAGCCACCACGGCCAGGTCGCGGTGATCACCGCGAACGCCGCCGACGCCCGGCACACCGCCGCCGAGGCGCGGACGGCGCTGCACCGGGCGGGCGTCACGGCGACCGTCGCCGTCGCGAGCGAGGACGACTACGACAGTCTGCTGGGCGGTGTCGACGGCGTGATCGCCCATGTCTCCGGCGGACAGGACCGCATCGACGCCGCCGTCACCGCCCTGACGCCCCTCGGGTCGGGCAGGTACCCCCTCACGCAGGAGTACGTGTCCGCGCCGGACGACACGGCCACCGCCCGCATCGCCACCGTCAGCACCGCCACCCTGGCGCTGAGTTTCCTCGTCGCAGCCGCGTCCGCCGGTCTCACCGCCGCCGCGAACGTCCTCGACCGGCGCCGGGTGTACGGCCTGCTGCGACTGTCCGGCACTCCGCTTCAGGTGCTGGACCGGGCCCGGATCCGCGAGACCGTCATCCCGCTGGCCGTCCTGGCCGGCGGTACCACCGCGATGGGTGCCTTCGGTGCCGCGCAGCTCAACAAGGCGGCCGGCACCACGATCAACACCTCCGGCGCCGTGCAACTGGTGCTCTGTGTGGCCGTCGGCGCGCTGGCCATGCTCGCCGCGATCGCCGGCAGCAGGCCGCTGCTGCGGAAGGTGACGGAGGGTCCGGCGCAGACGGCGGACTGACGCCGTACCGACGGTGGAACCGCACCCCGGTTCCGGCCCGACATCGCCTGGTCGCCGAGGCCGCCGACGGCGAGTCGGCCGTGGCACCGGCCCACGGGGTACGGATGAGGGGAGCGTCCGATGACTCTTCCCTCAGCGGCCGTGGGTGGTCAGCGCCAGCTGGCCAGGCCCGCCGGACCGCGGGGAGAGGTGCTCCGGCCCGTGGCCGTCGGCGGCCCGCGCGGATGACCTTCGGCACGCCCTCGTCGAAGGGCACCTGAGCCGCCCTGGCCGTCCTGGCCATCCGTCAGCCGGAAGCGGTGGCGACCGCGAGGCCGAAGCCGATCAGCGCGACGCCCGTGGTCCGACCGAGCGCACGGCGGATCCGCGGCTTCTGGAGGACCGGCCCGGCCTTGGACAGCAGGAGCACGTAGCTGCCCAGCCAGGCGAGGGTGAGGGCGCTGTGGAGGAGCACGAGGAGCGTCATGGCCCAGGCGGCGGGCAGCCCGGACGGTGCCAGCGTGGGCAGCAGCCCGGTGTAGAAGACGGCGATCTTCGGGTTGAGGACGTTGCTGACCAGGCCGCTCCACCAAGGGTTCCCGAGGTGGGCGGGACCGGCATCCTCCCCTACTCCCGGCCGCTTCGCCCGAGCGGGGGGACCCCCATGGCCGGCCGGTGCCGAGCGGCGGTGCTGCCAGAGCGCCTGCGCGCCCAGGAACACCAGGTAGCCGGCGCCGAGGAGCTTGACGGCCGGATAGGCCACAGGCGAGGCGGCGAGCACGGCCGCGAGCCCTGCCACGGTCAGCGCACCCCAGAGCAGCAGCCCGGTCGCGATCCCGCCGACGGTGCGCAGCCCGTCCCCGGGACCGGCCACGAGCGCACGCCGGGTCACCACTGCCATGTCCGGGCCGGGCACGATGGTCAGCAGCCCGAGGACACCGATCGCGGCCACGAAGTGGGTCAGCACGCTGCCGACCTCCTCCTGGTCGAACTGGTCGAACTGGTGGAACCGGCCGGCGGTGGGGTCACCGCGAACCATGGCAGCGTACGGACGAAGGAAGCGTTGTCGGACACACGATCAGGGTCCGGTGCGCACTTACGATCGGTCCAGCGAATGTTTCCCACCTATACTCGTCGGACGATCCGATCATTCGGCCCTCCGTTCGCGAGGGCCGAAGACAAGGAGAACGCAGGAGAGCGGGCTTCCCATGTTCGATCTGCACCGACTGCGCCTGCTCCGCGAACTCAAGCACCGCGGCACCCTGGCGGCCGTCGCCGCCGCTCTCTCCTACGCGCCCTCCTCCGTCTCCCAGCAGCTCTCCCAGCTGGAAGCCGACGTCGGCGTCCCGCTCCTCGAGCCGGTCGGACGGCGGGTGAGGCTGACCGCGCAGGCCGAGATCCTCGTCGCCCACACCGAAGCGGTCCTCGAACGGCTGGAGCGTGCGGAGGCGGACATCGCCGCCTCCCTGAGCGACCTGACCGGCACCCTGCGCATCGCCTCGTTCCAGACGGCCGCCCTGGCCCTCGTCCCGGCCGCCCTCGGCCTGCTGCGCGACCAGCACCCGCGCCTGCGCGTCCACGTCAGGCACATGGAACCGGAAAGGGCCCTGCCCGCCCTCCAGGCCCGCGACTTCGACCTCGTCCTCGCCGAGGAATACCCCGGCAACCCCAACCCGAGGCCCGCCGAACTAGAACAGGAGGACCTGCTCGACGACCCCCTGCGCCTCGCCCTGCCGAAGCCGGCCGACACGGGGGACGCCGACGGCCCGACCGCGGCGCTGCGCTCACTCGCCGACCACCCCTGGGTGATGGAACCCGAGGGCACAGCCGCCCGGCACTGGGCCATGACCCTGTGCCGCAACGCCGGCTTCGAACCCGACGTACGGTTCGAGACCACCGATCTCCTGCTCCACCAGCGCCTCGTCGAGCAGAAACACGCCGCGGCCTTCCTCCCCGACCTCGTCCGGAGCGGACAGCCCCCGACCGTCACCCTGCGGCAACTCCCTCGCGGTCAGCGCACGCGCCGCATCTTCACCGTCGTACGCCAAGGCCGCGGCGGGCACCCCGCCGTCCTCGCCTGCCGCGACGCCCTCCGCCGCGCGGTCGCCCTCCGCTCAGACCAGGCATAGGACCGGTGTTTCCGCAGGTTCAGCGCACCCTTCCCCGTGGTTTCAGCGGTACTTTCGGCAGTTCCGGCGCCGCCAGCGGGGCGCCGTCGTAGCCCTTCACCTCGCCGAAACGGGTGCCCCGCGTCCAGTCCTCACGAGCCTGTTCGATCTCCTCCTGGGACCGGCCGACGAAGTTCCACCACATGACGAGCTCCTCGGCGAAGGGCTCGCCGCCGAGCAGCATCAGCCCCGCGTCGGACTCGGCCCGCAGAGGAAGCTCGGCGCGACCGCAGCCGAGGTAGAGCATCGAGCCCGGCAGTACGGGCACACCGTCCACGTGGACCTCGCCGGACATCGCCAGCACGCCGTACTCGAAGTCGGGGACGAGCGGCAGCCGTACGTCGGCGCCGCGGGTGAGCGCGAGGTCCGCGCCGACGATGGGGGTGAACGCCGTGCCGGGCGAGGTCGCGCCGTCGAGGTCGCCGAGGATCACGGTGGCCGTGAGGCCGGGAGCGGTGACCGTGGGCAGAGCGGCGTGGTGCTCGAAGCGGGGCTCGGTGTGGCGGTGGGCGTCGGGCAGCGCGACCCACAGCTGGGCGCCGTGCAGAAAGCGGGCGTGTGCCTTCGGGCTCTCCTCGGAGTGGCTGATCGCGCGGCCCGAGGTCATGAGCCCCAGTTCACGCGGCCGGATGGTCTGGAGGCTGCCGGTGGAGTCCCGGTGCAGCACCTCGCCCTCGTGCAGCCAGCTGACCGTCTGCAGACCCATGTGGGGATGCGGCGGGACCTGCATCCCGGGCTCGTCGGCGATGTCGTCGGGACCGTAGTGGTCGACGAAGGCCCAGGCTCCGATCATGCGCCGCCCCAGGTTCGGCAGCAGCCGGCGGACCTCGGTCGACTCCCCGAGCTTCACCTGCCGGGGGCTCAGCAGCTCACGGACGGGCTCGGCGACGACGAATCCACGCCCGCCGCACACACTCGGCACGGGCGCACGGTCAAGGTTGCTCATGCCGACAACCTAGGACCTGCCCGGCGGATCATGCCAGAGACACGGGGCTGATCAGCGGGGTGGCTGTCCTGCGGCGCGACGCCACCGGGCAGACGCGGGCGCTTCACCGGTCGTCCAGCGTGGCGGCGAGTTCCTCGCTGGCCCGGACGATCTCCCGGTCCGGTTCGTCGAGGAGGTGGCGCAGGACGCCGCGCTGGGCGTGGACGGCGTGGCGGGCCGCGCGTTCCCATTCCACGTAGTTGTCGCGGCGGCGCAGCAGCTTGGGGTAGGCGGCGGCCGTGGTCTCCCACTGGCGGGCGCCGGCGATGCTCTTCAGCAGGTGCAGGATCTCGACCCGGCAGGTGACCTGCGGAAGCCGGACGAGCTCCCAGAGGAAGGGCACGGTCGCCGCCGTCGCCTGGCCCACCACGAAGCCGTACTGGCAGATGCGCCGGCGCAGTTGGCCGAGGGCGGAGCCCGCGGTGTCGGCGTCGCCCCGGGCGACGGCGTCCAGCAGGGAGGGGATGGCCGCGGCACAGCCGGTCGAGTCCTTGATCTCGGTCCACGGCACGTGTCCCAGGTCCTCGAGCGGTGCGGATCTCTTCGTGGGAGTCATGGTCAGATGTGGGGACGGGTCGGCAGCATGGCCCAGACGGTCTTGCCCACGGGGGAGCGCCGGGTCCAGCCCCAGTGCTCCGAGAGGGCTTCGACGATGTGCAGGCCGCGGCCGTGCTCCAGCAGGGATTCGTCGGCGCGCGGGTAGACGGGCAGCTCGTCGCTCGGGTCGGTGACCGCACACACCAGGTGGGAGCGGCGCAGGGAGAGCCTGAGCCGCACGTCGGCGGCGTCGTCGGGCAGGTCCGGCAGGGCGTGCAGGACGGCGTTGGCCGCGAGTTCGGTGACGACGGTGAGCGCGTCGTCGGCGCAGTGGTCCAGGGACCAGCCGCCGAGGGTGCGGTGGGTGAAGTCCCGCGCCTCGGCGAAGCCCTCCCGGCTGCCCGTGAGCTGCAGCGTGGCGGTTCTGGACGAGTCACGGACGGATGCGTGACTCCGGAACTGCGCAGGTGATGACACGGTGCATCTCCCTGAGGCGACGTCAGAAGGGGGCGCCAGAAGTGCGGTTGACGACACCGTTATTATCCACGCTGACGATGTCCTCGTGCAATTTCACGGGAAATTGCGCGTACGAGCGAGGAGAGTGCAGTGTCGTCAGTGCCGAACGGAGTGCGGGCGAGCGCGCTGGGCGTCCGCTGGATCAAGAGCAGCCACAGCAACGCCGAGGGCAACTGCGTCGAGGTGGCCGTCCTGGACGGGGGAGGGATCGCGATGCGCAACTCCCGTGACCCCGACGGCCCGGCCCTGGTCTACACGCCGGCCGAGGTGGCCGCGTTCCTCGCCGGGGCGAAGGGCGGGGAGTTCGACCACCTGCTGTAGAGGCCGTGGATCACCTCGGGCGGGGGCGGGGGCGGGTTCGATTCCCGTGGTCCGTAGGGTCGGAGGCCTTCGGGTGCGATAATGCGGTCTGTCGTCTGTCGGCCAAGGGGGAGTCAGGATGTCTGCCGAGTCACCTCGCGTCTCCCGCCTCGAACCGTATCTGAACCGGGCCGAGCCCGCCCCGACCTTGCTGAAAATGCTGGTCGGTGTGCAGTTGGCGGGCATCCGGGAGGACGCCGGGTTCTCCCAGGAGCAGGCCGCGCGTGCCCTCGGGTTCAGCCCGGCGAAGCTGTCGCGGATCGAGGCGGGCAAGGGACGCCGCCCACCCGTCGAGGCGGACGTGCGCGCGCTCCTGGAGCTGTACCGGACCGACGAGTACGAGGCGTCCGTGCTGCTGCAGTTGCTGCGGCGCGCCGGGGAGCCGGGCTGGTGGCAGCGGTACGACAAGCGGCTGATGCCCGAGTGGTTCGACCGGCTGGTGGGACTGCAGGAGGCGGCCACGGCGATCCGTACCTTCGAGATCCAGTACGTGCCGGGCCTGTTGCAGATCCCCGCCTACACCCGCGCCGTCGTGGAGCGCGGACTGCCGACGGCGTCGGACCGGGAGGTCGAGCGCCGGGTGGAGCTGCGGACGCGGCGCCGTGAGCTGCTCGACCGGCCCGACGCGCCGCAGGTGTGGGCCGTCCTCGACGAGTCGGTGCTGCTGCGCGTCCTGGGCGGCCGCGAGGTGATGCGGGAGCAACTCGACCACCTCGTGCGGATGGCCCAACGGCCCCATGTCACCGTCCAGATCGTGCCGCTGGACGTGACGCACGCCTCCGCGCCGGCCATTCCCGTGACCTACCTGCGGTTCGGCGGCTCCGATCTGCCCGATGTCGTCTATCTCGAGCAGATCAGGAGCGCCACCTTCCTGGAGGGCCGGGACGAGACGGAGGAGTACAGGATCACGCTGGACCGGCTGGCCGACGAGGCGCTCGACCCGCGTGCCTCCCTCGCCCTGCTGAAGGAGACGAGGGACCGGCGCTACCCCGCCTCCTGACTCCACGAGCCGGTCAGCGCAGGCGGCCCACGCCGCCGAACTCGATCCACTCCTGGGTGAGCTGACGCGGCGTCACCTCGCTGTCCGGGCGCCACGTGGAGACCTCCACCAGCCCCGGTTCGAGGACCTCCAGGCCCTCGAACCACTCGGCGACGTCCTTCTCCTCGCGCACCCGGCCCCAGTGTCCCTGGGTGGCCTGGTCCATGAAGTTCGTGACGAACTCCCGCACCTTCGGGTCGTCGCTGACCAGCTGGCACATCACCAGGTAGCTGCCCGGAACGAGGCGCTCGGAGACCCGGCGGACCACCGCGAGCGGGCCGTCGGTCTCGCTGTCCGGGATGCAGTGGAAGACCGAGTTGAACAGCACCGCCACCGGCTGCGAGAAGTCGATCAGACGCTCGGTGTCCGGGTGGGTGAAGATCGCCTCGGTCTCGCGCATGTCGGCGTGGATGACGGTGGTGCGCTCGTCCTGCTCCAGCAGGGCCCGGCCGTGGACGAGCACCATCGGGTCGTTGTCGACGTAGACGACGTGTGCGCTCGGGTCGACGCGCTGGGCGACCTGGTGCACGTTGTCCTGCGTGGGCAGACCTGACCCGTGGTCCAGGAACTGCCGGATGCCGTACTCCTGCGCCAGGGTCCTCACGACCCGCTGCAGGAAGCGGCGGTTGTTCAGGGCGAGGGCGCGGGTGCTCGGGACGACCTTGTCGAGCTCCTCGCAGGCCGCGCGGTCCGCCGCGTAGTTGTCCTTGCCGCCCAGGTAGTGGTCGTACATGCGCGCGGCCGTGGGAACCGTGGCATCGATCTTCGTGGACAGCTGATTGCCGGGCTGCATCTCATCCCCCAGTTCCGGGCCGTGCCGCGGACCGGCGCGGTCGGCAACCCATCCTAGGGAAACGGCAATTGGGGATGCCACCCCTTGATCGACGCTTCCCCTGAAGGCGGGACGGGAAGGCGGCGACGGACCACTGTTCTGGATTTCTCGTCCAAGTCTTGGATCTGTGGTCTAATCGATCCGTCGGAGACCGGCTCCGGCGCGGTCGAGTCGAGGGAGCCGAGCCGGCGGCGCTGAATCGGTCGGGAGCGGTACGGGAGGGTGGATGGCGGTCGAGGACCCCCGGGAGGCGGAGCGAGACGCGATCCTGCGGGCGCTCGCGCCCGTCGTCGACGGGATCGCGGCGACGTTCGGGCCGGTGTGCGAGGCGGTGCTGCACGACTACCGGCGGCCGGAGAGGTCCGTGGTCGCCGTCGCCGGGTCGGTGACCGGGCGGACGGTCGGCGGGGCGATGAGCGAGATCGGCATGCGCGTCCTCGCTCGCGGCGACGAGGCCGCCGACGAGCTGAACTACGTCACCCGCACCGGCGCCGGCCGGCTGGTGAAGTCGTCGACGATGGTGCTGCGCGACTCCACGGGCGCGGTGTTCGGCGCCCTGTGCGTCAACGTCGACGTCACCGAGGTCGACCGGGTCCACAGCCTGCTCGCCGCGCTCGCCGGGACCGGCGGACCGCCCGGGGAGGCGCCGGTGACCACCTTCGGCGACGACATCGACTCCGTCGTCGACGCCCTCCTCGACAGTCATCTGGACCAGACCTGGGCCGCACTCGACCGGACCCGACGCCTGGAGCTCTTCCGCGGCCTGGACGAACGCGGCGTGTTCGCGGTGCGCCGCGCGATCGAGCAGGTCGCCGCCCGCCTCGGCATCTCCCGGGCCTCCGCGTACAGCTACCTGTCCCAGGCGAGGGCGGCCCGCACCCACGACACCTCTGAGGGAGCGCACCCGTGACGACCACACCCCCGCCGATCACCCTCGACGACGTCCGCGACGCGGCCGCCCGCCTCAAGGGCGTCGCCCACCGCACGCCCGTCCTCCGCTCCCGCACCCTCGACGCGCTCGTCGGAGCCGAGGTCCTGCTGAAGTGCGAGAACTTCCAGCGGGTCGGCGCCTTCAAGTTCCGCGGCGCCTACAACGCGGCCTCCCGGCTGACCCCCGGGCAGCTCGAACGGGGCGTCGCCGCCTACTCCTCCGGCAACCACGCCCAGGCCGTCGCCCTCGCCGCCCGCGAACTCGGCACCACCGCCGTGATCGTCATGCCCGAGGACGCCCCGCGCTCCAAGCGGGAGGCGACCGAGGCGTACGGCGCCGAGATCGTGACGTACGACCGCTACGGCGGCGACCGGGTGGCCGTCGCCGAGACCCTGGCCGCCGAGCGGGGCCTGACCCTGATCCCGCCCTACGAGCACCCGCACGTCATGGCGGGACAGGGCACCGCCGCACTCGAACTCCTTGAGGAAGTGGGCGAGTTGGGTGCCCTGCTGGCGCCGGTCGGCGGGGGCGGGCTGATCGCCGGCAGCGCGACGGTCGCGAAGGGGCTGTACGAGGGTATCCGGATCGTCGGCGTGGAGCCGGAGGCCGGGGACGACACCAGGCGGTCGCTGGAGGCGGGCCGGCGGGTCAGCATCCCCGTGCCGCACACGATCGCCGACGGCCAGGCCCTGCACACGCCCGGTGAACTGACCTTCTCGGTGAACCGGCGGCTCGTCGACGCCATCGCCCTGGTCTCCGACGACGAGATCCGCGCGGCCATGCGGTTCGCCTTCGAACGCCTGAAGATCGTCGTCGAACCGAGCGGCGCGACCCCGCTGGCCGCGCTGCTCACCGGCCGGGCCGGCGCCCTGCCGCGCCGCGTCGGTGTGATCGTGTCCGGCGGCAACATCGACGCGGACCGGTTCGCGCGACTCTGCGCCGGTGGTGCCTGAGGCGGCCCGGTTCACCCGAATGGCGGCCCCTGAGGTGCGGGCGGACGATGGAGGTGTGGGGCTCGGCCCCACCGGTGACGTCCAGGGCCGCCGGGGAGACGGGCCCCGGCCGTGGTGGGGGCACGGCCGGAAGGGAGGAGCGTCATGCTGGAAGTGAAGACGCTCGACAAGCCGGACGAGCGACGCGATTTCCCGCGCGGTCACCTCGAGGCCGTCCACATGACGGGGCTCGACTTCGCCGTGGCGACGTTCGAGCCCGGTTGGCGCTGGACGGAGTCGGTGGCGCCGCTCGCGGGAACCGACACCTGCCAGATCCACCACACCGGCTACGTGGTCAGCGGGCGTCTGCACGTCGCCATGGACGAGGGCGGCGAGACCGAAGTGGGCCCCGGTGACGTCTTCGTGGTGTCGCCCGGACACGACGCCTGGGTCGTGGGCGACGAGCAGTGTGTGCTGTACGACTTCGCGGGATCGATGGCCAAGGACTACGCGAAGGCCGAGGAGGAGTAGACAGGTCGGGCCCGCAGGAGACAGGCCTGGCCTGACAGGACTGGTCAGACAGGGAGCAGACGGCCGATCAGGGCGCCGAGTTGGCGGGCGTTGCGGCATTCGTGCATCGCCACCAGCTCGGCGTACTCGAGTGCGGCCGAGTCACCCGTGCCCCACTGCGGGCGCGGCTCGGGGTTCAGCCAGTGGACGTGACGGGCCTGTTCGGCGATCTGCCGCACGGCCGGCAGGTTCGGGTCGCTCATGTTCGTCCGGGCGTCCCCCAGCACGAAGACCGTCGTGCGCGGGCCCACGGCCGCGCCGTACCGCTCCGCGAACTCGCCCAGGGCGATGCCGTAGTCACTGCTGCCGTGGTAGCCCGTCAGCCTCGCCTCCGCCTGGATGCGGGCGCCGAGCCCCTCGGGGTCGGCCGTGCCGTGCCGGAGCAGTCCGGTCACCTCGTCGACCCGGTTGACGAAGGCGAAGACGCGCACCTTGCTGAACTGGTCGTGCAGCGCCTGCACCAGCAGCATCGTGAAGTCGGAGAAGCCCGAGACCGAGCCCGACACATCGCACAGCAGCACCAGTTCGGGCCGGGCCGGGCGACGGCGGCGCAGCACCGGCCGCATCGGCACCCCGCCCGTCGACAGCGAGCCGCGCAGCGTGCGCCGCAGGTCGATCGTGCCCCGCGAGGCCCGGCGCCGTCGCGCGGCCAGCCGGGTGGCCAGCTTGCGTGCCAACGGCTGTACGGTCCGCCGCAGTTCGGCCAGCCGGTCCTTGCCCGCGTACAGGAAGTCGACCCGGTCGGCGGTCGGCGCCACCGCCCGCCGGGCGATCTCGTCCCGCCCGCGCCGCTCCGCCACCCGCCGCCGCGCCTCGGCGGCCACCAGCGCCCGGAAGGCCTCGACACGCCGCCGGATCTCGTCCTCCAGCAGCCGCCCGGCGAACCCGTCGCCCCCGCCCTGCCGCCGGATCTCGTCCCGCACACGCGCCAACAGCGTCTGCGGACGCAGCCGTTCGAGCGTCTGGTACGACGACCAGCCGTCCGAGCCCGGTGAACTCCCGTATCCGCCCAGCCCGTCGACCGCCTCGACGGCCAACCGGGCCAGCAGCGTCTCGTCGCCCGCGGCGAGGGCGTCGGCCAGCCGGTCCCGCAGGTCGTCCCGGTCGCCGGCCTCGCCCTCCGGCCCGCCGACGCCGCGGGGGAAGTACAGGTCGAAGACGGTGTCGAACAGGCGCCGTTGGCCCGTCGTGTGCAGCAGTGTCGCGGCGAGCCCCTCGCGCAGCAGCACCCGGTCCGCGAACCCCAGCGCCGCCGCCGCCTCGGCCGCGTCCACCGTCTCCCCGGTGCCGATGCGGACGCCGTGCGCGCGCAGCGCGGCGACGAAGCCGGTGAGCCGTGCGGTCGCGTCCGCCGGGGCCGTCATACGGCGTCCAGGTCGAGCTTCGCCGCCGCCTTCTGCACGTCGTCCTGATGCTTGAGGATCACGCCCAGCGTGTCGCGGACGAGCGTCTCGTCGAGCGTGCCGGCGCCCAGGGCGAGCAGCGTGCGCGCCCAGTCGACGGTCTCCGCGACGGAGGGCACCTTGCGCAGGTCCATCGCGCGCAGCGCGCCGACCACCCGGACCACCGACTCGGCCAGCGCCGCGTCGATGCCGGGCACCTTCAGCCGGACGATCCGGCGCTCCAGCTCCTCGTCGGGAAAGCCGATGTGGAGGAAGAGACAGCGGCGGCGCAGCGCCTCCGACAGCTCACGGCTCGCGTTCGAGGTCAGGACCACGAAGGGGCGGCGGGTCGCGGTGATGGTGCCCAGCTCCGGGACGGTCACCTGGAAGTCGCTGAGGACTTCGAGGAGCAGGCCCTCCACCTCGACGTCGGCCTTGTCGGTCTCGTCGATCAGCAGCACCGTCGGCTCGTCGCCGCGGATCGCGGTCAGCAGCGGGCGCGGGAGGAGGAACTCCTCGCTGAAGATGTCCGTCCGCGTCTCGTCCCACGTCTCGTCGCGGCCCGCGCTGATGCGGAGCAACTGCTTGGCGTGGTTCCACTCGTACAGCGCACGGGACTCGTCGACGCCCTCGTAGCACTGCAGGCGGACCAGCCGGGCCCCCGCCACCGCGGCGACGGCCTTGGCGAGTTCGGTCTTGCCGACCCCGGCCGGGCCCTCCACGAGGAGCGGCTTGCCGAGCCGGTCGGCGAGGAAGACGGTGGTGGCGACGGCGGGGGAGGCGAGATAGCCGGTCTCGGCGAGACGGGCGGAGACGTCGTCGACGGATGTGAACAACGGGGCCTCCGGAGGTCGGGCGGTGTCGGACCGCGCGCGGTGCATCGGGCTCGACCTCCTATCTAAGCGCTTGTTCAGCACACTTGTCACCGGATTCCGGAGGCGTTGTCAGTGCCGCCCGCTACGTTGCGCTCATGGGTGTCTATCTGGTGAGCGTCGCCGAGCGGGAATGGTTCGGTCGGGACGAGGGCGGCCACGCGGACGTGGCCGCGGGCCTCAACGAGGAGTTGGGACGGCGCGGTCTGCCGCCCTACGAGACCGTGCCCGGGCCGGGCGCCGGCGGCTGGTTCGAGGAGAAGGTCAGCCCCCCGATGCAGGGATTCGCGGCGTTCTGCGAGGCGCATCTGACCGAGGCCGAGCGGGACACCCTCTTCGGATGGACCGTCCTGGTACCGCTCTCCCTGGCGGAGCGCGTTCTGCTGCCCGTCGACTCGGCCTACTGGGACGAGACGGTGATCGCCGGCGCCCCCCAGGTCCTCGCCCTCGCCGAGCGCCTGGCCGCGATCCTCGGCTTGCCCCTCGACGCGATACCGGCGACGGGCGGCAACCTCGAACTGACCGCGTGGTTCCTGGACGGCGAGGCGGGCAAGGCCGCCGCCGCCGGGCCGGGACCCTGGAGCGAGGACCTCGACACCGCCTTCTACGTGGCGCTGTACCTGCGCGCGGCCCAGTACTCGCTGCGGTACGGCTGCCCCATCGTCTACTCCTGACCGACCCGGGGCCGTGTGACCGGGTCCCTCCCGGGAACTCGGCCCCCATGGACGAGCAGGCGGACATCCACGGGTCCTACTGGCTGGACACAGCCCCTCCCGGCGACCCCGCGCCCCCTCTGGAGGGTCCGCTCCACGTCGACGTCGCCGTCGTCGGCGCGGGCATCGCGGGGCTCAGCACGGCCTGGGAGCTGGCCCGCCGGGGCCGCAAGGTCGCCGTGCTGGAGGCGCACCGGATCGCGGCCGGCGTCACCGGCCACACCACGGCCAAGCTGAGCGCCCAGCACACCCTCGTCTACGACCACCTGCGCCGCACCCGTGGCCCGGAGGGCGCCCGGCTGTACGCCCGCTCGCAGATGGACGCCATCCGTCACGCGGCGCAGACCGCCGGGGAACTGGGCGTCGACTGCGAGTGGGAGGACACCGCCGCCTACACCTACGCCGAGGACCCTGCCCGCACCGACCAGCTGAAGGCCGAGGCGGAGGCCGCGCGGGCGGCGGGGCTGCCCGCCGAGTACGTGACCGAGACGGAGCTGCCGTTCCCCGTCGCGGGCGCGGTCCGGGTCGCCGACCAGGCCCAGTTCCACCCCCGCAAGTACCTCCTGGCCGTCGCCGACGGCATCCGGCGGCTCGGCGGCACCATCCACGAGCACAGCCGCGTCACCGGCCTCCACGAGGGCGATGCGTGCGAACTGACCGTCGAGTCCCCGGCCTCCGCGACGAAGGTCACCGCCCATCACGTGGTCGTCGCCACCCACTACCCCGTCTTCGACCGCGCCCTGCTCTTCACCCGCCTCTCCCCGCGCCGCGAACTGGTGGTGGCCGCGCCGATCGACGTCGCCAGGGCTCCGCGCGACATGTACATCACCCAGGAGCAGAACACCCGCTCGGTGCGCACGGCGCCCCTGGACGACGGCCGCCGCCTGCTCGTCGTGACCGGCGAGCACTTCACCCCGGGCACCGGCGGGGACGTCGAGGAACGTTTCGAGCGGCTCGCCGGCTGGGCGACCGACCGCTTCGGCGAGCTCACCCTCACCCACCGCTGGGCCACCCAGGACAACGACTCCACCGACTCCGTCCCGCTCGTCGGCCCGCTCCACCCCGGCAGCAGGAACACCTACGTGGCCACCGGCTTCGGCGGCTGGGGCATGGCCGGCGGCATCATGGCCGGCCGTCTGCTCAGCGAGCGCATCACCGGCCGCGACTGCCCCTGGAGCGACCTCTACGACCCCCGCCGCATCGCGTCCGTCGTCCGTGAGGGCGCGGCCTTCCTCAAGCACCAGGCCGACGTGGCCCGCCACTTCGTCGGCGACCGCCTGCCGACGACGAGCGGCCCCTCGGTGGACGAGATCGCCCCCGGCGACGGCGCGGTCGTCCGTGTCTCCGGGGAGCGGTGCGCCGTCCACCGTGACGAGGCAGGCCAACTCCACGCCCTCTCCGCGCGCTGTACGCACATGGGCTGTCTGGTCGCGTTCAACCGCGCCGAACGCGCCTGGGAATGCCCGTGCCACGGCTCCCGCTTCGACGTCGAGGGCCGGATCGTCCAAGGTCCGGCCCAACAACCCCTGGAGCGCCGCGACTTGTGAGCGCGGCCGGTCAGCCGACCAGGACCACCTCCAGCGTGCGCGGCCCGTGCACCCCCTCCACCCGGTCCAGTTCGATGTCGCTGGTCGCCGACGGCCCGGAGATCCAGGTCGACGGGCGCGCCGGGTCGAGGCGTTCGAGAGCCTGCGGGACCGAGGAGACGACCTGGTCGGGAACGCGTACTACGCAGACGTGGTGGTCGGGGACGAGGGTGATGCGGCGGCGGCCCTGGTCGGGAGAGCCGTCCAGGACGATCGTGCCGGTCTCGGCGATGGCCAGCGCGCACGCCGTGACCACGCTGTCGACGCGGTCCAGCTCGTGCGGCGTGCTGTCGGCCAGGTCCGGGACCTGCTCGACGTCGGCCGCCGTGAGCCACTGCGGCTTCAGGCCCGGCGGTACCAGCACCGTCCTCGAGCCCCGCGCCGCCAGCATCCCGGCGATCGTCGCGGCCAGATCGTCCGCCGTGCAGCGATGCACGATCGCCCGGTAGTCCGCCAGGTTCTCCGCCAGCAGATCCACCGTCTCCGCGACACTCCGGCTGCCGTGCTCCCGCGCATACGCACGCGACACCGCCTGCTCGTACCGGGAGTCCCGCCCAGGCTGTTCAGGCACTGGGGGAGTGTCGTCCCGCGGTACGTCCGCCAGCGCGCGCCGCACCCGGCCCAGGATCCGTTCCCTGCTGCTCACTTCGCACCCCTCTTGCCGGTGTTCCCGCCCTGCGTACGCTGCCACCAGTCCCGGAACGGCTCGGCGGGCACCGCCGGCAGATCCCGGGAACCACTCCACGCCTTCCCGGGACCGGGCAGCGTCCGCGGATGCAGCCGACGGGTACGCGACGCCAGCCGCTGTCCCGCGCGCAGGGCGCCGGGCCGGGCGAAGGCCCAGCGGGCGGCCCGCATCGCCGCCCGCTCGGCCGCGTGCCCCTTGGCCGGCTTCAGCACCACCCTGTTGCCCTCCCGCGTCACCGCACCGCCCTCGACGACCCGCTCGCGCAGATGCACCAGCACCTCGGGGATGTCGATGGCGACCGGACACACCTCGTAGCAGGCACCGCACAGCGACGAGGCGTACGGCAGGGAGGCGTCGATCTCGCTTGCCGTGCCCCGGAGTTGGGGGCTCAGGATGGCGCCGATCGGGCCCGGGTAGACCGAGCCGTAGGCGTGCCCGCCGGCGCGTTCGTACACCGGGCAGACGTTGAGGCAGGCCGAGCAGCGGATGCAGCGCAGGGCCTGGCGGCCGACCTCGTCGGCGAGGGTGTCGGTGCGGCCGTTGTCCAGGAGGACCAGGTGGAAGGTCTTCGGGCCGTCCCCGTCGCTCGTGCCGGTCCACATGGACGTGTACGGGTTCATGCGCTCGGCCGTGGAGGACCGGGGGAGGGTCTGCAGGAACACCTCCAGGTCCCGCCAGGTCGGCACGATCTTCTCGATGCCGACCACGGAGATCAGCGTCTCGGGCAGGGTGAGGCACATACGCCCGTTGCCCTCCGACTCGACGACCACGAGGGTGCCGGTCTCGGCGACCATGAAGTTGGCGCCCGAGATCCCGACCTTCGCCGCCAGGAACTTCTCCCGCAGGTGCAGGCGGGCCGCCTCGGCGAGTTCGGCGGGCGTGTCGGTGAGGCCCTCGGGGGCGGGGCGGCCCCACTCGCTCATCTCGCGCGCGAAGATGTCCCGGATCTCACCGCGGTTGCGGTGGATCGCCGGAACCAGGATGTGCGAGGGACGGTCGCGGCCCAACTGCACGATCAGCTCGGCCAGGTCGGTCTCGTAGGCCCGGATGCCCTCGGCTTCGAGGGCCTCGTTGAGTCCGATCTCCTGCGTGGCCATCGACTTGACCTTGACGACCTCCGACTCGCCGGTGTCCTTGACCAGCCGGGCGACGATCCGGTTGGCCTCGTCGGCGTCGGCGGCCCAGTGGACGATGCCCCCCGCCGCCGTGACGGACTCCTCCAACTGCACCAGATAGCGGTCCAGGTGGCGCAGCGTGTGGTCCTTGATCTGCTTGCCCGCCTCCCGCAGCGCGGGCCAGTCGGACATCTCGGTCACGGCCTTCGCCCGCTTGGCGCGGATGGTGTGCGTGGCGTGGCGCAGATTGCCGCGCAGGGTCCGGTCGCCGACCGCTTCGCGCGCGGCCTCGGGGAAGGCCGGCATTCCTACGAACGTGCCGCTCATACCGCCGGCTCCTCCTCCGTGCTCGCCAGGATCTCCGCGATGTGCACCGGCCGCATGCCCGACCGGAGCCGGGTCATCGTGCCGCCGATGTGCATGAGACAGGAGTTGTCGGCCGCGCACAGCACCTCCGCGCCGGTCGACTCGGCGTTGCGCACCTTGTCGGCGCCCATCGCCGCCGAGACGTCGGAGTTCTTCAGCGCGAAGGTGCCGCCGAAACCGCAGCACTCCTCCGCGCCCGGCAGCTCCACCAGCTCCAGCCCCTTGACCGCCTGGAGGAGCCGCCGGGGCCGCTCGCCGAGCCCGAGCCCGCGCAGCCCGTGACAGGTCGGGTGGTAGGTCACCGTGTGCGGGTAGTACGCCCCGACGTCCGTCACCCCCAGCACGTCCACCAGGAACTCGGTCAGCTCGTACGTCTTCGGCACCACCGGCGCCAACGTCGCCGCCAGCGTGTCGCCGCGCCCCTCGGCCCGAGCCCGCTCGCCCATCCGCGGATACAGCTCCCGCACCATCGCCCCGCACGACCCCGAGGGCGTCACGATCGCCTCGTACTCCCCGAAGACAT
This sequence comes from Streptomyces aurantiaciflavus, assembly GCF_049808595.1. Lineage (NCBI taxonomy): Bacteria > Bacillati > Actinomycetota > Actinomycetes > Kitasatosporales > Streptomycetaceae > Streptomyces > Streptomyces aurantiaciflavus. The sequence goes on along the minus strand of NZ_JBNCAQ010000008.1, from coordinate 289,006 downwards.
CGGAGAAATGCCGGGCCAGTGGCTCGGCCTCATGGCGGTAGCCGGTGTTGTAGTGGGCCTGTCCGCAGCAGGTCTGGGCCATCGGGAAGTCCACCTCGACACCCAGCCTGGTCAGCAGTTTCACCACGGCACGGCCGGTGTCCGGATACAGCGTGTCGTTGACACAGGTCAGGAACAGTGCGACACGCATCGCGGCTCCTCGGGGTTGATCATCGGATGAGTGCTGGGGGCCCCACCCACACGCGTTCAGCGTAGTGGGGGAGGTAGTCCGGCATTCGGGACCGGGGGAGTCCCCGGCTCACCGCGAGGCGAGCCGGGCCTCCGCCTCGAGCCAGCGGTCGGTGCCGCCCTGCGGCTCGTACCGGGTCAGGGGCTGGGTACGGGCGAGCAGCCGGCGCATGGCGTGGCGGTCGCCGACCAGGCCGTGCGCCCGTGCCTGGACGAGGACGTTGCCGAGGGCGGCCGCCTCCGTCGGACCGGCCACCACCGGCAGACCGCAGGCGTCGGCGGTGAGCTGGCAGAGCAGCGCGTTGCGGGTGCCGCCCCCGACGATGTGCACGACGTCGACGGGGTGGTCGGCCAGCCGCTGGGCGTCCGCGACGGCTCGCCGGTGGGCGAGGGCCAGCGAATCGAGGATGCAGCGCGTGATCTCGCCCCGCGTCCGGGGCACCGGCTGCCCCGCCGCCCGGCACGCCTCGGCGATCCGCTCCGGCATCCGGCCCGGCGCCAGGAACGCGGCGTCCCCCGCGTCCACCACCGACCGCAGCGCCGGCACCACGGCCGCCTCCCGCAGCAGCGCCCCCAGATCCGGGTCGCCCCAGGCCCGTACGCACTCCTGGAGCAGCCACAGGCCCATGATGTTGCGCAGATAGCGGACCGTGCCGTCCAGCCCCAGTTCGTTGGTGAAGTTGGCGGCGCGGCTCGCCTCCGTCAGCACGGGCGCGTCCAGCTCCAGACCGGCCAGCGACCAGGTGCCGGTGCAGATGTAGGCGAACCGCTCACCCGTCGCCGGCACGGCGGCCACCGCGGACGCGGTGTCGTGCGAGCCGACGGCCGTCACCGGCACCGGCCCGGCCAGCCCTGTGTCCTCCAGCACCTCCGCCCGCAGCACCCCCGCCGGATCCCCCGGCTGCCGCAGCGGCGCGAACAGGCTCAGGTCGATGCCCAGCCGGGCGGCGACGTCGTACGACCAGTCACGCGTCCGGGGATCGATGAGCTGGGTCGTCGAGGCGTTGGTCAGCTCGGTGCCCTGCTCGCCGGTCAGCCAGTAGGTGAGCAGGTCGGGGACGAGCAACAGGCGCCGAGCATGCGCGAATTGGGCCGAGGACGCGGCCGCCGTCAACTGGTAGAGGGTGTTGAAGGGGGCGTACTGCAGCCCGGTCGCCGCGTACAGCTCGGCGGCCGGCACGGTCGCCCACACCTTCTCCGCGACGCCCTCCGTGCGGGTGTCGCGGTAGTGCACCGGGTTGCCGAGCAGGGCCCCGTCGGCGTCCAGCAGACCGTAGTCCACGGCCCAGCTGTCGATGCCGACGGAATCGACCTGGCCGGCGGCCCTCAGCCCGTCCAGCACCCCCGCGTACAGCCCGAGCACGTCCCAGCGCAGCCCCTCCGGAACCCGCACGGGCCGGTTGGGGAAGCGGTGCGCCTCGGTCAGCTCCAGCGAGTCCGGGGTCATCCGGCCGACCATCACCCGCCCGCTGGAGGCGCCGAGGTCGACCGCTGCGTACGACTTCACGGCCGTCACCGCAGGAAGGCGGCCGCGACGCCGGCGTCGACCGGGACGTGCAGCCCGGTGGTGTGGGTGAGGTCCCCACCGGTCAGCGCGAACACGGCATTGGCGACGTGCTCCGGCAGCACCTCCCGCTTCAGGATGGTCCGCTGCGCGTAGAACTCGCCCAGCTTCTCCTCCTCCACCCCGTACACGGCCGCCCGCTGCGCACCCCAGCCACCGGCGAAGATGCCCGACCCGCGCACCACGCCGTCCGGGTTGACGCCGTTGACCCGAATGCCGTGCTCACCCAGCTCGGCGGCCAGCAGCCGCACCTGGTGGGCCTGGTCGGCCTTGGTCGCGGAGTAGGCGATGTTGTTCGGTCCGGCGAACACGGCGTTCTTCGAGGCGATGTAGACGATGTCCCCGCCCAGCTCCTGCGCGATCATCACCCGGGCCGCCTCCCGCGACACGAGGAACGACCCGCGGGCCATGATGTCGTGCTGGAGGTCCCAGTCCTTCGCCGAGGTCTCCAGCAGCGGCTTGGAGATGGAGATCCCCGCGTTGTTGACCACCAGGTCCACCCCGCCGAAGGCGAGCACGGCCCGCTTGAAGGCGTCGGCGATCTGCTCCTCGGACGTCACGTCGACGGTCACGGCCACGGCCTTGTCGGCCCCGCCGAGCTCCTCCGCGACAGCCCGCGCGTTCTCCGCGTCGAGATCGGCGACGACGACACACGCCCCCTCCGCCGCCAGCCGATGCGCGATCGCCTTCCCGATCCCACTGCCGGCGCCCGTCACCAGCGCCACCCGCGTGGCCAGCGCCTTGGGCTTCGGCATCCGCTGAAGCTTGGCCTCCTCCAGCGCCCAGTACTCGATCCGGAACTTCTCCGACTCCTCGATCGGCGCGTACGACGACACCGCCTCGGCGCCCCGCATCACGTTGATCGCGTTGACGTAGAACTCGCCGGCCACCCGCGCCGTCTGCTTGTCCTTGCCGAAGGAGAACATGCCCACGCCCGGCACGAGCACGATCGCCGGGTCCGCGCCGCGCATCGCGGGGGAGTCGGGCAGGGCGTGCCGCCGGTAGTAGGCGGCGTACTCCTCGCGGTACTCGACGTGCAGCTCCTTCAGCCGGGCGACGGCCTCCTCCAGCGGCGCGGCCGGCGGCAGGTCGAGGACGAGCGGCCGCACCTTGGTCCGCAGGAAGTGATCGGGGCACGACGTGCCGAGCGCGGCCAGCCGGGGATGCTCGGCCCGCGCCACGAAGTCGAGGACGACCTCGGAGTCGGTGAAGTGCCCGACCTGCGGCTTGTCCTGGGAGGCGAGGGCGCGCACGTACGGCGCGAGGGCCGCCGCCCGCTCCCGGCGCTCGGCCTCGGGCAGTGGCTCGTACCCCTCGATGACGGGCCCGAAGGGCTCGGCCTTGCCGCGCTCCTCCAGGAACGCCTCGGCGGTCCGGATGATGTGCAGCGAGTTCCGCTCGCACTCCTCGGCGGTGGCGCCCCAGGCCGTGATGCCGTGCCCGCCCAGGACCACTCCGATCGCCTGCGGGTTGGCCTCCTTGATCGCGGCGATGTCCAGCCCCAGCTGGAACCCGGGCCGCCGCCAGGGCACCCAGGCGACCGTGTCCCCGAAGCACTCGGCGGTCAGCTTCTCCCCGTCGGCCGCGCAGGCGAGCGCGATCCCCGAGTCCGGGTGCAGATGATCGACATGGGCGGCGTCGACGAGCCCGTGCATGGCGGTGTCGATGGACGGAGCCGCCCCGCCCTTGCCGTGCAGGCAGTAGTCGAACGCGGCGACCATCTCGTCCTCGCGCTCGACTCCGGGATAGACGTCGACGAGCCCCCGCAGCCGGTCCAGCCGCAGCACGGCCAGCCCCGCCTCGGTGAGCGTCCCGAGGTCCCCACCGGACCCCTTCACCCACATCAGCTCCACATCACCACCGGTGACGGGATCGGTCTCGGTGCCCTTGGCGGACGCGTTGCCGCCGGCGTAGTTGGTGTTACGGGGGTCAGCGCCGAGACGGTGCGACCGGGCGAGAAGCGCAGCGGCTTCGGGGTGCGGTGCCATGAACCTTCAGTCCTTACGTGAAAGAGGGTGAGTGCATTTCCCCGGGGGCGCGGGGCTGTATCGATGTGCGGCTGCGCCGCGTGGGCGCGGTCGGCCACCACCGGCCCGCAGCCCGCGCATCACAGATCCCGGCAGAGGCTTACGCCCCCCACCCCGCCTGCTCCCCACCGACTCGCTCGGCGACGATCTTCTCGGCCCATCCCGACCGCCGGTACGCGGCGATGGGCTCGGGGTCCAACCCCATCTCCTCCCGCACCTCACGAAGAAGCGGCCGCACATCCGTGTTGTACGCGTCCATCAGCACGGCGTTCGCCTCCAGCACGTCACCGGAGGCCTGCGCGGCGGCCAACGCCGACGGATCGACGAGCAGCGCCTTCGCCGTCGCTTCCTGCACGTTCATCACGGAGCGGATGATCGCCGGGATCTTCGCCTCGATGTTGTGGCACTGATCGAGCATGAACGCCACCTCGGAGGTGAACCCACCCCCGCGCACGACCTCGTACATGATCCGGAACAGCTGGAACGGATCCGCCGCTCCCACCATCAGGTCGTCGTCGGCGTAGAAGCGCGAGTTGAAGTCGAACCCGCCGAGCTTCCCCTCCCGCAGCAGGGTGGCGACGATGAACTCGATGTTGGTACCGGGCGCGTGGTGCCCGGTGTCCACCACGACCTGCGCCTTCGGCCCGAGCTTCAGGCAGTGCGCGTAGGCCGTGCCCCAGTCCGGCACGTCCGTCGTGTAGAAGGCCGGCTCGAAGAACTTGTACTCCAGCAGCATCCGCTGCCCGTCACCGAGCCGCTCGTACACCTCCGCCAGACCCTCGGCCAGCCGGTCCTGCCGCCCACGGATGTCGTCCTGACCGGGATAGTTCGTCCCGTCGGCGAACCACAGCTTCAGATCCGTCGAGCCCGTCGCGTCCATGATGTCGACGCACTCGAGCAGATGGTCGACGGCCTTGCGCCGCACCGCCGCGTCCGGATGACAGATGCTGCCCAGCTTGTAGTCGTCGTCCTGGAAGGTGTTGGAGTTGATCGCCCCCAGCTTCACCCCCCGGTCCTCGGCATGTTTCGCAAGTGCGGAGTAGTCCTCCACCTTGTCCCAGGGGATGTGCAGGGCCACCGTCGGCGCCACGCCCGTGAACTCGTGCACCTTCGCCGCGTCGTCCAGCTTCTCCTGCGGGGTGCGCGGAACACCCTGCTGGGCGAACACCTTGAAGCGGGTCCCCGAGTTCCCGTACGCCCATGACGGCGTCTCGACGGCCTGTGTCTTCAGCGCGGCTTTCACCGCGGCGAGGTCGGTCACTTCGGGCTCCTGTGACATCGGTCCGGACCGCTCCGGACGAGCTTCGGACGAGCTGAGGACGAGCTTTGGACAAGCTCGCTATGAAACGATTCAGAACGGGAAGCTATGAGGCCGCCGGGGGTGTGTCAAGCCCTCTGTCCAGGACTGTTCTCCGTGACCGGCGCGTGACCTTCGGCTATCGAAAACTTTTCGAGCCGTAGCCATTGACGTCACATGGCCGCCATGCCTAACGTCCCGGCCATCCAGTTGAAACCTTTCACGACGTCGTGACACCCCCGGACGGGGACAGTGCGCCGACGTCGTCGAGGAGCCACCCATGACCCACCCGTCCGACGCGGGACCGCCCCCGGTGCTGGCGCTCAGGGACGTCGCCAAGTCCTTCGGCGCCGTACGCGCCCTGCGGGGCGTCTCCCTGGAGCTGTTCCCCGGAGAGGTGCACGCCCTCGCCGGTGAGAACGGCGCGGGCAAGTCGACCCTGATCAAGACGCTCGCCGGGGTACACCGACCGGACGCCGGCCAGGTACTGCTCGACGGTGAGCCCGTCGTCTTCCACGGCCCCGGCGACGCACGTGACGCCGGCATCGCCGTCATCTACCAGGAGCCCACGCTCTTCCCGGACCTGTCGATCGCCGAGAACATCTTCATGGGCCGCCAGCCCCGGCGGGCCCTCGGCCGCATCGACCACAAGGCCACCCACAACGCGACCGCCGCCCTGATGCAGCGCCTCGGTGTCGACCTCGACCCCGACCGCCCGGCGAGCGGTCTGTCGATCGCCGACCAGCAGATCGTGGAGATCGCCAAGGCGCTCTCCTTCGACGCGCGGGTCCTGATCATGGACGAGCCCACCGCGGCCCTCACCGGCAGCGAGGTCGCCCGCCTCTTCACCGTCGTCCGCACCCTGCGCGAACAGGGCGCGGCCGTCCTCTTCATCTCGCACCGTCTGGAGGAGATCTTCGAGATCTGCCAGCGGGTGACGACCCTGCGCGACGGCGCCTGGATCGCCAGCGAACCGCTCGACGGCATGACCGAGGACGACCTGGTCCGCCGTATGGTCGGCCGCGACCTCGACGAGCTGTACCCGAAGCAGGACGTCGAGCCGGGCGAGGTCGCCCTCAGCGTCCGCCGGCTGACCCGCGAGGGCGTCTTCACCGACGTCTCCTTCGAGGTCCGCCGGGGCGAGATCGTCGGCCTCGCCGGACTCGTCGGCGCCGGCCGCACCGAGGTCGCCCGCGCGGTCTTCGGCATCGACCGCTGGGACGCCGGCGAGGTCGAGGTCGACGGACGCAAGCTGGTCAACGGCGCGCCCTCCACCGCGATGGCCGCGGGCCTCGCCCTGGTCCCCGAGGACCGGCGCGCCCAGGGCCTGGTGATGGACATGTCCATCGAGCGCAACATCGGCCTCACCGGGCTGCGTACGACCGTGAAGGCCGGCCTGATGGACCGCGGCGCCGAACGCAGCCGCTCCCTCGACTGGGCGGTCAAGCTCCAGGTGAAGTACGCCCGGATCGCCGACACCGTCAACACGCTCTCCGGCGGCAACCAGCAGAAGGTCGTCCTCGCCAAGTGGCTGGCCACCGGCCCGAAGGTGCTCATCGTCGACGAACCGACCCGGGGCATCGACGTCGGCACCAAGGCCGAGGTGCACCGGCTGCTCAGCGAACTGGCCGCCGACGGGGTCGCCGTCCTGATGATCTCCTCCGACCTGCCCGAGGTCCTCGGCATGGCCGACCGCGTGCTGGTGATGCACGAGGGCCGGCTCACCGCCGAGATCCCCCGCTCCGACGCCACCGAGGAAACCGTGATGGCCGCAGCCACGGGGAGGGCCGCCGCATGACGGTGATCACCCCGAACGAAGCCCCCGCCGCAGAGGTGCCCAAGTCCAGCGGCACCCGGCTGGTCGACCGCGTCTTCAAGATGCGCGAACTCGCCATCCTGGTCGTCTTCCTGGTGATGATCGCCGTCACCCAGGCCGGCAACAGCGAGTTCCTGTCCGAGCAGGGCATCAAGGACCTGCTGCTCAACGCGACGATCCTGGTCCTGGTCGCCACCGGCCAGTCCCTGGTGGTGATCACCAGGAACGTCGACCTGTCCGTCGGCTCCACACTCGGCATCACCGCCTTCGCCGCCGGCACCTACCTCCAGGGCGGCGGCAACCCGGCCGTCGCGATCGCCCTGGCGGTCCTGCTCGGCATCGGCTTCGGACTGCTCAACGGCCTGCTCGTCAGCCTCGGTCAGGTGCCGGCCCTGGTCGTCACCCTCGGCACGCTCTACATCATCCGCGGCATCGACTCCATCTGGGTCGGCTCCCGCCAGATCACCGCGGCCGACCTGCCCGGCGGCTTCGTCGACTTCGGCTCCGGCGGCATCTCCGCCGTGCCCTACCTGGCGCTGATCGCCCTCGCCGTCCTGGTCGCCACCGCCTACTACCTCAAGCACTTCGGCAGCGGCCGCGAGCTGTACGCCCTCGGCTCCAACCCGGAGGCAGCCCGCCTCGCCGGCATCCCCGTCCGCAAGCGGATCCTCGCCGCGTACACCTTCTGCGGCGCCCTCGCAGGCCTCGCCGGAGCGATGTACCTGGCCCGCTTCGGCAACGTCGACTCCGGCACCGGCAACGGCTACGAACTCACCGTCGTCAGCGCGGTCGTCGTCGGCGGCGTGGTCTTCACCGGCGGCTCCGGCAGCGTCTACGGCGCGGCCCTCGGCGCGCTGCTGCTGACCTCCATCAACAGTGTGCTGCCCGCCCTCGGTGTCAGCTCCGTCTGGGTGCTCGCCATCAACGGCATCCTGCTCATCCTCGCCATCGCCGTGGACCGGGTGGTCGCGCTGCGGGTGGCGTCGGCCCTGAAGAAGAGGAACGCCCGTCATGCCTGAGCCCGGATCTCTGGTGAGCCGCGCGATCCGCTGGGACACGGTCGTCGGCGCCCTCCTGATCGTCCTGCTGCTGTTCTCCTTCTCCTTCGTCGACGGCTTCGGCAACGCGCTGAACCTGTCCTTCCTGATCGGCAACACCCTGCCGATCGCGCTGATCGCCCTGCCCATGACCCTGCTGGTGGTCTCCGGCGAGATCGACCTGTCGGTCGCCTCCACGGCCGGTCTGTCCGGCGCGGTGATGGGCGCCCTGTGGAACCAGGGCATGACCATCGAGACGATCATCCCGATCTGCCTGCTGCTGGGCGTGGTGTGCGGGCTGATCAACGGCCTGCTGGTGACCCGGCTGGGGCTTCCCTCCCTCGCCGTCACCATCGGCACCCTCGCCGCCTACCGGGGCGTCGCGCAGATCGTGCTCGGCTCCGACGCGGTGACCGACTTCCCCAGCCAGTACCTGGACTTCGCGGCCGGCCGCATCGGGGACACGTTCGTCCCCCAGGCCTTCCTGCCCTTCCTGGTCCTGCTGGCGATCGCCGTGGTCGCCCTGCACGCCACCCCGTTCGGACGGTCGCTGTTCGCGACCGGCGCCAGCGAGGAGGCCGCCCGCTTCGCCGGCATCCGGGTCAAGCGGCAGAAGCTCATCCTGTTCACGGTGACCGGCCTGATGGCCTCCCTCACCGGCATCTTCTGGGCCCTGCACTACGCCAGCGCCCGCTACGACAACGCCACCGGCCTCGAACTCTCCGTCATCGCCGCTGTACTGCTCGGCGGCATCGACTTCGACGGCGGCAAGGGGACCCTGGGCGGGGCCATCGCCGGTGTCTTCCTGCTCGGCGCGCTGCAGAACGTGATGAGCCTCCAGGACGTCTCCGCCCAGTCGCAGATCGTCGTCACCGGCGTCCTGCTCGTCGTCTCCGTGCTCGGCCCCAGGGTCGCACGTCAAGTCTCCGTCGTGAGGGCCGGGCGCAGAGCGCAAGCGCTGCGCTAGCAAGGCCGTTTGAACTCTGCGGGCCGTCTGTGGCTGGTCGCGCAGTTCCCCGCGCCCCTAAGGGCATCCACTTCACCTCTGTCAAAAGGACCCGCCATGCGCAAGTCATCCCTCCGTCGTGCCTGCGCGGCCCTCGCCGCCGTCTCCTCCCTCGCCCTCGCCGCCACCGCCTGCGGCGGCACCACCAAGGAGGACGTGAAGAACGAGAGCACGGGCGCCGCCGCCTCCGCCGGCAAGGCCGACCCGAACGCGGCCACCAAGAAGGGCCTCACCGTCGGCTTCCTGCCCAAGCAGGTCAACAACCCCTACTTCACCACCTCCGACAAGGGCGGCGAGGCCGCGCTGAAGGAGCTGGGCTCCAGCTACAAGGAGGTCGGCCCGTCCAGCGCGACCGACACCTCGGGGCAGGTGTCGTACGTCAACACCCTCACCCAGCAGAAGGTCGACGCGATCGCCGTGTCCGCGCAGGACCCGGGCGCGCTGTGCACCGCGCTGAAGACGGCCATGAGCAACGACATCAAGGTCGTCACCTACGACTCCGACACCAACCCCGAGTGCCGCAACGCCTTCGTCTCGCAGGCCTCCGCCGAGGACCTGGGCCGCACCGAGGTGCAGCTGCTCGCCGAACAGATCGGCTACAAGGGCGAGATCGCGATCCTGTCCGCCGCGCAGACCGCGACCAACCAGAACACCTGGATCGAGTTCATGAAGGACGAACTCAAGGACCCCAAGTACAAGGACATCAAGCTGGTCAAGGTCGCGTACGGCAACGACGACGCCCAGCAGTCCTTCCAGCAGACCCAGGGCCTGCTCCAGGAGTACCCGAACCTGAAGGGGATCATCTCCCCGACCACCGTCGGCATCAAGGCCGCCGCCCAGTACCTGTCGGGCTCCAAGTACAAGGGCAAGGTCAAGCTGACCGGCCTCGGCACCCCCAACGACATGCGCAAGTACGTCAAGAACGGCACCGTCGACGCGTTCGAGCTGTGGGACCCGGCGAAGCTCGGCGCCCTCGCCGCGCAGACCGCCGTCGCCCTGGTCTCCGGCCAGATCACCGGCAAGGAGGGCGAGACCTTCAAGGCCGGCGGCACCACCTACACCATCGGCAAGGACGGCGTGGTCAGCCTCGGCAAGCCGACCGTGTTCGACGCCAAGAACATCGACCAGTTCAACTTCTAGTCCGGGAGCGGTACTTCATGCAGCGCGTCTGTTTCCTCCTCAAGGTCCGAGAGGACCGGCTCGCCGAGTACCGCGAACGCCACGCCGCCGTGTGGCCGGAGATGCTCGAAGCTCTCTCGGCCACCGGCTGGCACAACTACTCGCTCTTCCTCAGAGACGACGGCCTGCTCGTCGGCTACCTGGAGACCGAGGACTTCGAGGCCGCCCTCGCCGGCATGGAGGCCACCGAGGTCAACGCCCGCTGGCAGGCCGAGATGGCCCCCTTCTTCGAGTCCCTCGACGGGTCCCGCCCCGACGAGGCGATGAAACCCCTCACCGAGGTCTTCCACCTCGCCTGAGACCCGCTCGCCCCCTCCCCACCTCGCTCGACAACGGAGTCCCCGAGATGAAGAGACGCACGCTGCTGGGCGCCGCCCTCGCCGGAGCCGTGATGACCCCCGCCCTCGCGTCGGGCACCGCCCGCGCCGCCGACCCCGGCCCCTCGCTCACCCTGACCGGCACCACCACGCTCGACACCCAGGCCCTCTACTTCGTGTCGTACGACGGCCTGGTCAACAACAACGCGTTCCAGAAGAACGGGCTGCTGACCTACAAGGGCTACCAGTACGCCGTCTGGTACACCGCCGACCGCAACGCCGTCGTCGGCCGCCGCGTGCTCGGCTCCAGCACCTGGTCCACCGTCAAGGTCGGCCACACGCTGCGCTACGACGACTCCCACAACGTCATCTCCATGGGCGTCTCCAAGACCGACGGCCGGCTGCACCTCAACATGGACTCCCACAGCGACGGCTTCACCTATGTGAAGTCGGTGGCCGGGCTGATGGACAACCCCGCCGGGCTGAGCTGGGACACGAGCCGCTTCGGAGCACCGCAGTCCACCCTCGACGGACTCGCGCTCACCTCGCAGTTCACCTACCCGCAGTTCGTCTCCACCCCCGACGGCAAGCTGCAGCTGAGCTACCGCGTCGGCATCTCCGGCAACGGCCGCAACGCCCTCGCCGAATACAACGGCACCTCCTGGACCAACCTTGGCGAGTGGACCAGCTCCACCGGCACCTACACCAGCGAGCACGGCTCCTCGACGGCCCGCAACATGTACCTGCACGGCATCGACTACGACAGGAACGGCCGACTGCACTCCTTCTTCACCTGGCGCGAGCAGAACGGCGCCGTGATGTGCTCGAGCGGCGGCATCACCAACCACGACACCGGCTACGTCTACTCCGACGACCGCGGCCGCACCTGGCGCAACAACGCGGGCACCGTCGTCGGCACGACCGGCGGCTCCGACAAGGTCGCCGTCACCGACGCCGGCCTGGTCGTGGACCCCCTCAACCCGGACCACTCGCTGATGAACCAGGAGAGCCAGTTCACCGACTCGGCCGGCCTGCCGCACGCCGTCATCAGTTACGTCCCCGGCCGCTTCGGCCAGTGCACCACCAACTACGTCGCCGACCGCACCGCCAACGGCCGCGCCTTCCACGTCCGCAAGAACTCCTCGGGCGCCTGGCAGAAGACCGAGATACCGGTGCCGCTGAACTCCAGCCAGCGCACCAAGCTGATCCTCGACAAGTACGACAACGCGTACGCCATCTTCCCGTTCTGCCGTATCGCCGCAGCCTCCAAGGCCTCCGGGTACACGGACTGGACGATCCTGTACGACGGCGTCGGCGCCGGGCTGAACGCCTTCGGCGAGGTCGTGATCGACGAGACGCGCATCGCCCAGGACAACTTCCTGTCGATCATGTACCAGGAGAAGTCCAGCGGCACGACGCCCTCGGCGCTGCGCAACCTCAACTTCCGCCTGCCCGCCTGACCACCGCTGTTCCGGGGCGGCTCGACGGTAGTGTGAAGGCCTTCCCGCCGCCCCTCGTATTCCTGGAGGTCCCTGCCCGATGGCCCAGTCGGTGGGTATCAAGGACGTCGCCCGCGTCGCCGGAGTGTCGGTGGGCACCGTGTCGAACGTCATCAACCGCCCGGACACGGTGGCCTCCGAGACCCGTGCCCGTGTGCTGTCCGCGATAGACCGGCTCGGCTACGTCCGCAGCGAGTCCGCGCGCCAGCTGCGCGCGGGCCGCAGCCGGATCATGGGCCTGCTCGTCCTCGACATGGGCAACCCCTTCTTCGTGGACGTCGCGCGCGGCGCCGAGCGGGCCGCGCGCGCGGCCCGCCGCGGCGGGCTGGTCGGCAACAGCCCCCCCAGC